>JAHJXP010000147.1 GCA_018827585.1 Pseudomonadota bacterium | reverse complement strand
GCTGGGAAAAGAAATCGGAAATCTCGCCGATACCGTCCGCGCGAAACGCGGGCAGAAACTGCCCGTTGTCTTTTCGGTGGAAGAGGTCAAACGATTATTGGCCTGTATGAACGGCAAGGATTTGCTTATCGCCGGGCTGCTCTACGGTGCAGGTCTGCGACTGATGGAACTGGCCCGCCTGAGAGTCAAAGATGTCGATATGGATTTAAATACTTTAACCGTGCGAAGCGGCAAAGGAGATAAGGACAGAACCACTATCTTGCCGGCAACGGTTAAAGATCAATTAAAGAATCATTTAATCGAAGTTAAAAGTTTGTATGAGAGTGATCTTTCCCGGGGATATGGTGAAGTCCCTCTTCCCGATGCACTAAGCAGGAAATATCCCAACGCGGGCAAAGAATGGGCATGGCAGTATGTTTTTCCGGCCAACAATCTCTCTGTTGACCCGCGCAGCGGCAGGGTGGCTCGCCATCATATCAGCGACTCCGCCATACAGGAGGTAATAAAAAAGGCAATCAGGAAGGCCGGCATTCCCAAACACGCGTCCGTGCATACGCTGCGCCACAGTTTCGCGACACATTTGCTCATGAACGGCGTCAATATCCGGGAAGTGCAGGAGTTGCTCGGCCACAAGAATGTTGAAACGACGATGATCTACACGCATGTGCTGCGGGATATGTCCAAAGCCCCGAAAAGCCCACTGGATCTCCTCCTGGAAGGATCACGGCCACCTGCAGTGCTCGACAATGCCTGAATGATTGCGGATCACGTTATTTAGGAAGGCGCGACCCTCGTCAATTTTCAATGAGGCGACGCGGGGTCAAAGATTTCCTCATCGATGTCGTAATCGGCAATCTCCCTGATCTTACGGGCATTGATGAGCATCCGATGGAATTTGGGTCATATGGGGATGCCTTCTTTTTCGACGTGCCTGTAAAATGACATCCCTTTTTCCGTGGAACTGCGGAAACGCGCTTCGGAGAAGACCTTTAACGAGATGACGGGCTTGAAATCATAATCCCACATGACGCCATAGGCGAGGTCATCGAGGGCGCTCTCGATTTCCGGCGTCTTTTCATCAACCAAGGCGACCAGGTCAAGGTCCGAATGTTGGGTTTCCCCCCGGCAAGCGCTACTCTTCGAGCATGCGGTATATCTCGGTGTGGTCCGCGCCGCCGCCCAACTTCGCCTCGGCATCCGCCCAGGATTTGAGCAGGACCTCGCCCAGCAGGGTCCTGCTGCCCAGGCTCTTTGCCAGGTCGGCGGCGATTGCGACGTCCTTGCGCATCAGCCCGAGGGAGAACCCGGAATTGAAAAGTCCCGAAACGATGTACTGCATCAGCTTGTTTTCGGTGCTGTTGTTTTTTCCCGTCGAGGCGTTCAGAACGGCGATCACTGTCTCCGGCGCGATTCCGAAATCGAAGCCCGTCTTCAGGGCCTCGCAGGCCGCCAACAGGCCTGCCGCCGAGACATAGTTGTTGAGCGCCTTCATCGCATGCCCGGACCCGAGCACGCCGGTCTCGATCAGCGAACTTCCCATGGTCGTAAGCAGCGGCTTCACCCGGGTGATGACCGCACTGTCGCCACCGGCCATGATGGCGAGGGTCCCGTCGTTCGCCCGTTTCACTCCCCCGGAAACCGGTGCATCGATAAAATCCACGCCCGCCTGCTTCAGCCGCGGCCCGATCCCGCGCGTCACCGAAGGATCGGACGAGCTCATGTCGATCACGATCGCCCCCCGCGGGAGATGGGCGGCCAGGCCGTCTTTTCCGCCGAACAGCACCTGTTTCACCGCTTCGCTGTCCGGGAGCATGAGGATCACGACCTCGCAACAGCGCCCGATTGCCGCCGGGGTTTTTGCCTCCCGGGCAGCGGGGACCCGGCTGCAGAACGCCGCGCGCGCCGCCTCCGAGATGTCATGGACGTGCAGCGGGTAGCCGTGCGCGCCTATCCGGCCCGCCATGGGAAATCCCATCTTGCCGATCCCAATGAAACCGACGGGGTATTTCCGGTCGGTGATGGTCATTTGCCGCCGTCGACCTCCGCGAAGACCTCTTTGGCGACGCGCATCGCGTCGAGCGCGGCGGGAACGCCGCAATAGATGGCGCTCTGCAGGAAGACCTCCATCAGTTCGTCCCTGGTCAGGCCGTTGTTGAGCGCCCCGATCACGTGCAGTTTTATTTCGTGCGGGCGGTTTAGGGCCGTGAGCATCGCGAGGTTGAGGAAGCTTCTCGTCTTGCGGTCGAGGCCCGGTCGGGTCCAGATCTCCCCCCAGCAGTATTCGGTCACCAACTCCTGCATCGGACGGGTGAAGTCATCGGCCGAGCGAAGCGACTTCTCGACGTGTTCGGCCCCTAAAACGGCCTTTCTGACGGCCAGTCCTTCTTCATAGCGTTTTCTATCCATCGTTTTCTCCTTTCATTGTGATCATTGTGACGGCTTCGTAAAAAAAGCTCCCCCGGCCTTCGCCGGGGGGGGATGGGGGAAAACGGGGACAGATACCTATTTCCCCTGACTTTTACGGAGTCGTCACGTTTGCCTCGATGAACGCGCTGATCTCCGCAATGGATGTGCCGGGTCCGGAAACATAGGCTATTCCGGATTCCTTCAGCCGGGCGATGTCTTTCTTCGGGATGATGCCGCCGCCGATGAACAGGATGTCCCTGCCGCCTTTTTCCCTGACCAGCTCCACCACCTTGGGGAACAGGACCATGTGAGCGCCCGACAGGCAGCTCAGCCCGACGACGTCCACGTCTTCCTGGATGGCGGCGGTGGCGATCTGCTCGGGGGTCAGGCGCAGTCCGAGATAGATTACCTCCATCCCTGCGTCTTTCAGACCCCGGGCGATCACCTTCACCCCCCGATCGTGACCGTCAAGGCCGGGCTTTGCTATGAGGATCCGTATCTTTCTGTTCGCGGTCGACACGGCTGGTCTCCTTCCTATATGACGCCAGGCTCGCGGTACTCGCCGAATACCGCCCGTAGCGCATCGCTTATCTCGCCCACGGTCGCGTAAGTCTTTACCGCCTCGATGAGCGTCGGCATGACATTCTCGTTCGTTGCGGCAACCCTGCGCACTTCCGCCAGCGCCTGCCTTACTCTATCGTTGTCTCTCTCCCGCTTTACCTGAGCGAGTCTCTCTGTCAGCTTCTTCTCCACGGTTTCGTCGATCTCGAGAATCCTGGGCTCCTGTTCTTCCGCGACGATGTATTTGTTGACGCCGACGATGCCCTGTTCGCCGGAGTCCACGGCCTTTTGATAATTGTAGGCGGAACGGGCGATCTCGCCTTGAATGTATCCGCGGCGGATCGCTTCGAGGGCCCCGCCCATCTCGTCAATCTTCTTGAGATACTGCATCGCCCCCTCTTCTATCCGGTTGGTGAGGGACTCGATGAAATACGAGCCGGCGAGCGGGTCGACGGTATCGGCCACGCCGCTTTCCTCGGCGATGATCTGTTGGGTCCTCAGGGCGACCTGGACTGCCTGCTCCGTGGGCAGGGCCATCGCCTCGTCGAAGGAATTGGTGTGCAGCGACTGGCAGCCGCCCATGACCGCCGCCAGCGCCTGGATGGTCACCCGGATGATGTTGTTGAGCGGCTGCTGTTCGGTCAGGGTGAAGCCGTCGGTCTGGACGTGGTATCTGAGCATCATCGACCGCGGGTTTTTGGCTTTGAACCTCTCTTTGGCGATCTTCGCCCAGAGCCGGCGCAGCGCCCTGAATTTCGCCACCTCCTCCATGAGATTGGTGTAGGCGCCAAAGAAGAAGGAAAACCGGGGGGCGAAGGAGTCGAACTCCATCCCCCTGTCGATCATTGCCTGAACATAGGCGATGCCGTTGGCCAGGGTAAAGGCGGCTTCCTGGATCGCGGTCGAACCGGCTTCGCGGATGTGATAGCCGCTGATGCTGATGGAGTTCCACTCCGGCATCTCTGCGGCGCAATAAGCGCAGATGTCGCCGACCAGGCGCATTGATGGCGCCGGGGCGAAGATGTAGGTGTTGCGGGCGATGTATTCCTTCAGGATGTCGTTCTGCACGGTGCCCTTGAGCTTGCCCCTGTCCGCCCCCTGTTTTTCCCCCGCCGCGATGTACATCGCCAGCAGGATGGCGGCGGTGGCGTTGATGGTCATGGAGGTGCTCACCTCCGCCAGCGGGATGCCGTCCCAGAGCTGCTCCATGTCCTGCAGCGAGTCCACGGCAACGCCGCACTTGCCCACCTCGCCTTTGGAAAGGGGGTGGTCCGAATCGTAGCCTTCCTGGGTGGGCAGATGAAAGGCGACGCTGAATCCCGTCGTCCCCTGCCGGTAGAGATACTTGTAGCGCCTATTGGTCTCCTCCACCGTGGCGAAACCGGCGTACTGGCGCATCGTCCAGAGTTTGCCGCGGAAACCGGCGGGCATGATGTGTCTTGTGAAGGGATACTCGCCCGGAAGACCGGGATCCACGCCGACCGCATCGGCCGGCGTATAAACCCGGTTGACTGTGATGCCGTCGACAGTGGTCCTGAATTC
>JAHJXP010000146.1 GCA_018827585.1 Pseudomonadota bacterium | reverse complement strand
GTCGGCGACCGTGGGCGGAGATGAAGACGTTGACCAAGGTCAAATATTCCGGGAAGTACCGTCATATCCTCACAGAGGTGACCAAGGCGCAGCGGGATATTCTCAAAGCCTTGGACATCCAACTCCCTGGCAAGGCATAGTTATAATTTCTTCGGGAAATTAGGATACCAGGGAGTGAGGCGAAACTCGTGGGCATTCTCGGCCCAGGTGTAGGCAGAGCCGCTCTCCGAGATGACGGTTCCGAAGTGCGGATTCGCCAGGACATTCACCCATGGCGCCGGCGTCACCTGATCAGGCGTGGTGGTAATGATGTACTCGCGGCCATCAGGCGTAAATCCGCCGAGTCCGTTGAAAAACAGCAGATCGCGGCGAGGCAAGGCGGCAACTGCCGGGGGGTCGGCACGGTGAGTCCGGGTCGGCGTAAGGCGCGGCACGCTTACCTCCACAAGACCGCGCCGGTTGATTTGGTCCGCCAGCATCCCCCGGCTGTCGGTGACGATGGCGCGGGCGACGGTTTGGAGCAGGATGCGTTCCTCGCTCGATATCTGGTCCGCAGGCCTTACGAAAATGCCGCCCGGTTGATCCGTCACGTGGGCGCCTTCGCCTGCGGCAATGAGCCCCATGATTTGTTCCTGGAGTTGCTGCCGGTAACCGGCGTGATCTTCGTTCCAGATCACCAGGTCCACCGCCAGTCCTTTTAAGCGCCAGTACGCGTGGGCCTGTATGAGTTGACGCACCAGGTCAATATTGGCCGGATCTTCAATCCGCAGGAGTACGATCGGCAAATCACCGGAAATGGCGTAGCCCCAGAGACCGGATTGCCCGCGGTGATTCTTGATGAGGACGCTTGCGTCGGCGCGTAGTGAAGCATTGGCATAGATTACCGAGCCGGCGAGGCGTCCGTAGAGCTGCGCGTCGGCCTCCGTGGCATTGATCTGCCGCAAAAAGACATCACTGTGTGTCCACGCCATATAGAAGACCCGATCCCTGAGACGCCGGTCCTGGTATTTCCCGACCAGGCTTAAGGCTGCGTCGCGAGTCTCGCCGATGCCGGAGACAATATTGACCGTTGCCGTTTCTTCCGCGTCGAGTGTGATCCGATAACGGATCGCGACAATCGGATCCAGCACGGAGCCTTCACTGCCGGAGAGGGCCGATGCATCATCCATCGCTTGCGGGTCGGCAACCGTATTTCCTCGGCCGAGGAACCGCAGGCGGTCGGTCTCATAAGAGATGTCGCCGATGTCCGCGCCGTGCACGGCCATCAGATGAAACATCCAGGGAGCGTGCTCGCCCCGGGAGCGGGGCCGGCGCGTGCAGAGAATCGCCCGTTGCCGGCGGAGGATCTCGGTCTGAACAAAGAGATTGCTGAACGCCGGATGCAGCGCATCCGCTTTTTCTACCTAACCGTCTCCTCGACTGCTCACGCGCCATCGACATTAACACGTCCCAACCCGCAATGGCGGCCATCAGCCGATTGATTGTTGGAATGTTAGAACTTACCCCAATGACACCCCTGACACCCCTAAAATGTGCTTGCATATGAAATAAATAATCAATAAAGTATGATTCATCGAATGCTGATAAAAGTCAATTTTGATGAAATGGTTTTGAAGGGGGGCGCCGCGCCATGCAGATTATCGATGTAAACCAGGCAAAACTGCATTTGCCCGAACTGATTGAACAAACAATGAGTGGGGACGATATTGTGATCGCACAAGATGGGAAAGCCCTTGTCAAACTCGTTGCTCTCGTGAAGCCGGGCAAGAAAATCCGGCAATTTGGGGGTGCAAAAGGACTCGTTATAATGTCGGATGATTTTGACGCGCCGATTGAAGATTTCAAAGAATACATGTGATGCGGGCATTACTCGACACAAGCGCCTTTTTATGGTTTATCGGCGGCAGCGATAAATTGAGCGTTCATGCTCAAAATGTTATCATGGATTTAGATAACCGGATCGTTTTGAGTATGGTCAGCTTATGGGAGATCGCCATCAAGGTAAGTCTCGGGAAATTGGCGCTTGTAAAGCCTTATGAGCAGATCATTCCGCAGCAGATTGAAGAAAACGATATCGAGCTGTTGCCCATCGCCCACAATCACTTGACCAAGATAATAGACCTGCCGTTCCATCATCGTGACCCCTTTGACCGGTTAATCATCGCCCAGGCAATGACGGAAGGGATACCGATAATATCTCCTGATGCCGCTTTCTCGCAGTATCCGATAAAACTCATTTGGTAATAACCCAAAACTCAGCAAATTCATGGTCAAAGCAGAAAGAAATTGGGTTCATCTAGGAAATAGAGGGATACTTCCCCCGTCGGCAAAAGGACACCATCGAGGGATTTTATCTCCTTCATTTCGTCCAGCAGTTTTCTCGGTGCAGTACCGAGTCCCGAGGCTTTCATCCACTGTTGCAGTGTACGCCACATGGCCAATGCCAGAAAGCAAACCAGTATGTGAGTGCGAGCCACCATTTTTGCCAGACTGGTCTCCATGTTGCCGACAAAGCGATTCAGAAGGGCATTCTCCTTTTCCTTGCGACCCTGTGATCTGCACAAAACAAAAGTCTCTCCTTTATCCTCATGAGAAGGACAGAGCCTTACTTCAACCCCAGGCTGAACCTCTTCCCAGTCCTGACTGAGTAGCTCCTGTTCAAACTTTTTCAGCATGGACTTGGGAGTGCCCACAAGGTATCTGGCTCCTTTTTGACGCATATACTCCAGATTGTCTTCGCTCACCATGCCGCGATCCATGACCCAAATCCGGTCGGCTTTGCCGTACTTGGCCTCCATGATCTGAATCATTTCCTGAGTGGTCGTGACATCAACCCGGTTGCCGTCGAATATCTCAAATGCCAGGGGAAGACCTTCTCTGCTCGCCACGAGACCAATACAAACCTGCGCACAGTCAGGACGTCCATCGCGGCTGTAACCCCTTTTGGCCTGTAAGTTCCCTTTGGCACTCCCTTCAAAATAGGTCGAGGTTATGTCGTAAAAAAGAAAGTCGAACCATTGTGCCAGCACTATACGCTTTATATGGAATCAAAACGGAAATTTCACTATAAAACTCGCGAAGCATTGTTACTATCCGCCAAGGAACACCTACGTCTCCGCCCCGTGTGTAAAGAAATAGGTCGATCTTATCCATCTTTGGTTCAACGGCTTTCAAAGCCAAAAGATGTTTATATAACGGAAGGACGGCATCCTCAGCTATTTGTGAAGCAAAAGGCTGCCTGTCACCCGTAAAATACACAATTACTTGCGAACCTCGTGGCTTTTGGATCTTTCGTATAAGTTCTATCCTTTTTTTTCTACCACTCATGTGCCCATCTCCTTTTTAATTATAGCACGT
>JAHJXP010000145.1 GCA_018827585.1 Pseudomonadota bacterium | reverse complement strand
CACATGAAGAACTAACCGACCGAATACGTCTATCAACTGTGTTCAATTCGCTTTCCAGGTTGCTAAGTGCACTTTGGTAATCGTAAGCCTTCCCTCGACAGCGATCTTGTATAAGATCATAGATGTCCGGAAATCGTTTGCAGTTTTCAAAGTCATCCGCCTTTGACTTGACGTCATTGGCAACATCGGCCGCATCTCGTGCGGCACGACGTAATCGATCAAGATCATCGGCACAACTATACCAGTCGGTGGAATTGGACAAGGACGGGGATAGCCACACGAAGAATAAAACCAGAAGAGCAAGTCTTTTCATGAAGTAACCTAAGATATGATAACGATTTTCATTTCAAATCTACTGTTTCCATGAAAATTTTCAATCTACGACTTTTAGGAAGCACGGGCGCATCATACACGAACGTAAAAATGCCGTCCAATATTTACGCATATCGTATTCAATAGGTTGCTCAGAAAACCACACGCCCCCCTGAATTTCATCCACTTTCTTGATTCACCGGTCATTTCAGCGGGATCACATGTTCCCTTTCCGGGTACGTCATCTGCAGTCTTTCCCGGGCGATGGTTTCGATCCTTTTGGGTGATTTCAGTGTGGCGAGTTCGATCTTCAACTTCATCTGCTCTTCCGTGATCTGTTCCCAACTGCTCAGTTCCCGGGCGATCTGGAACTCCAACTCCGTCATATTGATATGGCTCCATACATAGAGGAGGGCCACCGCCATCAGGACGGAGGCGATGAAGATCCAAGTGGCGTAAGCGGATGTTTTTTGTAGAAATAGGCGCATTTTTTATTGATTTACCCCCCAAGACGGCATTTACGAGTACACTTCAGACAGACCTCACCTGCACTCCTCAGATTAGCTTTGCTGAAGAAATAACATCAATGATTCCGGTTCGAAATCAATTTTTTTATCAAGGTTGACCCTTTACTGACTACTGAGGAAGAAAAACAGCTTTTTCATGTACGTTTAAACCGGATGAACCTAAAATGATAACTCCCTCAGTTTGTTGTTTTTGTCCCGGTGAGGATCCGGTCCATGACCCGGAGGGCCTCTTCCATTGTGGAGACCCGGACGATCTCCTCCGAGCCGGCAAAAGACACTTCCGGGGCGTTCAGGCCGATCACCGGTGTGCCTGCGCGGAGGGCCAGGGCGATCTCTGACAGGGTCCCCGCGCCCCCGGCGAGAGCGATCAGACAGTGCGGCGTCTTGGCGTTGATGACGTTCCGGCCCTCGTACATCCCCGTGAAGACGGCGATATCGACAAATTCATTGGGATAGCCGTCCATCGGGTGCTTCCGGTCGTTGGGGAGGATCCCGATGACCAGGCCTCCGGCCCTGTGGGCGCCCTCGGAGGCCGCCTGCATGAGGCCCGTACCGCCGCCGGTGAGCAGGACATGGCCCCGCCGGGCGATGGCCTCCCCCAGGAGACGGGCCTGTTCCCGCACCTCCGGTTTTTCTCCGTGGCTCCCCATCACACCGACGATCATCGGTTTTCTTGGAATTGAAATCATCTCCGGCATAAACGGTCTCCCTCCCTCTCTTCTTAATTTCCCACCCCTTTTCTCCCGGACATCAGGGCGACGAAGGCGTCGTTGAGGTCCGCTTCCGGCCTTTCCGGGCAGGCGGAGCGGATGATCTCGTCCTGGCTCCCCGAGGCGACGATCCTCCCCTCGTTGATCATCACGATCCGCCCGCAATGACTCGCCTCGTCCATATAGTGGGTCGTGACGAAGACGGTGATCCCCTCGCCGGCCAGTTGCCGGATGAACGCCCAGAAGTGACGGCGGGTAATCGGATCGACGCCGGAGGTCGGCTCGTCGAGAAAGAGGATCCGGGGCCGGTGGAGCAGCGCGCAGCCGAGGGCGAGGCGCTGGCGCCAGCCCGGCGGAAGCTCGCGGGTCAGGCGGTTCCTGGACTCATGGAGCCGGGTCATCTCCAGGACCCACTCGCTCCGCTCCTCCCACTGATCCTCCGGCACGCTGTAGACGCCGAGGTAGAAGCGGAGGTTCTCCGCGGGGGTCATATCCTCGTAGAGGGAGAACTTCTGGGACATGTAGCCGATCGCGTGCTTGACCTCCTCCGCCTCGGCGACGATGTCGTACCCCGCCACCTTGCCTCCCCCGGACGTCGGAGAGAGGATCCCGCAGAGCATCCGGATCGTCGTCGATTTTCCCGAGCCGTTGGAGCCGAGAAAGCCGAAGATCTCGCCGGTCCGGACGGAAAAGGAGATCCTGTCGACGGCGGTAAAGGCCCCGAAGCGCTTTTCCAACTCCCGGACAACGATGGCGTCGGAGTGGTTGTTCCCGCATGTCATCATTCCCGCTCCATTTTGAATGCGTCCTGCGCCAATGCCCCGTCCGCCTCCCGGATGCGATGGATGATCGCCTCCTCCAGATTATCGAAAAGGGCGCGGATCTCCGCCGGGGATCCCGTCTCCAACAGCGCCGCCCGGTGCATCAATCCCAGCCGGTCGCAGCGCTCGCCCTCGTCGAGGTAGGACGTCGAGACAAGGATCGTCATCCCCCGCGCCCGCATTTTCCCAAGGATCTCCCAGAACTCCTGGCGGGAAACGGGATCGACGCCGTTGGTCGGTTCGTCCAGAATCAAAAGCTTCGGCTCGTGGACGAGGACGCATGCGAGGCCGAGTTTCTGCTTCATCCCGCCGGAGAGGTTGCCCGCCTGCCTCTCCGTGAAGGACAGCAGGTTGGAGAAGCCGAGGTAGAGGGCCTTGCGCGCCTTTCTTTCCGCGCCGCTGATCCCGAAGATATCCATGAAAAAATCGATATTCTCCTCGACCGTCAGGTCCTGGTAGAGACCGAAGCGCTGGGGCATGTAGCCGATGAGGGCCTTGACCTCCGCCTTGTCCCGCACCACATCCAGACCGCCGATTTGGATCCGGCCGGCGGCGGGCTTGAGCATGGTCGCCGCCATTCGCAGGAGGGTGGATTTCCCCGCCCCGTCGGAGCCGACAAGGCCGAAGATCGTTCCCGTCGGCGCCGAGAGGGAAACGCCGCGGACCGCCTCCACGGCGTCGAAGCGGTAGGAGACGCCCTCGATCCTAAGAAAAGCCTCCTCCGGGACCGGCGGTTTCGCATCCCATTCGTTCGGGGGGGCTGCGGAGGGCTTCTTATCGCAACCTGGCATCGGCGGGCATTCCTGACTTGAGCTCGTAGCTGGGGTTGGAGATGGACACCTTAACGAGGTAGACCAGCTTGACCCTTTCTTTCCGGGTCTGGATGATCTTTGGGGTGAATTCTCCCTCGGGCGAGATGAAGGTCACCGTCCCCGCGAAGGTTTTTTCGGGAAAGGTGTCCACGCGGACCTCGGCCTTCTGGCCCGGTTTTACCTTGCCGATCTCGGTCTCGGCGACGAAGATCTTCAGGTCCACCATTGCGAGGGAAGAGAGGGTCATGACTTCCCGTCCCGGGGTGACCACTTCCCCCGGCTCGATGCTGCGGCTGGTGATGATGCCGTCCTGGGGCGCCTTGAGTTGCGTGTAGGCGAGCTGGATTTCCATCTGGTCAAGGGCCGCGCGGGCCGCGGCGACAAGCGTGAGGGCCGCTTCCACGTCTTTCCTGGCCGCATCGATCCGGATGAGGTTGCTTCTGGCCTGCTTCAGGAGGGCCACTCCCTCGGCCACCCTGGCCTCGGCGGTGCGGATCGTCTCCGCCCGGCTTCCCTCGCGGGCCAGATCGTGCATTTCCCGGCTCCGCTCGTATTCCCGGAGGGCCATATCGTAGCGGAGACGGGCGGCGTCCCACTCCTTCTCCGAGATGATCCCTTTTTTGAAGAGGGCCTCGTAACGGGCCATGTTCCTCTTCGCGTCTTCCATGACGGAGGCGGCGCTCTGCATCGCCTGGTTCGCCCGTTCGATATCCTGCGGCCGGGTGCCGGCCCTGAGCTCATCCAACTGCGATCTCAGGACGCCGACGCCCGCCTCGGCCCGTCCGACTTCCGCGGGGAGGGTCTTTTCGTAGACCCGCAGCATGGTTTCCGCCTGTTCCCGGTTCTTCACGGATCTTTCGAGGTTGGCCTTTGCCTGTTCGTGGCGGGAACGAAACTCCGCCGGATCCAACTCGGCCAGGGGCTGGTCCTTTGCGACCGCCTGTCCTTCGCGCGCTTCCACCCGGAGCACGCGGCCGCCGGTCTGGAAGGCGAGGTGGGCCTGGGTGGCCTCGATGGTCCCGGAGTAGTAGAACTCTCCCTCCCTGACCTTCTTCTGTCCACAATAGACCAGAATCCCGACGCCGACAAGGAGGATCAGAAAAATGACGACGATTCGTTTTCTCAGGGCCGCACCTCCTTGGAAAGGGAATGGAGTCTTACATAACACTTTTTGATTGAAGTGTTAAGAAGGAAAAGGGGAGACAGCGCCCGATTTTAGGTCATAGGCGAACGGGATCGCCGTCTGCTGGAAATAGGCGATATTCCAACGGATCGCGTTACGCCAAGAGACGTTATCCGGCCGGAAACAGACATGAGGCGTACCGTGGCGAGCGGCGCTATCCATGCGCCTCGCCGCCGGCACTGCGCTGGCGGCGATCCGGTCCGGCGAGCGAGGTTATGCGATTTACCGAGCTATCCCAAGATGACGCGGATGGACTTTCTCAGGGTTTGCCGATCTTGATCGGCGAGTTTGCCCATCTTTTTGATGACGATGCCTTTTTCGACCGTGGCGAAGATGGGTTTTATAACGGACGGCTTGATAAGACCTGCCGCTTCCCATTGATCCACGGTCGTTTCGCCGAAGGAGGGGGATGGCTTGATCCGGCTGGTTATGGCCATGAGAATGAGATCGGGACGGTTGCGATGGTACGCGGTTGAACTGACTATAACGGCGGGCCGTCTTTTGGCGGTTGTCTGATCGGTAAACGGAAAGGGAATCAGGACGATATCGCCGAACTCATAGTCGGTCATAGGCGGCGTCCTCCGGGTTGTCCCACGCATCAAAAAAAGCCTTTTCCGAAAGCCTTGCCGACGCCCGAAGGAGTCGCCCGTCTTCATCGCGAAGTTGAAGGAAATCAACAAAGTCCTCCACCTCGTGCACTCTTTCCGGTGGCAAGGCCCGAATTTTCTCAATCAGCGCCGTTTCCTGATAGTTGCTGCGCCTTGAGTTTTGACCTGTATGATGCATAGGACGCCTCCTTAATCATTGTGAGATTAAGATACCAGAGTGATGTCATGAAATCAAATGATATTAAAGGCCGCGGACTTCTTCCCCTCGGGTTGCAGGGCTCGCAGACACGGTGATTGCGGCGACCTGCACAAGGGCTTTGCCAGGGTGAAGTGTAAAGACTGCAATCACGAGTATCTTCTTCCTTCCCCTGCATCCTGGGCGATGATCGAACCTTTGGCCGTCACGCTGGAGGCCGTGCTTGCGAACCGGCCGGAGAAAGGGGACCGTGTCCTGATCATCGGCGGCGGCGTGATCGGGAACCTCCTCGTCCAGACCATCCGGTCCCTCGGGAGCGATTGCCGCATCACCGTCTCCGAACCGTCGAAATTCCATGCGGAACTGGCGGCCCGGGCGGGGGCGGACGACCTGATCACCGACGGCGACCTTTTCGGCCATGCCGCGGAGATCACCGGCGCCCGCCGCTACCGGCCGATGCTCGGACAGGAGATATTGATGGGCGGCTTCACGAAGGTCTTTGACGTCGTGGCGAAGACCGGGACCCTCCGGGCGGCGATGCGGGTCATGGCTGGGGGCGGGGTCTTGAGCGTCGTGGGGATCGGCGACGAGGTAAAGCTGGACCTGACGCCGCTGTGGCTCAAGCTTTTCTTTTACACCAGTTTGCGGGTTCGCCATTGTAACCCCTTATAATGTTTAGATGGCTCTTTGAAAAATCCAAAAAATCTCAAAAATGTGGTGCCACAGGATAGATTGATTTTGCTTGACATCTTGAAGTTATTATCCTAAATATGGGGTGACTAAT
>JAHJXP010000144.1 GCA_018827585.1 Pseudomonadota bacterium | reverse complement strand
GGGGGAACCGCGACTTTATCCATGCCCGCAGTAAGGCCGGAGAGTGCGGCGGAGAGGTCCTGGAAAAGTATCGGGGCAAGATCGTGGAGCAGTTCTTTCCCGCCCGTCATCGAACACTGCTACGGCGAGTTCCTTCTTCAGAACCACGATCCTGACGAGCGCGAATACCCTGCTGCCGCCGACCAGATTCGCGAGGTGCTGATCCACGAGAACTACCTATCGCAAGGGGACATCGATATCTGCCTCGGCTTCTACATTGCCGGCATCGCGGATCGACAGCATCCGCGCGCTGCACGAAGCACTGATATCGGAATACGGAATAGACGATGATCGCGGTGCGTCATAACGGCTGCACCGGATCACCGGGAAATCCGGCTCCCGGAGAGCCTCGAAGTTGGTCTGCAGAAGGAGGGCTCACTATGGATCTATTGAAGCGAAAAAATCGATTCTACGACGCGCGTCGTTTTGGACAGCCACGGATCCGTGTCTACCACAAGAAGGGAAAAGGAAAACGAATGCCCCGATATCTTTTGAAATGTGGGTGCTGCAGCGAAAAACTGGAGATCTATTATTCGAAGGATGGACTTGAGATCGGCGGCGTGAATGGGGCAATTGATGACTGGCGCGAAATCTTCCTTCCCCTTCTACTCATTGAAGAGGACAAGTGAAATGCGATCTAATATCAATCTCCTTTGCTATCAAGCAATTATATTCATTTCCGCTCTATGGGTTCCAGGATCCAGGTATGATTTCATGTTGCGAAAGGACGAGCGTCATCGGCGATGCCGCTATACATGACGATTTTGGCCTTACGCGCTTTGTCATTCCGGGCTTGACCCGGAAGCCAGTGTTTTCCTGGATTCCGGCTTCCGCTGGAATGACACTGTGTGCAATGAATTATGACGCTGTGTGTAACGACGCCCGCATGCGCCGAACAGTCGCGTTTCTCCTTTCGATTTCCGTTCCCCGTAATGAGATTGACAAATATCATGGATAAAACTAAAATAAATCCCATCGGGGTCAACGGGTTTCTGTAGCTGAAATAAATTTGGAGGTGCATGGAATGAGCAATTTAGAACAGGGTGCCGTAAAGATTCGGCCGATGACACGCAGCGATATCCATGATATTTTGGCTCTCGACAGGAAGTTCGGCAAGGCGAACACTCCCCTGGGTTACAAGGACATGGTGACCACTGATCCCGGAGGACCGCTCGATATGAGTTTTGTCGCCGAAATCGGCGGCAGCATCGTCGGTTTTGCGATAGCTCGCCTGGCGTATGTGATGATACCGTTTGCCGAATTATGCATTATTCACAGCATCCTTGTCGACCCCGACTATCAAAACCGGGGCATCGGCGTAAGGCTGCTGGGAAAGCTCGTGGAGCACTGCGAGGAGGAGGGGATCAACACGATCCGCGCCCTTGTTGAAGAGCATAATGATGAGTTGACCCGCTTCTTCGAGCGACTCGGTTTCAATCGCAGCACCGTCATCAATTACGACAAGACTTTTAACAGTTAGGCAGGGAAGACGCCCTTGCAAAAAAGTTGATTTGACTTCTGTCTGTCATTCCCGCAAAAGCGGGAATTCGGTCATCAGTGTCGCGATTCGCTCCATCAGATCTGCCTTCTGCTTCTCGCTCAGAAGCAGTGCCCGCCTGGGCCCGCCCGCCACGGTTGACGAAACATCGGGAACGAATGAGGGCTGCCGCCTCACATGATGGCAAGAAGTTCGCTCAGCGTGGGATGCGGGATGATCCACCGGCGAAGGGCGCTGAGGTCCAACTCCTGGGAGACGGCGAGGGCGAGCGGCGCGATCAGCTCACAGGCGTCTTCGCCGGCGATGGTTGCGCCCACCAGCCGGCCGCGGTGGAAAAGGACCTTCGCGAATCCCTGCCCCTTGAGTTCAGTCCGGGCCATGATGTTGGCGCCGTAATCGGCCTGGCGCACCTCGACCGGGAGCCCCAGGTCCCGGGCCTGCTTTTCCGTCAGGCCGATGCGGGCGATCTGGGGGTGGGCGTAGGCGACCGCTGGCGTCCACCTCTCGTCGTAGCGGATGGAGCCGTCGCCGTACAGGCGACTGGCCAGGGCCTTTCCCTGCCGCATCGCCCGGTGGGCGAGCATCGTTCCTCCGGTTACATCCCCGACCGCGAAGATCCCTTCCACGTTGGTTTCCTGCCGTCCGTCCACGGCGATCCCCTTGAAATCATAGGAGATTCCCAGGCGCTCCAGCTCTTCCGCATGAAGGACCGGTCTCCGGCCCGTGCAGACGAGGGCGTAATCCGCCGACCGCTCCAGGATCCCCGCCGGAGAGGCGGCTCTGAGCGTCACGCCGGAGGCCGTCTCGTGAATGGTCTCCAGGCGGGTGGAGACGTGGATCTCGACGCCCAGGCCGGTCAGCGCCTGCCGGAGCAGCATCGAGGCCTCCGCCTCTTCGCCGGGGAGGATTTCCGCGAGCATCTCGATGAGCAAAATCCGGACGCCAAGCTCGGCGAGAAAGGTGGCGAACTCCACTCCGATCACGCTCCCCCCCACAATGGCGACGCTTCGTGGGAGCATGTCCAGGGCCAAAAAGCCGTCCGAGGTGAGGACCCTCTCCGAGAGGGAGATGCCGGGAAGGACCACCGGCTCCGAGCCCCAGGCGATCAGAATCCGGCGGGTCTTGATGCGGGTTTCTTCCCCGCCGGGCGCGATGAGGGCGACCTCGTCCGGGGAGATCAGGCGTCCCGTTCCCTCCATCAGGGCGACGCCGGCCTCCTTTAAGGTTTTTTGTGTGCCCAGGGCGGAGAGGTTCACGATCTGCCGTTGATGCCGCTTCATGGCTGTGAAATCGAAGGAGGTTTCGCCGGTTTCAACGCCGAGTCGCTTCAATCGTCTTTGCGCCGCGAAGGCGCCGCTGCAGGCGAGCAGCGCCTTCGTAGGGATGCACCCCCGGTGGGTGCAGGTCCCTCCCCAGCCGTTTTTCTCGATCACGGCCACCCGGGCGCCGCAGCGGGCGGCGTGCTCCGCCGCTGCGTGGCCGCCGGGGCCGGCCCCGATCACTGCAAGATCGAATGTCTCCGGCATGATAATCCTCCTGTGATGGTTTTCATATTATGAATATGTTGAATTACGTAAATAATATCATACATTATTTATGTAAACAACAACATCTTGATATCATATTGACAGAATGCTCAATAAACTGTAGTTTATCATCACGGGGGGAGAGAACAATGAAGATCGACGAAATCAGCCTGGCCATCATCAAGCACCTGCGTGAAGGGAGAAAATCCTTTCAAAAAATCGCCGAAGACCTCTCCATAACCGAAAACACGGTGCGCGCGCGGGTCAACCGGCTGATCGAAGAGGGGGTGCTCGCTGTGACAGGTCTGGTGGACCCGGAGGCCATTCCGGGGCACCGGCTGGTGCTGGTCGGCATCAAACTCGGCACAATGGATCTGGTCAAGAAGGGGGAAGAATTCAGCAGACTCAAAGGGGTCGTCTCCGTCTGCGTCGTGACGGGGCGGTATGACCTCATCCTGACGGTCCTGTTGAGCGACGCCTATGATCTCCTGCAATTCTACACGGAGGAGGTGTCCCGGATCCAGGATGTGCAGTCCGCCGAGACGTTCGTGGTCTACAAGACGTACAACCTGAAGGTGCCGTACATTCTGTAATCTGCGCTTCCCGCGGGTGCAAGAGAGGGAAGATATGGGAGAGCTTTTCAAGACCGTGCTGCATGACCGGCATGTTGCCCTGGGCGCCGCGATGGTCGCCTTCGGCGGCTGGGATATGCCGCTTCGGTACAAGGAGGGGATCGTCGAAGAACACCTCGCGACGCGCAAGGGGGCCGGACTCTTCGACGTCTCCCACATGGGGCGATTCCTCGTCCGCGGTCCCGGGACGCTCCCCTTCCTCCAGCATTGCCTTTCCAACAACGCAGCCGCCCTCGATCCCGGCTTTGGGCAGTACACGATGATCCCCAACGACCAGGGGGGCGCCCGCGACGACGCCTATCTTTACCGATATACGCAGGATGAATACCTGCTCGTGGTCAATGCCGCCAACCGGGATGCCGACTGGCGGCATCTGCAGGAGATGCTGGCACTTTTTCCCGCGGCCCGGATGGAAGACGTCTCCGAGTCGCTGGCGATGATCGCCCTGCAGGGACCCTCCTCCCGCGCCATTCTTGAGGAATGGCTCGGTCCCGGCGGCTTGCCGGAGCCCGTCAAGAATGCCGTCCGAACCGTCTCCATCGGCGGGAAGAAGGTTCTCATTGCCCGGACCGGTTACACGGGAGAGCCCCTTGGTTTCGAAATTTTCCCTGCGGCCGCCGCCGCGCCCCGGCTCTGGGACCTCTTTTTGGAGAAGGGGGCGGTTCCGGCGGGGCTCGGGGCGCGGGACACCCTGAGGCAGGAGGCCGGACTGCCCCTTTACGGCAATGAACTGGGAAAAGATCCGGCCGGAAAAGACATCCCCGTCTTCGCCTGCCCCCTGGCCCGTCTCGCCGTGAGCTTTTCGCCCCTGAAGGGGGACTGGATCGGCCGTGAGGC
>JAHJXP010000143.1 GCA_018827585.1 Pseudomonadota bacterium | reverse complement strand
GCCTTTCCGGCACTGCTGAAAGCCGGCTACGATGAGACACTGTCGGCCGGCGTCATCTGCGCCGGCGGCTGTCTCGGCATCCTGATCCCGCCGAGCATCATGCTGATCGTCTACGGGGCGATTTCCGGGGTTTCCGTGGTGCGGCTGTATGCCGGGGCGATGATTCCCGGGTTCATGCTGGCCGGCCTTTACATCGCATACGTGGTGATACGGGTCATCATCAACCCCAAGCTGGCCCCGAAGCCGTCGCGCGAGGAAGCGGATATTCCCTTGAAGGAATTACTGAAAATGCTGCTGACCTCCTTCGTCCCGCTGGCGGTTCTGATCCTGTCCGTACTCGGCGCCATCCTGTTCGGCCTGGCGACGCCGTCGGAAGCCGCTTCGGTGGGCGCTTTCGGCAGCATCATGCTGGCAGCGGGCTACCGCGAGCTCACCTGGGACCGCCTGAAACAATCCATCTATCTCACGGCGCGCACCTCCGCCATGGTCTGTTGGCTGTTCGTCGGCTCCTGGACCTTTTCGTCGGTGTTTTCTTACCTCGGCGGTCACATGGTCATCGAGGAGTTTGTGACAGGCCTGGAACTTTCGCCCCTGTTTTTTCTGATTCTGGTGCAGATCATCATCTTTCTGCTGGGCTGGCCGCTGGAGTGGAGCGAGATCATCATCATCTTTGTGCCGATCTTTCTGCCGCTGCTGGACGCCTTTAATATTAACCCCCTCTTTTTCGGGATCCTCGTGGCGCTCAATCTGCAGACCTCGTTCTTAACGCCGCCGATGGCGATGTCGTGCTACTATCTCAAGGGGATCGCGCCGCCGGAAGTCAAGCTTACGACGATCTTCAAGGGCTCGCTGCCGTTCTTGGGGATGGTGCTGCTTTCCATGGTCATTATCCATACCTTTCCACAGATCTGCGAGTGGTTGCCGGATCTGATTTACGGCATCGCCAAGTAGGGAGATCCACTCATGGCACTGAATGAAGGTGAAATCAATCCGGCGCCGATCGGCGCGACCGACGCGGCAGCAGCCATTCGCGCCGGCACCGTCACCTCGGAAGAACTGGTGGGCGCCTGCCTCGATCACATCAAGGCGCTTGAGGAAAAGCTTGGGGCCTGGGCCTTCCTGGACCCCGAGCATGCCTTGAGTCAAGCGCGGGCGGCGGATCAAACGCAGCGGGAAGGCAGGACGCTTGGCCCGCTTCACGGCATACCGGTCGGCGTCAAGGATATCTTCGATACCAAGGACATGCCGACCGAGGACGGGACGGTGTTGCATGCCGGACGCAATCCGGGGGAGGATGCAACGGCGGTCGCCAGGCTGCGAGAGGCGGGCGCCGTCATCCTCGGCAAGACCGTGACCACCGAACTTGCAGTCTACGCGCCGGGCAAGACCCGAAATCCGCATGACCCGGAGCGGACCCCCGGCGGTTCCTCGAGCGGCTCCGCCGCGGCCGTGGCGGCGGGGATGGTCCCCCTCGCCATCGGCACCCAGACCAACGGATCGGTGATCCGTCCGGCTGCTTACTGCGGGGTCTACGGATACAAGCCGACCTTCGGTCTCATCTCCCGCCATCGGGTGCTTCAGCAGTCGCGGCCGCTGGATCAGATTGGCGTGTTTGCCCGCACCATCGAGGATGCGGCCCTGATCGCGGAAGCGATCATGGGTTTTGACGACCGTGATCCCGATACGCGATTGCGGGCAAGACCCGCGCTTGTGGCGACGCTGTCCGAAGAGCCGCCGGTGCAGCCGCGCCTGGCTTTCGTGAAAACGCCGGTCTGGGAGCAGGCCGACGCAGATACCCATGAGGCCTTTGCGGAATTGGTCGCACACCTGGGGGAAAAGGTCGGCGAAGCGACACTTCCGGATATTTTCAAGGAGGCGGTTGGGCTGCACCGCACGATCATGGAGGCCGACCTTGCCAGAAGTTTTGAACGGGAATATGAAAGCGGCCGGGACAAGCTGAGTTCCATCCTGCGGGAGATGATCGAGCGCGGGCAGAAGGTCCTGGCCGTGGATTACAACAACGCGGTCAGCCAGATACCGGTTTTCAATCACGCCCTGGATCAGGTATTTGAATGGCATGACGCCATTTTGACGCCTGCGGCGACCGGCGAGGCCCCTGTTGGTCTGGAATCGACGGGGAGTCCGATTTTCTGCACCCTCTGGACCCTCTGCGGGATGCCTGCAATCACGCTTCCCATTCTGCGGGGAAGCCATGGCATGCCGATGGGGGTGCAACTGGTGGGATGCAGGGGAGACGATGCCCGCCTGCTGCGCACGGCGCGTTGGCTGGTGAACCTTGTCGGCGAGTAGAGGCTCTGGTAAAAAGTGATAAGGCGGGCGGGGCAGGCCGGCGATGATTTCTATTTCGTCATCGACGGCGGGTCGTTCGTGTGACAACGATATTGAATGACGTGGGGAGGTTCCATGAGTAACTTGATCAGTGGGGTGATTGCTATCTCGATGCTTACGGTGTTCCTGCTTTATTACGCCGTAAAGTTACATTCTGTTGCGCTTTGGATCATCATCGTAGCAAACGTCGCCTTCATTATCTTCGACTTTGTACAGTCTGTCAGGGAAGGTGGGAATAACAACGGAAAGTGATCTTCCGTTGTGAAGCAGCAACATGCCGCGCGCACCCACGCACGAGATCGGACGGGTTGTTTCGTTTCGGCAGGAAGAAGAATGTCACATGGGGCAGACCCGTTTCGGCGGGTCTGCCCTTTCACATTTAGGCCCCTTGTCGAAACGGTCAGGATATGCCATACTGAGCGCACTTCAGTCTAAATAGCGTGCAACTGAAAAACCCATTCTTTTAGTTAATCGGGGGTGAAAGATGATCAAGCTGGTCCTGCTTCGTCATGGGGAGAGCGCGTGGAACCTGGAGAACCGCTTCACCGGATGGACCGACGTCGATCTCAACGAGCAGGGGATCCGCGAGGCGCATCAGGCGGGGAGGCTCCTGCAAGAAGAGGGCTACATCTTCGATCTGGCCCACACCTCGGTCCTCAAACGGGCGATACGGACCCTCTGGATCGCCCTCGACGAGATGGACCTGATGTGGATCCCGGTCTACCGTTCCTGGCGGCTCAACGAGCGCCACTACGGCGCCCTCCAGGGGCTCAACAAGAAGGACACCGCCGATAAATTCGGCATGGAACAGGTCCACGCCTGGCGGCGGAGTTACGATGTTCCACCGCCGGAACTCGAGGAAACGGACGATCGTTTCCCCGGCCGGGATCCCCGGTATGCGGATCTCAGGCCGGAGGAGGCGCCGCGGAGCGAATCGCTCAAGAACACGCTGGAGAGGGTCCTGCCCTACTGGCATGAGGCGATCGTGCCGGACCTCCGCGCGGGGAAGAGGATCCTCATCGCGGCCCACGGGAACAGCATGCGCGCCCTGGTAAAATACCTCGACCAGATCCCTGACGACGTGATCACGGGGCTGAACATCCCGACGGGGATCCCCCTCGTCTATGAACTGGACGACCATCTGCGGGCCCTCAACCACTACTACCTGGGGGATCAGGAGGCCGTCGAGAAGGCGACCGCCTCGGTCGCGGGTCAGTTGACGGGGAAGAAATGATGCTCTATTTCCGCAAGAAATGGGCGGTAGGCTAAAAGGTCTGGGATGGGGACATCGTCTACTCAAGCAGGGGGGCGTCTTGATCTTCCTGATCCGCGCCCATCTCCTGGGTCCGCTCGATCTCCTGGAGCTTCATGCGGATGATGACGATGAGGCTAAGAATGGCGATCCAGAAAATGACCAGGCTTTCGTAGATGATAAAGCCGTCATAGGTTGTATCGGGAAAGACGGCGATCTTTTCCGCCGCTTCGGTTGTCGCGGCGTTTGCAAGCAGCAGGACGGCAAGCAGCGGCCGCGCCAGGCGGCAACGGAAAAACCGGTCCAAAAAATCTCTGACGAAGCTGATCCTTCGCATAGGAGCTCCTTAACTCAGATAACCCACCGCCGTCATCGTGAGGAAGTAGAGAAGATAGATCACGCCGATCCAGGTGAAAAGCGGGCTCTTCTCCCCTCTGGATGATTTCCGGTCGAAGAAGGGGATGAGAAAGAAAAAGAGGATCCCGCCGGAGACCAGCAGGATGGCGATGGTTTCGCCGTTCAGGCCCATGATGGAGCCGGGAAAGAGTTTCAGGGTCTGGAGGAGGAAGAGAAAATACCATTCGGGCTTGACGTCTTCCGGCGGCGGGGCCAGAGGATCGGCCTTCACGCCGATCTCCGGCGGGAAAAAAGTCGCCAGCGTCGCGAGCACCCCAAGAACGACCAGCCAGACCGCCAGATCCTTGTAAAAGACGTTCGGGAAGAAGGGGATCTCCCGGCGTTTCTCTTTCTCCAGTGCAAGAGGCACGCTCATCCCGTGAACCTGCACCAGAACAAGATGCAGCCCGACGAGTCCCAGGGTGATGAGCGGCAGAATGGCCACATGAAAAGCATAGAAACGCAGGAGGGTGTCGCCGGTCACATCCATGCTCCCCCTGAGAAAGGCCTTGATGAACCAGCCGATGAAGGGAAACGCGCCGGCCCCTCCCGTCGCTACCCGGACGGCGGCAAACGCGCGCTCGTCCCAGAGGAGAAGATAGCCGCTCAGCCCGAAGAAGATCGAGAGGCCCAGGAGGATGAATCCGGTCACCCAGACCAGTTCCCGGGGCTTGCGGTAGGCCTTCGTCAGCAGCGTGCCGAACAGGTGAATGAAAAGAAAGACGATGGCCAGCTGGGACCCCCAGTGATGGAGAGACCTGAAGAACCAGCCCATGTTCAGTTTGGTGACGATCTCGATGATGCTCTTGTGGGCGAAATCGATATGGGGGACATAGTACATAGCCAGCAGCATCCCCGTCACGAACTGGATGATGAACAGGAACAGCGTGATCCCGCCGGTGTAGTACCAGAAGTCCCAGCGATGTTCCGGGATGAGCTTGCCCTTCGCCAACCTTTTGATCCCTTTTAGGTCGTAGCGCTCTTCCAGCCAGTCTTTAAGCCTTGGGCAGTTCAACCTTGACCCCCTTCTTGGCGATGATCAGTTTTTCATCCTCTTCGGTGATGACGAAGATCTCGAGTGGTTTTGGTGGTGGCCCTTTGATATTCGTGCCGTTCTCGTCGAACCATCCCTGATGGCAGGCGCAGTAAAAACGCTTCTCCGCCGGCTTGTAATCCACATTGCATTCCATGTGGCTGCAGACGCCTTTGAGCGCCAGGACGCTGCCGTCGGCCTTGGTGTAATACAGACCCACCGTGCCGCCCCAGGGGAAGCGCTTGATCGAATTGCTCGCCAGATCCATGAAATCTTTCTTGTTGAGGACGACGAAATCGGGCTCCTTGCCCAGGGTGGGGAAGGCGAATCTCATCAGGGCGTAGAAGGTCCCGGAGAAGAAGGCGGCGAGCCAGCCGCCGAAAAGCGTGTTGAGAAAAGTCCTCCTCGTGACGAGGGAATATTTAAGCTTCATCTTTGGCTTTCCCCCGCATGTTCTGGAAACGGTGTTTCAGCATCGTCTTGCGCAGGCCGACTATGGCATCGGTGGGCCGCACGTCCTTCGGGCAGGCGTCGATGCAGCGCAGCAGGGTGTCGCAGCCCCAGACGCCCTTTTCGTCGTTGAGGATTTCCAGCGCGCCGGCGGGCCGCTCATCCCGGGAATCGAGGATGAACCGCTCTAATTTAGCCGCCGCCGCCGGGCCGACATAGCCGGGTTCCCGCGCGAGCACCGGGCAGGCGCCGTAGCAGCAGGCACAGAGGATGCAGTTGACGAACTGGTCGATCCGCCTGCGGTCCTCTTCGCTCTGGGGAAGCTCCTTTTCGGGAACGGGGCTGTGCCGGATCAGATAGGGCTGGACCTTCTCATACATCTGCCAAAACGGCGCCATATCGACGACCAGGTCCCGGATCACCTCGAAATTGGGCAGAGGCTCCAGGATGATCGTGTCGGTGTTGAAGGCGGCCACCTGCGTCCGGCAGGCGAGATCGATCTTGCCGTTGATCACCATAGAGCAGGACCCGCAGACGGCGGACCGGCAGGAGGACCGGAAGGAGAGGGTTCCGTCGATCTCGTCGCGGATCCGAATCAGCACCGCCAGCACCGTGAGACCGGGTATGACCCTGATCCGGTAAGTGGCAAAACGGGGCTTGCTCCCCGGTTCCCTGGCGTCATAACGGAGAATCTTGAAGGTGAATGTATCGGCCTTGATCAATACTTTCTCTCCTTGGGTTCATACCGCGTAATCACCACCTCCTTGGAGGAAATCACAGGCTGCCCGTCCGCGCCCATCCTGGCGATGGTGTGCTTGAGCCAGTCGCGGTCGTTCCGGTCGGGGAAATCCAGCCGGAAATGGGCGCCCCGGCTTTCCTCCCTGAGGAGGGCGCCCAGGATGGTCGTATGCACCACTTCCAGCATGTACTCCAGTTCCAGGGCGTTGGTAAGCTCGTAATTCATGTAACGGGCCGGCGAGGGGACGCCGACATTCCTGTATCTTTCCTTGGCCTCGAGAAGCGTCTGCAGCGCCTGCTCCATTGCTTCCCGGGTCCGGAAAATGCCCACCTTCCCGCTCATGACGGCGCTCAGTTCGGCCTGGAGAAGGTACGGTTTCTCGCGGCCGGGTCCCGTCAGTCGCTGGATCTTCGCCTCTACTTCGTCTTTCAGTCTGAGGAGGGGCTTCGTTTCCGGTTCGGGGGCGCCGCCTTCCAGATCCTCGAGAATCGCCCGGGCCGCTATTTTTCCGAAGACGATCGTTTCCAGCAGGGAGTTGCCGCCCAGGCGGTTGGCGCCGTGGACGCTGACGCAGGAACATTCCCCGCCGGCGTAGAAGCCGCGGACTTCCGAGGCGCAGCGCCCGTTGACGTCGATGCCCCCCATGGAGTAGTGCTGGCCGGGCATGACGGGTATCGGTTCAAAAACCGGATCGATGCCGATGAAATCGATGCAGATCTTCCGGATGCCGGGGAGCCTCTCCTGGATCTTCTGTTCTCCCAGGTGCCGCAGATCGAGGTGGACGTGCTTCCCCAGGGGGTGGTCGAACCCCCGCCCCTCATTCATCTCCGTCTGGATGCACCGGGAGACGATGTCGCGCGGCGCCAGCTCCATGGCCGTGGGCACGTAGCGCTGCATGAATCGCTCCCCCTGGTTGTTGAGCAGATAGGCGCCCTCGCCGCGGCAGCCTTCCGTCATGAGGATATTGGTGCCGATGAGCGAAGTGGGATGGAACTGGACGAACTCCATGTCCTTGAGGGGGACGCCCGCCTTGTAGGCCATCCCGATGCCGCTGCCGGTGTTGATCAGGGCGTTGGTCGAGTGCTGGTAGACGCGCCCGTAGCCCCCGGTCCCGAAGAAGGTCGCTTTTGCGCGGGCGGGAACGAGTTCGCCCGAGTGCGTGTCCATGGCGACTACGCCGTGACACCGGCCGTCTTCGATGCACAGCGCGGCAACAAACCATTCCGGGTAGATTTTCACCCCCTTGGCGACGGCCCTTTCATAGAGGGTGTTGAGCAGCACATGGCCGGTGATGTCGGCTGAGTAGCAGGTCCGCGGATAGCCGGCGCCGCCGAAGGGGCGCTGGGCGATCGTGCCGTCGGGAAGCCGGCTGAAGGGGCATCCCCAGTGCTCCATTTCATAGACGATCGGGGCGGCCTCCCGGCACATGATCTCCGCGGCGTCCTGATCGGCCAGATAGTCGCTTCCCTTGACGGTGTCGAAGGTGTGCTTCTCCCAGGAGTCGTCCCGGCTGTCGGGGTTGTTGGCCAGGGGCGCGTTGATGCCTCCCTGCGCGGCGATGGAATGAGACCGCACCGGATAGACCTTGGAAATCAGCCCCACGTTGAACCGGTCGCAGAGACCGACGGCCGCCCTGAGGCCCGTCAGACCGCCGCCGACAATGAGAATATCGTGCTCAATCATTATGAACTCGCAACGCAGCATCCGGACTTTTTACGAAGTCGTCAATCATGCCTATTTAACCGTAAAATACAGGACAATCAACGCCAGCGAGATAACGGCGGCTGCGATATTCGCCACCCAGAACAGCTGTTTTTCTTTCCGGTAGCCGAGGTCTATCGCGACGGTTCTCAGGCCGTAGAGGCTGTGAAACGTGAAGAGTACCAGAATGAGGACGTCCAACACCGGGTGCCGGTGGAGGCTCAGGGCCCAGTCCGGTTTTTTGTCTTTGGTGAAAAGGAAAAAACTGGTGAGGATCTTGATGCCGAAAAGGACGATAAGGGTCACACCGCTGATACGGTGAAAAAGCCAGATGAACATGTGCCCTCCCTGCATGGTATCAAATTACGACGGCACTTCTTACCCCGCAAAGCGCCTGTAAGTCACGAAACGGGCCCTTGAGTAACAGGGAACTATTGCTTTGTCAAGAAAAAATCCGTTCAATGATAAAGGTTTTCCTCTCATCCCGTTCTCTATTATCCTGATTAGGCGCCGTCACGCCTTTTCAGCCCAATCCCGGCTCAGGACTTCCGCCTGCTCCAGGACGAGCTCCGTCGCCCGGGCCTGCTTGTCCGGCGGGTAGCCGTAACGACGAAGGATCCTCTTGATCATCACCCGCATCTGCGCCCGGACATTTTCGCGGACGGTCCAGTCGATCGTGACGTTGTTCCGGATGGTTTTCAGAAGTTCCTGGGCGATGGTGCGGAGCGTCTGATCGCCTAAGACCTTAACGGCGCTGTCGTTTGTTTCGAGGGCGTCATAGAAGGCGACTTCATCTTCCGTCAGCCCGAGTTCTTCTCCCCGCCGGTCTGCCTCGCGCATGTCTTTGGCCAGGGCGATGAGTTCCTCGATGACCTGCGCCGCCTCGATGGCACGGGCCTGGTAGCGCTTGATGGCGTTTTCCAACATTTCGGCGAAGGAGCGGCCTTGAACGATATTCTTCCGGCTTCGCCTCTTAACCTCTCCGTCCAGCAGTTTGCGGAGCATCTCGACAGCCAGGTTCCGCTGGGGCATTCCCCGGACTTCCGCCAGGAAATCCTCCGAAAGGATGGAGATGTCGGGTTTTTTGAGTCCGGCGGCGGCGAAGATGTCGATCACCTCGTCGGATGACACGGCTTTGGAAACGATTTGCCGTATGGCGTGATCGATCTCGTCGGGGCTGCGTCGCCCTTCTACGGCGCTTTTACCGAGGACCGCCTTCATGGCCTGGAAGAACGCCACGTCGTCCCGGATAGCGAGCGCCTTTTCGTGTGGCACGGCCAGGGCAAACGCCTTCGACAGATCGACCACGGCCTCTGACAGTCGGCGCTTCCCGTCCTTCTGCATCAGGACGTGTTCCTGGGCCGCGGGCAGGATCGACAGCCGCTCCTGCGGGTCACCGAACTTCCATTTGGACCAGTCGAATCCGTGGAAGATGCCGCAGCAGATCTCGAATTTCTCCAGCATCGCCGTCACAGCCTCGTCCTGATCGATCGCCGCCCGGCCCTGGCCGCCGCTTTCGGTGTAGTTTGCCAGAGCTGATTTCAGCTCATGGGCCAGTCCCAGGTAATCTACCACCAGCCCGCCCGGCTTGTCCTTGAAAACCCGGTTCACCCGCGCGATGGCCTGCATAAGGCCGTGGCTGCGCATGGGCTTGTCCGCATACATCGTGTGCAGGCAGGGGGCGTCGAATCCGGTCAGCCACATATCGCGGACGATGACGATCTTGAACGGGTCCTGGGGGTTCTTGAACCGTTTCGCCAACGTCTCCCGGCGCACCTTAGTACGAATATGTTCTTGCCACTCCGCCGGATCGGCAGCGGAACCCGTCATAACTATCTTGATGGACACTTGATTGTTATTACTTTTGTCGTTCCCATCGTCATGGTTCTGATCCCGATCATTTTGATGATCCTGCTTCCAGTCGGGCCGGATCGCGGTGGTGGCATTGTAGAGCTCCACGCAGATGCGGCGACTCATGCAGACGATCATCGCCTTGCCGTCCATCGCCTCCAGGCGGCCCTCGAAATGCTTCACCAGGTCCTCCGCAATCAGCCGGATCCGCTTCTCCGCGCCGACGAGGGCCTCTAACTGCGCCCATTTGGTCTTGAGTTTTTCCTTGCTCTCGACCTCCTCGCCTTCGGTCACCTCCTCGAATTCCGGATCGATGCGCGGGCGTTCGGACTCTTTCAGTTCCAGCTTCGCCAGACGGCTCTCGTAGTAGATCGAAACCGTCGCCCCGTCCTTGACGGCCCGTTCGATGTCATAGATGCTGACATAATCGCCGAAGACCGCCCGGGTGTTCTTGTCGGAAAGTTCGATGGGCGTCCCCGTGAAACCGATGAACGACGCCTTCGGCAGGGCCTCGCGCATGTGCCGGGCGAAGCCGTCGATGAAGTCGTACTGGCTGCGGTGCGCCTCATCGGCGATCACCACGATGTTCCGCCGGTCCGAGAGAAGCGGGTGCTGGTCTTCACCCTCGGCGGGGAAGAACTTCTGCACCGTCGTGAACACCACGCCGCCGGAGGACGTCTGGAGAAGGTCCCGCAGGTGTTCCCGGTTTCTGGCTTGCATCGGCTCCTGACGCAGCAGCTCATGACAGCGGGCGAAGGTTCCATAAAGCTGGTCGTCCAGATCGTTCCGGTCGGTGATGACGACGATCGTCGGATTTTCCATGGCCGGATGGAGCACGACCCGCCCGGCATAGAAGGCCATCGTCAGGCTCTTCCCGGACCCCTGGGTATGCCAGATCACGCCGACGCGCCGATCGCCCGGTTTAGCGTCCTTCTGTCGCCTGGCAAAGTAGGTTCCTTCGTCCCTGATGCCGGGCAAATCGGATACGGTCATGCAGGCGCGAAGGGTCTCGGCAAGGGCCACTGATATTCCACCGGTACACCCTCGACCAGATACTTGTGAACGGCATGGTTGTTGGCAACGAGCGACGGCGAATCCGGCCGGGCCAGCTTGCGGAACGCCTCTTCCAGGGCATCGACCGGCACTTGCGGGTTCAGCCGCTGGAGGGCCTGCCGCAACCGCCGCTCCAGAATGACCTGTCCGTAATTCTCACGTTCGGCTTGTATCTCACCGGGGGCGATCTCTGGCCCGAAAAGAATCGTGTACCCAAGGCTCTTCAACCAGGCCAAGGATGCTTGTTCGATGATCGATTCGCTGAAGTTCATGAGGATTTAGCCTTGTTTATTTTTGTTTACATCTTTTTATTTCTGTGGCACAATGCCATCAAAGTTAACAACGCAAACAAATATAAAAAGGTTCCACCCCGGCGATAAGAGCCCAAGGGGCTCTCTCGAAAGAGTAGCCGGGGTGGTCATGTTTAATAATATATCCTTCCACCGGTCTGAAATATCTCAAACTCGCTTTTCACCACAGCGCGAATCAGATCATATGATCTGGTATCGCATTTGTCCCACTTTCTGTAGATTGCCCAATTACAATAATCAGCAATTTGTAAATCATAATTTGATTTTGAATCATGGTGGAAGATTCGATAACGTACTTGACTTGGCAACATAGCGGCAAGTGTAAGTTTAATTGTTTTTTCAACGGCCTTCCTTTTTCGCTGAACAGGAAGACGGTCAGTGAAGACGATAATCTCAGTATACTTCGACAAATTGAAACCATTTAAGACATAGCGGAGCAAATAACCCAGCATCTCCGGGTAGAACCTTTCCTCCGTCCGTAGCGCAGGTCCAGTCTTACGCTTTTCGACAACCAAAGAATCCACACGGATTCCTCCTAAATTCTGGCAGATAATATCGAAAACCTTATTCCGAACAGCTTGCGTATCTTCCGAAGCATGGAAATACTCTATATTCATACCCGCTTCGACGAGGTTATATTTTAATTCTATCAAATCATTGCACGTATAAAACGGTCTTTCCTTAGTTACACTCGACAACAAGAAATAGCGTGTGCCATTTGAAGAGAAATCAAGGTTCCCTGCTTCATCAAGAAATATGTAAAGAAATCGTTTGGCCATGTTCATGATACCCTTACAACGATTCGGTTGGTCTGCAACTCACTGGGGGCAATCTCCAATCCGGACAGGCTCGTGTACCCCAAGCTTTGCAGCCGGGATAGGGCGGCTTGTTCGACGATGGATTCGGTGAAGCTGTTCATGGGTGCCTCACAAGATCGTCGGAGACGCTCTGAGCAAGCTTCCCAAGGATTCGGACTAACTCCCTAATATCATCTGCGCCGATATTCACCTTCCGACCTACAACGGCCCGATCATCATCCGTTTTGCGAATGTATTCCTCGTCCACGACGCCCAATTTATGTGAGAGGAGGTGTCGCTTCTGGAAGCCTCGCACAGCTATCTTCCATTCATCAACAACCAGCCCGGCCGCGAGGTCGATGTTGAAAAGCCCGCTCAAGCTTTGTCTTGCACCTTCGAGATTCTGGAATGATACCTTTTCCGCCTTGGCTGGGTCGGTCGATTTCCTTGCGTAGACGTGGCAGATTTCCCGCCCAAAACCGTCAAAGGCAGACACGCAGTCTTCCAACGCATTCTCGGTCAAGCGCACCGCCAAGTCCCCTTCGAGGGTCGCCACCATGTCCAGCATCTTGACAGCCAACTCCAGGTTCTTGCCGAGAATCTGAATTGAATTGTGCAACCCGCAGTCCGGGCAAAAGGCGAAAACCCCATAAACTGTGTAGTGCAATGTGCAATTGCCACATACGACTTCTGTTTCGAGCTTTTTTTCTCTGTAGTGATGTATGGGGGGTCGGCCTGCCCGGCTTAACTTTGAGGGAAAAACCTATGCCAAAAGCTCCTTTGGGCTTATGGTCAAACTCAAGCTTTTTCAAATCCTTATGGAGAGCATCAGTGATGCTTCGCAATGCGACCGACTTTCCGTATTCGATCTGCTCTTTGGTCCAGAATTGGTCATGGGAAGCCGTGTGTCCACAGTAGGGGCAATGACAGGGCAGGTTTTCGCCTTTGAGTCCCGTGCCAAACTCGATCTTGAAGTAGCCTTCGCAATCAGAATTTGGGCACTCCCTACCGGTAAAACCGTCTTCGGGCTGAATCGGGATTGAAATTCTCTTGCCAAGACGTCGCAGATGGTCCATCACACGCACCTCCCGATAATCTGCTCAGCATCCGGGAGAGAAAGTTCGCCGGAGATCAGTTTGGGCAGCAACGTGTCGCGCAGGGCGGCAATGGTGCGGAATTCGTGAACTGACGAAATGATGCGATCAACTGTCTGGTTGATCTGGTTGGTGAATGCTTCGGCAAGCGGTTTGGGCGGTATCACGACCTGGCAACGGGCCATGTCGTTCCAGCTTGTCCTGGGCATCTTGGTGCCCGTCGAACTCGCATTCGTGTACTCGACAAAAGGAATGCTTGAAACGTGGCCTAGTACAAAGCCGAACCAGTGCGACGACCTCGGAGCAACGACCACGATGTCTGTCGAGCACACACCATCCACCGGCGCAACACCGACTTTATGGAAGTAAGGCCGCAGCTTCCCGAACAAAATCTCGCCGGCATTGAACTTGAACTTGTTGCTCTCCAACCCCTCTGCGGTGCCCCAATCAGATAGGGCGATACAGCGCCTCGGCATGTGTTCGAGCGCGATGTACGGTGTGTCTGGCTCTATCTGGGCCGGCTGAACGCCTCGGCGCGGATGCACGGCAACTTCGCCAAGAGTGCCTACCTCCCACCCCTCCGGAATCTCGCCCAGTTCGGAATCCTCGAAGGCATCGGGGAAGAGGTCGGCGATTGCCTTGGGCAGGCCGGGGTCGCGACCTTCGGCCTTGGCGCGGACGGGGTCGAAGTCCACGAACCAGCTCTTGAAGATGGCCTGAGCCATCGCCTCCAGCGTCCGGTTCATCTTCCGGTTCAGTTCGATCTTGTCGTCCAGTGTGCCAAGAATGTGGGCAATGGCACGCTGCTCAGAAAGAGGGGGAAGAGGAATCTCGATGGTTCTGAGATATGACACGGGCTGGGCAATCGAAGGGACACCCGACGACGTGTTTGCCAAAAGTTTGTGCTGGCCTTCAGCACTCCGGAACTTGTCAATGAAAATGAGACACTTCCTGCAACAATTTAGTGTAGCGCCGGATCGCTATTTGGTAGCGCCGGTTTGTTGATCCAGACGGCTGGGGGAAGGGCCGCAGGTTGCGGCATTTTTCCTTTGAACCGTTTTG
>JAHJXP010000282.1 GCA_018827585.1 Pseudomonadota bacterium | reverse complement strand
TGCGTATTCCGGCGCAAGCCGCCACCCGAATCCGATTCATTCCGCCACCTGATTCCGATTCAAGTCGCCACCCAATTCCGATTGATTCCGCCATGGGAATCCGATCCATTCCGCCACCCCCTGGAAGAGGGTGAAGATGACGCTGGATAAACCCAATGAAAGCCGTTAGAGCTCTTGGGAAAAACCCAGGAGGTCAAGATGACGGCGGAAAGGTTATCCATGCGTACCATAAGAGAAGTTCTCCGGTTGAAGTGGGAGAAGAAGTTATCCAACAAACAGATTGCCAAGAGTTGCAACATTGCCCGCAGCACCATCAGGGACTACCTGGAACGCGCCCAGCGTGCCGGCCTGAGCTGGCCTCTGGCACCCGACCTGGACGACGGTCGGCTGGAGGCTCTGCTGTTTCCGTCCGCACCGGAAGAGTCTTCCGAAAAGCGGGGACTACCGGCGATGGAGTACCTCCGCAAGGAACTGACCCGCAAGAGGGTCACCCTCCGTTTGCTGTGGCTGGAATACCGGCAGGCCAACCCGGACGGATATCAGTACAGCCAGTTCTGCGAGCGGTATCATCAGTGGAGCGACAAGCTCGACGTCAGCCTTCGCCAAGCCCACCGGGCCGGGGAAAAACTCTTTGTCGATTATGCCGGCCAGACGATCCCCGTAACGAATCCGGTTTCCGGACAGACCACAGAGGCGCGCCTTTTTGTCGCCGCCCTGGGCGCCAGCAGCTACACGTTTGCCTATGCCGCTTTCTCCGAGGATCTTCCCTCCTGGATCGAGGCCAATGTCCGGGCGTTTAACTTCTTCGGCGGTGTTCCGGAGATCCTCGTTCCGGACAATCTCAAATCCGGCGTGACCAAGCCCTGCTACTATGAACCGGAGATCAATCCGACCTATCATAAGTTTGCCTGCCATTACGGCACAGTCGTCATTCCCGCCCGCCGCCTCAAGCCGAAAGACAAGGCCAAGGTGGAGTCGGCGGTGCTAGTAGCCGAGCGATGGATCCTGGCGGCGCTTCGGAACCACACCTTTTTCAGCATCGAGGAACTGAACCGGGCCATTGCCGAAAAGCTTCAGGATCTCAACAACCGCAAGTTCCAGAAGATGGACGGCACACGGAGGAGTCTTTACGAAACGATTGACCGCCCGGCCTTAAAACCCCTTCCTTCCGTTCCCTACCAATATGCCGAATGCAAGAAGGTCCGGGTAAACATTGACTACCATATCGAGGTTGACGATCACTACTACAGCGTCCCCTATCAGCTTGTAAAAGAGCAGGTGGAGGCATGGGTGACGACCACCACCGTGGAGGTATTGTTCAAGAACCGTCGCGTTGTCGGCCATCCACGCAGTTACGAAAAATATAAACACACCACGCTGACGGAACATATGCCCAAGGCCCATCAGAAATATCTGGAATGGACCCCCTCCCGGATCATGGACTGGGCGGGTAAAAACGGCCCCAACACACGAAAGCTGGCGTCCTGTATCATGGAGAACCGTAAACATCCGGAGCAGGGTTTCCGCTCCTGTCTGGGCATCATGAGGCTGGTAAAACGGTACTCGTCCGAGCGGGTCGAGGCCGCCTGTGGTCGCGCCCTGCTTCTGAAAGCCTACAGCTACAAGAGCGTCGAATCGATCCTGAAAACCAACCTTGACAAACAGGAGCTGCCGGAATCCTCCTCGCCCGAAAAACTGATCATCCATTACAACATCCGGGGTCGGGAATATTACCAAGAAAAGGAGGCCACCCATGCTTAATCAACAGACCATAAACAAACTTTATGAACTGAAACTGACGGGCATGGCGGACGCCTTCGCCGATCAGATCAAACAGCCGGATATGGACAGGCTTTCCTTCGCAGAACGTTTCGGACTCATCGTAGATCGCCAGTGGACGTGGAAGGAAAACAACCGCATGGAGCGATATCTGAAAAACGCCCGGATGAAACTCGACGCCTGCGTAGAGGACATCGATTACAAAACCCCACGGGGAATCGATCAGTCTGTCATGATGAGCCTCATCTCCTGCGACTGGGTCAGGCGCCACCACAACATTATTATCACCGGCCCCACTGGCGTGGGAAAAACCTTCCTCGCCTGCGCCCTGACCAACAAGGCCTGCCGGGAGGGATACCGCGCCTTCTACATCCGCTCCCCCAAGCTCTCATACCAGATGGCGCTCGCCAAGGGAGACGGAAGCTACGGCAAAACCATCAACAAACTTGCCAAGACCCATGTCCTGGTGATTGACGATCTCGGCCTCGCTCCCATGACCGACGGCGAACGAAGAGACCTCCTGGAGGTCCTTGAAGAAAGACACGGCCATGCCTCCACCATCGTCACCAGTCAGCTCCCCGTGGAGCACTGGCATGAACAGATCGGCGATCCCACCATCGCCGATGCCATCCTTGACCGGCTGATCCATAATGCCCATAAGATAAACCTGTCTATGAAAGGAGACTCGCTGAGAAAAAAATATGCCGGCTTGACCTGAAGGATCAGTTATGAGAAAGAACTAAAAACCAGCGTCGCTACGCTCCGACCAGGGGTGGCGGAATCAATCGGAACACCCTGGCGCTTTGGATCGGAACAGGGTGGCGGATTCCTTCGGAATCGGGTGGCGGAATCAGCGGAATACGCAGTATACTGTCGAAAATTCGACAGGAGGACCACACATGGCACGAACCGTTGCTGAACTTCCAAGTGGCACAAGAATTACTGATTTCATCAGTTTGGGGGTGGTTACAAAGACTTTTCCGATAACCACGATTGAATCAGCTCT
>JAHJXP010000142.1 GCA_018827585.1 Pseudomonadota bacterium | reverse complement strand
GACCACGTTGACCGCTGCGATCACAAAGCACTTGGCCTCGAAGGGATTTGCCGAATTCAGGCCCTTCGATTCCATCGACAATGCGCCGGAAGAAAAAGAGAGAGGCGTCACCATCAACATCTCCCATGTGGAATATCAGACGGAGAAGCGCCACTACGCGCATGTCGACTGCCCGGGCCATGCCGACTACATCAAGAACATGATTTCCGGCGCCGCGCATATGGACGGCACGATCCTCGTCGTGGCCGCGTCCGACGGCCCGATGCCCCAGACCCGCGAACATATCCTCCTTGCCCGCCAGGTTCAGGTTCCCTATGTCGTCGTTTATCTCAACAAGGTGGATCTTGTCGACGATCCCGAACTGCTCGATCTGGTGGAGCTCGAATTGCGTGAACTCCTGACTGCCTATGATTTCCCCGGCGACGATATCCCGATCATCCGTGGGTCGGCGTTGAAGGCCCTTGAAGCGGACGATCCGAAATCGGAGGACGCGAAGTCCATATGGGAGCTCATGGATGCCGTCGACAACTATATTCCGCAACCGTTGCGGGATCTGGATAAGCCGTTCCTCATGCCGGTCGGCGATGTCTTTACCATTTCCGGCCGCGGCACGGTCGTGACGGGTCGTGTCGATCGCGGCATCATCCGGACCGGCGAGGAAGTGGAGATCATCGGCATCAGGCCTACCTTCAAGACCGTCTGCACCGGCGTCGAGATGTTCCGCAAGACGCTCGATGAGGGCCGTGCTGGAGACGATGTCGGGGTCCTCCTCCGCGGCACGAAGCGCGAGGAAGTGGAAAGAGGGCAGGTAGTGGCCAAGCCCGGCTCCATTACGCCCCATACGAAGTTCAAGGCCCAGGTCTACGTCCTGACGAAGGAGGAAGGCGGACGGCACACCCCCTTCTTCAACGGCTATCGTCCCCAGTTCTATTTCCGGACCACGGATGTGACGGGGATTGCGAACCTCCCGGAAGGTGTGGAAATGGTCATGCCCGGCGACAATGTCGAGATGGAGGTCACCCTGATCACGCCGATCGCCATGGAAGAGCAGCTCCGGTTCGCCATCCGTGAAGGCGGCAGGACCGTGGGCGCCGGCGTCGTCAGCAAGATCATCGAATAGGACAGCCACTAAATTGGGTCGAATGAGACAATGAAAGATCAAAAGATAAGGATTCGTCTGAAGGCCTACGACTATAAGCTGCTGGATCGTTCGGTGGAGGATATCGTAGAGACGGCGAAGAGGACCGGCGCGCGTGTAGCCGGTCCCATCCCCCTGCCAACCGAGATCAACAAGTATTGCGTCAATCGGTCTCCCCATGTGGACAAGAAATCACGGGAGCAGTTCGAGATCAGAACGCATAAAAGATTGATTGATATCATCGAGCCGACGCAGGCGACGGTGGACGCCCTGATGAAGCTCGATCTGTCGGCGGGCGTGGATGTAGAGATCAAGGTGTAGGACGCAACGGGCTCCGGGAAGGTTTCGGGGGCCGTTTGGCCATCCTTCGGGACAGGTTGTTATTCCGGCAAGAAGAGAGAGATGATGGCAAAAGGACTGATCGGCAAAAAACTGGGGATGACCCAGGTGTTTTCTGACGAAGGAATATCCGTTCCCGTGACGGTCATAGAGGTGGAGCCTTCCGTGGTCATCCAGAAGAAGACCAGGGAGAAGGACGGTTACGACGCCCTGCAACTCGGTTACGGTCGCCGCAAGCAGAAAAATGTGACCAAGGCCCTTCAGGGACACTTCCGGAAGGCGGACAAGGGGATGTTCCGCATTCTCAGGGAATTCAGGATGGATATCGAGGGTTGCGAGCCGGGGCAGGAACTGAGCGCCGAGATTTTTGAACCCGGGGACTATGTGGATGTGGTCGGGACGACAAAAGGCAAGGGATTTGCCGGCGTCATAAAACGTCACGGGTTCCACGGCGGCAGGGCGACGCACGGTTCCATGTTCCACCGGGCGCCGGGCTCCATCGGCGCCAGCGCGGATCCGTCGAGGGTTTTCAAGGGAACGAAGCTCCCCGGCCATATGGGGTGCGAAAGGAAGACAACCCAGAACCTGCTGGTATGGGCTGTCCGACCGGAAATGAATGTGATTCTTGTCAAGGGCGCCGTGCCCGGCTGCAAGAACGGGTTTGTCCTCATCAGGCAGGCGATCAAGAAGGGTCAATAGGCGGGTTCTTAGGGTGGATGACATGTTGGTAGCAGGTGTGTACGACATTGAAAATAACAGGGTCGCGGAGATCGAGCTGAACGAAGCGGTGTTTGGCGCGCCGGTGAATGAGGACGCCATTTACGAGGTCGTCCGGATGCAGATGGCTGCCCGCAGGAGCGGGACCGCCTCGACCAAGGGCAGGAGCGATGTCAGAGGCGGCGGGAAGAGGCCCTGGCGGCAGAAGGGGACCGGAAGGGCCAGGGCCGGTCACTCGCGCTCCCCGATTTGGAGGGGAGGGGGGATTATATTCGGACCCCAACCGCGCAGCTATGCCTTCAAAGTCCCCAGGAAGGTGAGAAGATTGGCGCTGATTTCCGCCCTGAGCATGAAGTTCCAGGAAGAGAAGATGACCGTCCTGAGAGATTTCCCGCTGGCGGAAGTCAAGACAAAGAGGTTTCAGGAGGTGATCGACCGCTTCGGGTTCAAGAAGACGCTTTTCGTCATTGACGGATCGCAGCCCACGCTCGAGAAGTCCTCGCGAAATATCCCGGATGTGAAGATGGTCAGATCAGAG
>JAHJXP010000141.1 GCA_018827585.1 Pseudomonadota bacterium | reverse complement strand
CGCGGCCCGCGGCGCAGAAAACGGCGCCGGCGCCGGAGGCGCCGCCCGCCCCGGCTGCCCCGGCGCAGCAGGCGCCGGCTGCTCCGCAGACGGCCAAATAGACCGGACGGCAAAGGAAGGCGCCGCTGTTTTGATATTGACAAAGTCGCTTCAAGCGGATAAGTTCCCGGCGAAAGTCGGCTCCAGCAAACACGGAGAAATGATCTGGATGCCGAAGTGGTGGAATCTGGTAGACACGCTATCTTGAGGGGGTAGTGGGCTACGCCCGTCCGGGTTCAAGTCCCGGCTTCGGCACCAATATCTGAGGAATCACGGGGAATCGTGCGATCATCCCGATTCCCCGTTTTCTTCTCTGCCGTTCGCACCGGTCGTGCGCGACTTCTGCCGGCGCAGGGAATATACCTGGTCATTTTTTCGCGTAGGACTGCCCGGAAAAGACGGCCCGCACCTCGGCGGCCGAGGTCGCCATCTGCAGCCAGCCCATGCGCTCGGTCTCTTCCTTCTGCAGGGCCTGCACGTTGGTCAGCACCGCTTCCATCTTATCCGCCGGGAACTTGACCGCGCCGTTCTCGTCCATGTGGATGATCTCGCCCGGAGACACGTCCATCCCCCCCACCGATACCGGGACGTTCACCGCGTACACCGCCATCTCGCCATGCCCCGGGGTTACGCCGCTCAGCAGATACTGGAACCTCATCGGGCGGATCTCGTCGATGTCCCGCGAGGGGCCGTTGGAAATCACGCCCAGGCAGCCGACGGACTTCATCGCCGTGGTCATGTTGCCGCCCGACAGCCCTACTTTGCCGGCGATCTCCGGCGGAAACTTCTGCTGCAACACCAGGATCGTCGGCTTCGGGGAGGCGTCGAGCGCATCGATCACGTCCATAAACGAAAGTCGTTTGAAGCCCGGATCGGGCAAACCGTAAACGCAGGTGACCGCGTAGCCCACCGTGCGCCCAAGTTCGGGGTACATGCAGCGGATCGTCTGGTCCGTGTACCAGTTTTCGGTCCAGGGATTGTAAAGCCCCAGGCAGAGGGGATTCGCCGGATAGGCGGCCACCACGTTGGTGATGGACGGGGTGTCGAAATCCTTGAGAGCCTGCAACATCTCCAGTTGAGTCAATTTTGCCATGCAAAGACCTCCTGTGCGATTGTAAGGATCGTGAGGGACGAGCCCCGGAGAGACTCTAAACGACTATGAATTATCTTGCAAGGGGAAGAATGCGCCAGCGGCGACGCCCTTGGCTTGTGTTACGGCCGGCTGTTCGCGCATCCCGGTTGCGGATACGGCGCATTTTGCTTCCGGCATTACATTTTATCATTGACAAAAGTCATTGCCTTAATATACGTTTAAATCAACTCATGTTGCCGCTTCCCCATTCAATTTCCCTTATTGGTCGTCGACCTCTTTTTCGCGTCTCTAAAAAATCACTCGCCCTTCTGAACTTGTGCCTGACTGGTTTCAGAAAGCTTTGAACTTCTTTTCCAACCCTGAAACACAGGACGCTTAAGGATTCCTTAGGTCCGCCGAAAGGATCCGAGCGATCTTGGAATCATAAAAAAGAAGCGGAAAGTTTTACGGGACAGGCAAACTGATTGTCTAATTATTTATGTCATTTAAAGAAAGGAGGAGCTATGTCAGTGTATAAAATCGTTGAAATTATAGGTACGAGCCCGACGTCCTGGGAGGATGCCGCCCAAAAAGCCCTGACGACTGCCTCAAAAACACTCGAAGAGCTGAGGATTGCAGAGGTAGTGAAACAGGATATGACCATCGATAAGGGAAAGATCACATCCTTCCGGGTAAGGCTCAATCTCTCGTTCAAGTATCGCGAAAGCGAATAACCGATCGCCAGCCAATGCAAATAATCACGCTGAGCAGAGGGGTCGCAAGACTCCTCTGCCTTTCCCTGCTGCGCGCCTGAATCCATCCCCCCCCTCCTTAATAATCGCTCGTCATGATGAACAGGGGTTTGGATTCGAATCTCTCGTAGTAGGGTCGCAGCCGTTCGCAGTTGTAATACTTCTCGATATCAACCACTTTTTTGACGCTGGTCACCACCTCAATCGGGACATCGTCGTACCGGCCGTTCCGCAGGCCGACCAGTCTCCCCTGAGAATGATCCAAAATCAGATTCAAGGCCAGGTTCCCGAAGGCCATCGGGACGATTGAGTCGACGGCGTCAGGATTTCCGCACCGCACCAGATAACCCAATCTCTGGTTGATGACATCGATCTTCTTTCCCCGGTTGAACCGGGCCGAGGTCTCCCTGATCCGCGCGGAGACCAGATCCCCGATCCCCCCGAGCTTCTTGTGCCCGTACTGGTCCTTCTCCTCTTTCTCGAAGACCATCTCCCCCGTCTCGAACATGGCCCCTTCGGAGATCAGGACAACCGAATAATGGCTCGGATTGGTAAATCGGTCCTGAACCAGCAATTCGGTCAAACGTTCACTCCTGAACCGGTATTCCGGAATCACGCAGCGGTTTGCCGCCCCCGCCATGGTCGGCAACAAGGCCGTAAATCCCGCATAACGCCCGAATACCTCGATCACTAAAATGCGCTCGTGAGAGCCCGCCGTGGTGCGCAGGCTGTGGGTCATTTCGATGGTCCTGGTGACGCAGGTGCTGAAGCCGATGCAGTAATCCGTCCCGGGAACGTCGTTGTCCATGGTTTTGGGAATGGCGATGACCTTGACCCCCATTTTCGCCAGGTGCACGGCGTAACTGAGGGTGTCGTCGCCGCCGACGGCCACCAGAGAATCGATCCCCAGAAAATCTATGTTCTTGAGGACTTCCGGGGTTAGGTCATTGATCTCATCGGCATATTTGTCCTGCAGATGCTCTGGGACCTCGTTTTTGGGCATGCGGCTCGGCAGGGTGCGGGACGTATGGAGGAAGGTCCCCCCCGTCCGGCCGACCCTGTTGACGATCTCTTCCGTGAGGATATGGAAGCATTCATCCTGATTAAGATTCTTATCCCGGACGCAGGATGTCAGCCCTTTCCAGCCCCTGCGAATTCCGATCACCTGGAAATGTTCCCGGATGGCCCGGATCGTGACGGCCCGGATAGCCGGGTTCAGGCCGGGAACGTCCCCGCCCCCCGTCAGGATGCCTATGGTCCCTTTTCCTCTTTTCACGTTTGCCATTTTCATCTCCCCCCTTCTATTCAGCTTGCCCCAGTTTCATTATAGCACCAAAGCGAAAACCGGAAGAAGAGGTTTTATGAACTGGTAAAAAATCGGACCTCAGCCCGAATCGGATCATGTAATGAGAGTGATGAATTTCTCTCGATACCTAGTGTAATCGCCTTTGCTGTTAACATGCAATCGGGGAAATTCCGGAAAGGGTCCAGAAGATTCAGAAGATTCATTGACAGCGGGAGTAGAATAAGAGATAATTACTCAGAAAATGGCAATTATGAGCGATTCCCATTGCAAAGAAATATTGTCATTGTTTTACGGTAAGGATGTTACCGCCAAGGGGAGGAGGGGCCATGGCTTTCGATCCATCCAAAATTGAAAAAATTGTTCAACTGGCAAGGACCTATGGCGCAACGCGGCTGATCCTCTTCGGCAGCGCCATGGACACCCCTCAGACAGCCCGTGACGTTGATATCGCCTGTGACGGCGTGCCGGGGTGGAAGCTCTTCGAACTAGCGGCGAAAATTGAAGACGAATTGGACATCCCTTTTGATATCATCCCTCTGACTCCCGCCACCCGTTTCACTCAGAACATCGAGAAAAAAGGGAAGGTTCTCCTATGACCTCGGAAGAACTGAGGGAAGAAATCGCCATCGCACTTGAGAATATCGAGACGGTATTGCGCGAACTATCCATTCTTCACGAGGAGGCCGAAGGAAGAGAGGTATCGGTCCGTGAAAAAACAGCGGCGTCGGCATTCCTGGCGCAATTTTACAGCGGCATTGAAAATATTCTGAAGCGGATCAGCCGTTACAGCAATGTTCCTTTGCCTTCGGGGGAAATATGGCATGTCGAGCTCTTCAGGCGATTCTGCGAACCCCCCTTCCCTTCATTGCCCGTTCTCTTTGACGAATCCCTGTCGTCCGACTTGGCGCCCTACCGGAAATTCCGCCATGTGGTGCATCACGGTTATGGATTTCAGTTGGACTGGGAACGCATGGCGGAGGGGATAGAGCGTGTGAATGGCATTTACCAGCGCCTGAAAAAAAGGATCGGAGACTATCTGGAGTCTCTTTGATCTGATTTCTCAACTTCCCGGTTCAACAAGTTTCCAGGGATGATAAACCCTTTCTCTATTTTTCCACCCACCCCTTCATATCCGCCAGCAAATCTATTTTGAACTCTTCCGGCGCCAGGATCATGATGTTATTAATCCAGGACTTGAGAATGTTCCGGATCGCTCAGTAATGACCCACCCGGTAGGGTGTAAGGTAACGGTGGACATTTACCGGCATCTCGCCCCGGAGGGGAACAAAGCGGCGGTGGACAGGCTGGACGACGACGCAACCATCCGCAACCCAGCCGCAACCGAAACGGCAAAGGGGCCAGCCGTTGTCGTCTAACCCCTTGCTTTGATTATGGTAGTCCCACGGGG
>JAHJXP010000140.1 GCA_018827585.1 Pseudomonadota bacterium | reverse complement strand
GACCTCGTAAAAAGTAAATTCCCCCCTCCCCCGGCGGGAGGGCTGTAATAATAACTTTCTTCCTCTTCCCCTCCCCCACTTGCTGGGGGAGGCAGGAGGGGGCAAGGGGAGGGGGAAATTACTCTGCTGAGATACAACCCCTTTTCACCCCCACCCTAACCCTCCCCCGTCGAGGGGGAGGGACTGTTATTTACCCCCGTCGAGGGGGAGGAGATTTTGGCCTTTTTACGAAGCCGTCAACTTTCGGGTTGCGGGCGCCGGGCAATTTGTGTATGATCAGCCGAAATCGGCGTTTCGGGGAAGAGGAAAGCGCAATGCGGCATGGTTTTTTACGAATCCGGCAGGAAAGGGGGAGAATATGATCAACAAGGCGATCCTGGTAGGGAGGCTGGGGGCCGATCCGGAGGTGAGATATACGCAGGACGGCATGATGGTTACCAACTTCCGGATAGCGACGGACGAGCAGTGGAAGGACAAGAACGGAGAGAAGGTGCAGAAGACAGAGTGGCACCGGATCGTCACCTTCGGGAAACTGGCCGAGATATGCGGCCGGTATCTGGTCAAGGGAAAGCTCATTTACCTGGAGGGTCGGCTTCAGACGAGAAACTGGGAGGACAAGGAGGGAAACAAGCGTTCCACAACCGAGATCATTGCCTCCAACATGCAGATGCTCGATTCGAAGGGCCAGAAGGGCGCCGATGTATCGCCGGATGAGCCCCCGCTTCCCCAGCCAGGGGCGGATGGACCTTTGCCCGACGATGACGTCCCCTTTTAAAGGGCTCAGGGCTTCTTCTCTTCGGCCTTCTTTTTTTCGGAGTCGGGCGTTACATCGATCTCATTCGGCTCGCGGGTGGCTTTCTTGAAATTCTTTATCCCCCTGCCAAGCGCGTTGCCGATCTCGGGGAGCTTGCCGGCGCCGAATATGATCAGGATGATCACCAGGATGACCAGCAGTTCAGGCATACCTAATCCAAACATGGTTTCATAACCTCTTCAAGGGTTTTCTTGCCGAATATTATAGAGCATCGGTCGGGCATTGTCAAACACTTCTTCCGCGTTTCGCTTCTTCAGGGCGTTTTTTTCTCCGCGTCCTTCTCCGGCAGGCGCATGTGGACGACCTGGCCGCTCTTTCCCGGACTCCCCAGGGATTTCCCCTCGAAGGTTAGATTGATCCCTCCCGCGTTGCCGATGTCGAGCTGGAAATAGTCGGAGGCAGTCCGCTCGATTCTGTCGCCCGGCTTGAGCAGGGCTTGGTAGGGGGGATTCCGGTCTGCCGTGATCCGTACCCAGGTTGTCTCCCGGACTTCAATGATGAGATGGCGCTTCTCTCCTGCCGTGATCACGGCGGGCGGGCCGGTGGTTTCCACCGCGACGGGAGGAGAGGAGGGCGCTGCCTGTGCGGAGGGCGCCAGGGCCGAAGGAGCCGATACCGGCTCTGTCTTCTCCTGTGCAGGAGGGGATTCGGCAGACGGCGCCGGCAAGACCGCTGTTCCGGACTGATCATAGAGGAAAAGCGCGTAGACCAGGATCCCGGCAACAATCACAGCGGCGAGGCTCAGGCACAGGAACTGGTAACGCCGGCCTTTTTCCGGCCAGGGCTTTCGCACGGCCGTCTCTTCGCAGGGGGGCCTCAGGCCTTCGAGATATCGCTCGTAGTTCTCTAAAAGGGGTTTTTCGTCGATCCCCACGGCGCGGGCGTATTTCCGAATGAAGGCCCTCGCATAGATAGGCGGCGGAAGCCGGGCGAAATCGCTGTTTTCCACCGCTGCAAGGTTGACCAGGCTGACGCGCGTCGTCTTGAAGACGTCCCTGAGCGAGAGCCCCCCGCGCTCCCGGACCGCCTTCAGGTCCTCAACGGACTCCGGCGGCGGCGCGTTTGTCTTGGCCTCCTCCGGCAAATTATTTTTCCCCTTCATCATATTCACGTTCCCAGGGCTTTAAAATCAGCCCCATTCGCGGTTCCGGGATCCGGTTTTCCAGTTGTGCGAAGGTCGCTTTCACGGGCAATCTGCGGTTATAATTAGCACCATTTCCCCGGTCGCGCAACATAAAGATGACGGCATCGTAATAAGTCTTGATAGTCTTAAAAATGGGACGGCGCACCCGGTGGGCAAAGATAATTTCCCCTGGTTTTTTATCTGCTCTTATGTTTGTATGGCCGGCAAAACAGAGGCCCGCGTCAATTTTTCGCCTTCGTAAAAAGTCGTAAATCTCCCTCCCCCTTGACGGGGGAGGGTCAGGGTGGGGGTGATTAGTGGCCGTATCTTTGCGTGTTATTTCCCCCTCCCCTTAGTCCCCTCCCGCCGAGGGAGGGGAAAATTTACTTTTAACGAGGTCGTCAATTTTAAGGATTTTGGATCACGTGAAGATGCAGACAATGAGTGATTACCGGCGGTTCATCGAGACGGTCGCCCAAGAGGCGGGGGCGCTCCTGCGGGGGAGGCTCCACGAAAGCCATGCGGTCCAGTACAAGGGGGAGATCAATCTGGTCACGGAAGCGGACCGGCTCTCCGAGGAGCTGATCGTGGAGCGGATCCGCGGGGCTTTTCCCGGCCATGACATCCTGACGGAAGAATCCCCGGAGACGGCAAACGGTTCCTGCTTCCGGTGGATCGTTGATCCGCTTGACGGGACGACGAACTACGCCCACGGCTATCCTGTCTTCTGCGTTTCCATCGCCCTGGAGGTGGAGGGGGCGATTCGTCTGGGCGCCGTCTGCAACCCCATGCTCGGAGAGCTTTTCGTGGCGGAGGAGGGGAGGGGCGCCTTTCTCAACGGCCGGCCTCTCAAAGTCTCCCGGACGGCGGAACTTTCCCGAGGCTTGCTCGCTACAGGTTTCCCTTACGATATCCGGGACGACCGGAACAACAACATGAATTACTTCCGGGCGCTGGCCATTAACGCCCAGGCTATCCGCCGGGCCGGCTCGGCCGCCCTCGATATGGCCTATCTGGCGGCGGGCCGCCTCGAAGGCTTCTGGGAACTGAAACTCATGCCTTGGGACACCGCGGCCGGCTGGCTGCTCGTCACCGAGGCGGGCGGCATTGTGACTGACCTCAAGGGAAGCCCCTACGGACTCGATTCGCCGCACATCCTCGCCTCCAACGGCCTCGTCCATGAGGCGATGATGGGCGTCTTCGCCAAGGCCGATCCCCTGGACGCGCCATAAACCTTGACGGCTTTGTAAAAAGTAAATTTTCCCCTCCCCCGGCGGGAGGGCTATAATAATAACTTTCTTCCTCTTCCCCTCCCCCACTTGCTGGGGGAGGCAGGAGGGGGCAAGGGGAGGGGGAAATAACACGCAAAGATACCGCCACTTATCACCCCCACCCTAACCCTCCCCCGTCAAGGGGGAGGGAG
>JAHJXP010000139.1 GCA_018827585.1 Pseudomonadota bacterium | reverse complement strand
GGTCTGCAGGGAGGTCTGCACGACCCTCTTCATGGTTTCGGGAGTCAGTCCCGCTTTGTCCAGGATCCCCCGGATTTTCCGGGTGATTACCGAATTATCAATTCCAAAGGGGCAAAAGGTGGCACATCGGCGGCAACCCGTGCAGGAGTAAGCATCCTGCACCCATTTTTCTAAATCAGCCGTCCTGAAATCCTTTGCCCCGACCAGACTGCCAAATATCTTGCCGCTGGTGGTCTTGTGCCTTTTGTAAATGCTTCGGATCAGGTCGGAACGAAGCACGGGATTAAATTTCTTCTCCGGACTCCCAAAGTATACCGGACACTGCGTTGCGCAGGTTCCGCACCTTGCACACATTTCCATGTACAGTTTGAGAACTTTGGGTCCCTCTTCAATCGCCGTAATTGCACCGATCACTTCCTCAGTTAAATTCTCCGTCATGCTCTCCGGGATTTTGTTGGATGGGCTCGACAGTGCCGGGGCTTTTTGGAGTGGAGCTGTGGGACCAATCGCCGGCTTGTCTTCGACAGCCACACCAACAGACGCCATCGCGCTTTTGTTCGTCATACTATCTCCTCTTTATCAAGGTTTGGGTAAAGAAAATCCCGCCAAAGTGAAGGATCTTCGAAAACGGAATGAACATGATGAGCACCTGGGACAGTGCAAGGTGGAGTAGAAACATTTCATTTGTCGGGATTACCGGCGAGAAACTGAGCAGAGACGCTGCCCATACCCGCGTTTGCTCAAGGTCGAAGGGCGCAGAAAATCGGAGCAGATCACCGGTGACGATTATAACTACGACCAGCAGGGTGGCCAGAACATCGGGGATGCCTGTGATCTCGCGCACTCTTGGCAAGGCAATTCGGCGCAAAAGCAGCAACAAACCGATTGCCAAGAGAAGGATTCCCGCAGCCCCGCCGACAAGGCCGGACATCAAATCGAGCCCCTTGGGCGTCATGCCGGCCGCTTCAAGCATTCGGTCGATGGCTCCCGTAAAGACGCGAATATGACCCAGAAAAACCAACGCGAGTGTGGCGTGAAAGAACCAGGCAAGAAACCACAAAACTCGATCTCCTCTGAACAAACTGGGGAATAACAGCACCTCCACCAGCACCTCTCGAAAAGTCGAACCGCCCGCGGGAAAAAGGGTCATCTTGGCCGGTTGAGGCGATTTTAACCAAGTCCAGATGCGATAGCTCATTCCAGCAACAAATGCGGGCACGACCACATAGGGCAGTATTGCGCCAACGATGAACTTAAAGGTATTCACTTGGGACCTCCAAAATAATTAATGAACCTTCCCGCAGCAAGATGCGGGGCACCTAAGGCAGCAGGGAACGAAGCAGGTTTCGGGGACTTTACTCAGGGAGATTAAACCGCTGAGTTCCTATCTAGAGACAGCCGCTCGGTCTCGGTAATCCGGCCAGTCGATAAGCCCCTCGGGCGACACCACAAGGAAACATGGAGCAGATTTCACCGGCGGTGAACCCTGTAGCTTTGCCGATTTTAACAATGGGCGGTCCTTCCCCATGTTTGAGGTAGTAGTCACGCACGTACTCGATGATTCTCCAGTGATCCTCGGTTAAAGGCCCCAGGTCGTTGCGCCGCGCCAGCTCGTGGGCCATTTCGCGAGTCCAATTAGAAATCTCACTCAGGAATCCATCGTTGTCTAAGCTTTCTGGATTAAGGACTTGTGCTTCCAATGGCCACCTCCTTATTTGGATAAGACTTAGCTTTCAAGATGTTAACTATAAGGGAGTCTTTTTTGCTTGTCAAGGGATATTATGGCAGGGATATGATGGCAGGTGTTATTTTGCGAATCATTCTATGCTATTCTATGTCTTGACAACATGTCTCCAAATGTGTATACATGTGCGGCCATCGCGGCGACTACCGGGATAGATTCAGCGGATGAAGGTAAGTATCAATCAAACATTGCAGGTGGAATAACAGTAATGAACCTTATTGCGGCCCTGATCGCTGTCCTGATCCTGACCCTGTCGGCCCTGGGGATTGCCTTCAGCGCCACCCTCTCTTTTTTGCTGACGGCTATCCTCCCTTACGCCGCCTTTACGGTCTTCATCGGAGGGTTTATCTATCGCATCGTCAAATGGGCCAAGGCCCCCGTACCCTTCCGCATCACGACCACCTGCGGCCAGCAGACCTCCCTCCCCTGGATCAAGAACAATCCGCTGGAGAGTCCCTCCAATGTTTGGAGCGTGATGGGGCGGATGGCCCTGGAGCTTTTCCTGTTCCGGTCGCTCTTTAGGAACACCGACGTGGCGATCGTGGGCCAAAGGCCCGTCTACGGCAGCGCCAAATGGCTCTGGTTTTTCGGGCTTCTCTTTCACTGGTCTTTGTTGATCATTGTGCTCAGACACCTCCGTTTCTTCATCGAGCCGATCACCCCCTGGATCAAAAGCCTCTCGACGATCGACGGTTTCTTCGAGATCGGCGTCCCGACGCTCTATTTGAGCGATGTCGCCATTGTCGCGGGACTGACGTTTCTGTTTCTCCGCCGGATGACCGTTCCCCGGCTGCGCTACATCTCTCTTGTCACCGATTACTTCGCGCTCCTGCTTCTGCTGGGTATCGTGACCACGGGTCTGCTGATGAGGCACTTCTTCCCCGCCGATCTTCTCCATGTGAAGAATCTGGCCCTGGGGTGGGTCACCTTCGCCCCGGCCGCCCCCAAGGGGGTCGGTACGGTCTTTTACATTCATCTGTCCTTCGTCTTTACCCTTTTGGTCTGGTTTCCCTCCAGCAAGCTGATGCATATGGGGGGGATCTTCCTGAGCCCGACACGAAACCTCGCCAACGACAACCGGATGAAGCGGCATCTCAACCCCTGGAACGCCCCGGTCAAGGTCCACACCTATGAAGAATACGAAGAAGAATTCAGGGACAAGATGAAGCTGGCGGGACTGCCAGTCGAGAAGGAGTAGCGATGGCCGCTGTCAAGACACCCAAACCCGACGAGTTGATCGCGATCCGTTACGCACCACCGGAGACGCCATGGATGGAGACCCCCACGGTCTTTCGCCCCGGAACCTGGAGCTACAGCGGCGGCGCCAAGAGCCTGACCGCCCTGGGCCTTCCGAACCCGCGGGCCTGGCAACCCCCCGACGAGGACTGGAAGCTCCCGGCGAACTGGCAGTCGATCATTCTGGAGGGTCTGCGCGAGCGTCTGGAAAAGTACCGGTCGTTTCGCCTCTTCATGGACATTTGCGTCCGGTGCGGGGCCTGCGCGGACAAATGCCACTTCTACATCGGCTCCGGCGACCCGAAGAATATGCCGGTCCTGCGGGCCGAGCTTTTACGTTCCGTCTACCGGCGCTATTTCACCGAATCGGGAAAGCGCTTCGGCAAGCTCGCGGGCGCCCGTGACCTGACAATCGACGTCCTCAAGGAGTGGTTCTATTACTTTTACCAGTGCACCGAGTGCCGGAGGTGTTCCGTCTTTTGCCCTTACGGGATCGACCAGGCGGAGATCACGACGATGGGGCGGGAGCTCCTCAGCCTCGTCGGCTGCAACATCAACTGGGTCATGGAACCGGTGGCGAACTGTTTCCGGACGGGCAACCACCTCGGCATCCAGCCCGGCGGCGTCAAGGACATGCTCGAATTCATGGCGGACGACATCGAGGACAAGACCGGCGTACACGTTGAGGTCCCCCTCAATAAAAAAGGGGCGGAGATCCTCTTCGTCACACCTTCGGGCGACTATTTCGCCGACCCGGGGACCTATACCTGCATGGGCTACATGATGCTCTTTCACGAGATCGGCCTGAACTACACCTTCAGCACCTACGCATCCGACGGGGGAAACTTCGGCCTGTTCACCTCCCACGAGATGATCAAGCGCCTCAACGCCAAGATCTACGCGGAGGCAAAGCGCCTCGGGGTCAAGTGGATCCTCGGGGGCGAGTGCGGCCATATGTGGCGGGTTCTCCACCAGTACATGGACACGATGAACGGCCCCGCCGATTTCCTCCAAGAGCCGGTTTCGCCGATCACCGGAACGCGGTTCGAAAACGCCCGCGCCACGAGGATTGTGCACATCGCCGAATTCACCTCCGACCTGATCCGCAGCGGGAAGCTGAAGCTCGATCCGTCCCGGAATGACCACCTCCGGGTGACGTACCACGATTCCTGCAACCCCGCCCGGGCCATGGGGCTCTTTGAAGAACCCCGCTATATCATCCGCCACGCCTGCAACCATTTCCACGAGATGGCCGAGGATACGATCCGGGAGAAGACCCTCTGCTGTGGCGGAGGGGCCGGGCTCGGAAACGACGAGAACATGGAGATGCGGATGCGCGGCGGGATGCCCAGGGCCATGGCCGTCAAGCAGGTAAAGGAAAAGCACGGGGTGAACCGCCTGGCCTGCATGTGCGCCATCGACCGGGCGACTCTGACTTCGCTCATGGACTACTGGGTGCCGGGTGTGACGGTCATGGGGGTCCACGAACTGCTGGCCAACGCCCTGATCATGAAGGGGGAAAAGGAGAGGACGACGGACCTGCGCGGAGAACCGCTGGAAGGAAAGGCAGCCGATGAAGCTCTATAACCGGGGAATGATCATCGCCGGGATCGTGGTCTTTTTGATCGTGGCCACCTTCCCGTTCTGGTACGGCAGGGGAAAAGCCGTTTCACCGCCGGACCTGAAGCTCGATACGCCCGCCATCCAGCAGCTGAAGGAAAAACTCTGCGTGGAGACGGCGCCGTATATGAGAGCCAACCACATGAAACTCCTCGCTGCCTGGCGGGACGGCGCCGTCCGGGAAGGGAACCGTTCATACAGGACCGCGGACGGGCGGGTCTTTCAGGTCAGCCTGACCGGGACCTGCCTGGAATGTCACAGCAACAAGAAGCAGTTTTGCGACCGGTGCCACGATTATGCCGGGGCCAAGCCCGCCTGCTGGAGCTGTCATATCATACCCGAGGAGGTCCGCTGATGGCGCCCACTCGTAGAGAATTTCTGAAAATCGCGGGATTTTCGGCCGTCGGCCTGGTTCTTCCCTTTCTGCCTTCGCTCTCCTCGGCTCAAGCCGGAATCCCGTTATCTCCGGCGGCTCCGGGACGTCTTCAAGCGCTGAAGGCAAAGCGCTGGGCGATGACGGTCGAACCAAGAAAATGCCGTCCCGGTTGCACGGATTGCATCACCGCCTGCCATCTGGAGCACAATGTGCCCGTAATCGGAAACCCCAAGGATGATGTCCACTGGATCGGCCTCGAAAGGGTTGAACATATCTTTCCCGCGGAGGCCCATCCCCGGCTGCCGGAATCGATCACGAAACTTCCTGTCCCGGTTCTCTGCAACCACTGCGAGAACCCGCCCTGCGTGCGGGTCTGTCCGACGCAGGCGACCTTCAAGAGGGCGGACGGGATCGTGATGATGGACTATCACCGCTGCATCGGGTGCCGGTTCTGCATGGCCGCCTGCCCCTACGGGTCCAGAAGCATGAACTACCGCGATCCCCGGCCGTTCATCCGCAAAATCAATCAGGCTTTTCCGACACGGACCAAGGGCGTGGTGGAAAAATGCAATTTCTGCGAGGAAAGGCTTGCCCGGGGGATCTTCCCCGCCTGTGTCATCGCCTGTAAGGACAAGGCCCTGGCATTTTGCGATCTGGAAGATCCCCGTTCAGAGGTCCGGCTCATTCTTGATAAAGGCCTGTCTCTCCGGCGAAGACCGGAACTGGGAACAGGACCTCAGGTCTATTATATTTTGTGAGGCTGCCGTGCTCGAAAAAGCCCTGAAAGGATCGCGCGGATACGGAATCTGGGTGGCATTTCTACTGCTCCTGGTTGCTATCGGTTTTTTCTTCTACCTGAGGCAGCTCGATTACGGTCTGGGGATCACCGGCATGAGCCGGGACGTCTCGTGGGGACTCTATATCGCCCAGTTCACCTTTCTGGTCGGGATTGCGGCATCGGCGGTGATGCTGGTTCTGCCTTACTATCTCCACGACTTCAAGGCATTCGGGAAGATTACTATCCTGGGGGAATTCCTGGCCGTCTCCGCCGTGGTCATGTGCATCACCTTCATCTTCGTCGATCTCGGCCAGCCGGGCCGGGTCATGAACGTCCTGCTCTACCCTTCGCCGACCTCCGTGCTCTTCTGGGATATGGTTGTCCTAAACGGGTATCTCCTTTTAAATATAGTCACCGGTTGGACAGTCCTTGAGAGCGACAAGAAAGGCGTCCCGCCGCCGGCATGGGTGAAGCCCCTGATTTATCTCTCCATCCCCTGGGCCGTCAGCATCCATACCGTCACTGCCTTTATCTACTCGGGTCTGCCGGGAAGAGGCTTCTGGCTCACGGCGATCATGGCGCCCCGGTTTCTCGCTTCGGCCTTCGCCTCCGGGCCGGCCCTGCTGATCCTCTTCTGTCTGATCCTGAGGCGGTTCGGCCGGTTTGACGCCGGGGAAAAGGCGATTCAAACCCTGGCCAAGATCGTGACCTATGCCCTGGCGACGAGCATCTTTTTTGTCCTGGTGGAACTCTTCACCGTCTTTTACAGCCAGATCCCGGGACACATGCATCACCTGACGTACCTTTTCGCAGGGCTGGACGGCCACCACACGATCGCCCGGTGGATGGCCGTGTCGGCATTTACCGCCGTGGCAGCCCTCGTTCTGCTGATCATCCCCCGAATGCGGAAGAACGAATCCCTTCTGGCGTTGGCCTGTATCGGTGTGTTTCTGTCTCTCTGGATCGAAAAAGGACTGGGGCTGGTGGTGACGGGTTTCGTGCCCTCCCCTGTGGAGACGATCACCGACTATACCCCTACGGGACCGGAGGTGGCCATCACCATCGGAGTTTGGGCCTTGGGACTACTGATGATCACGCTATTCTACAAGATTTTCGTTTCCGTAAGAAAAGAGGAATGAACGGACCCTGAAGTCCCCTCCTAAGTCCTCAACTTTGATATGAGATCAGCTCCCTTGCAAGCAACCCAAACCTGCCCAAACCTGATGGATTGTCCCACACAAGACAAGCGAGGTGAACCATGGCCAAAGGGTATGCGGGACGGTATCTGCGCGTCGACCTGACGGAAGGTCGTTTTTCTCATTTCACCGTAGAGGAGTCTCTGCTCAGGAAATTCATCGGGGGGAGCGCCCTGGGGGCGAAGCTCTACCTCGACGGCTATTCTCTCGATGCCGACCCCCTCGCGCCGGAGACCCCGCTGATGGTGATGACCGGGCCGCTGGTGGGGAGCGGCTTCCCGGGTAGTTCCCGTTTTGCGGTCTGCGCAAAGTCCCCCCTGACCGGGATCTGGGGGGAGTCGGCCTGCGGCGGGACCTTCGGCCCCGAACTGAAAAAGGCGGGATACGACGGAATCGTGATCACCGGGCGGTCCGCCTCTCCGGTCTGCCTCTCGATCGTGGACGGCGAGGCGCGCCTGAGCGACGCCTCCGGCCTCTGGGGGAAGGATGTCTACGAGACGACGAATCTTCTTCGGGAGGCGGACAAGGGGGCCAAGGCGCTCGTCATCGGCCCCGCCGGGGAGAACCTCGTCCGGTTCGCCGCGATCGGAAACGACAAGGCCCATTACGTCGGACGCACGGGGCTCGGGGCAGTCATGGGGGCGAAGAACCTCAAGGCGATCTGCGTCCGCGGGTCCGGAAAACTTGAAAAGGCCGACGAGGCGCGCTTCCGCGAGATCCACAGGGAGGCCGTCCGGGAGATCAAGGAGTCGGCCCTCGCCGGCTCTCTCCATGCGATGGGTTCCGACGCCAACATGGACATCGGGATGATCAACGGCGACGTCCCTATCCGGAACTGGACCATCGGCGAGGATTTCGAGCTCTCTTCGGCGCTCAGCGGCCCGACGCTCTCGGAGACCTACCTCACCCGCACCCACGCCTGCGCGAACTGTCCCGTAGCCTGCAAGCGGGTCGTCCGGGTCCCGGACGGCCCCCACCGGACGGAGGAGGGTCCGGGGCCGGAGTACGAGACCTGCGCCACCTTCGGGACGATGATCATGAACCGGGACCTCGCGGGAGTGATCAAGGCCAACGAACTGTGCAACCGCTACGGGATGGACACGATCAGTTGCGGGGCGGCTATCGCCTGGGCGATGGAGCTCTATGAAAAAGGTCTCCTGACGCCGCAGACGACCGACGGCCTCGATCTGACCTGGGGAAACATGGAGGCGGTCCTGGCGCTCCTGCCGCGGATAGCCCGCCGGGAGGGGTTCGGCGGCCTCCTCGCGGAAGGGACCCTCGCGGCCGCCAGGAAGATCGGCAGCGAGGCCGTGGACGCGGTCGTCCACGTCAAGGGGCTGGACCTCCCGATGCACGACCCGCGCGGGTTCCACGGTATGGGGCTCGCCTACATGATGTCCAACCGGGGGGCCTGCCACCTCCAGCACGCCGTTTTGGCCACGGAGCAGGGGATGGCCTCCTGGCCGCAGCTCTTCCCCATGAAGGACGACTACCAGGGGACGACGAGCGAGGGGAAGGCGGAGCTTGTCTTCCATTCGGAGAACTACGGCATCCTCGGCAACTCCCTTTCCATCTGCCACTACCTCACGGACTGCCTGAGGCCGGAGACGATCCGGGACGCCTTCAACGCCGTCACGGGCTTCAACTTCTCATTCGAAGAGCTGATGCGCTGCGGGATGCGCGACTGGACGCTGAAGCGGGGGATCAACAACCTCCTGGGGGTGACGGCGAAGGACGACGCCCTGCCGAAGCGGATCCTGACGCCGCTTAAGGAGGGGGCGGGCGCCGGTTCGGTCCCCGACGTCGAGAGGCTCAAGCGCGAGTACTACGCAATCCGGGGGCTGGACGAACGGGGGTTCCCAAAGGAGGAGAAGCTCCGGGAGCTGGGACTCGACGATCTCCGGGAAAGGCTTTACCGGAAATAGGAGACACGGGACGCGACTTCGCCGGACCGCTGGAGATTTTTCGTCCCCATAGCGATTGCATCATGAATCTAAGGAGGGCAAAATGGCGAAACACCAGGCGATGACACAGGAATGGCTCGATGCGTGGAAAGAGAAGATCGCGGGATCGAAGGAGTACAAGGAGATTGCGAAGGGCTGGGAGGGAAGCGTCTCGATCATCGTGAATCCCGATCCGGACAAGGGCATCCCGGAGCCGCTGTATCTCTTCACCGACTACTGGCACGGCGATGTAAAAGATTTCCTCATTTGCGACAAGGCGAAGGCGGAGAGCGCCAAGTTCATCATGTCCGGCGACTACGCCCGTTGGAAGCAGGTGGCCAGAAAGGAGATCGACTCCACCAAGGCCCTCATGCAGGGGAAGCTCAAGCTCAAGGGGGACCTCACCTATATCGTGCGTAACATCAAAAGTGTCAACAAGGTGATCGATCTCCTCTGCGAGATCGAAACCGTCTGGCCTGACGAAGCCTAATCTCGGCTTGCGTTCAGGAGGATGGCAAGGAACCAAGGGGCAGGCGGAAACATGACGGGGCGACATCGGCGCGGCCGGAAAGTGCGGCCGAACGAGGGCCGTGCGGTTCCATGAGGAGGTATCCATGGCATACGATCAGGATTTGTCGTTTGTCTATTTCGGCCCGACAAGGGTCATCTTCGGCGTCGGGGCCTCACGCGATTGCGAGATGGAAATGGCCGGTCTCGGCTGCCGTCGGGCGCTGGTCATGACCGATCCGGGGGTGATGAAGGCGGGGCTGGTCGAGGGCGTCCTCAAGGCGCTCGGAGACAAGTGCGTCGGGGTGTTTTCCGACGTCCCCCAGGACACCGGTGTGGGCGTGGTGAACCGGGCCGCGGACTATGCCCGCGGGAAAGGGGCCGACTGCGTCGTCAGCGTCGGGGGCGGGAGCGTCATCGACACGGGAAAGGGGGTCTGCATTCTTCTGACTGAGGGCGGCGGGCTGGAGAACTTCGAAGGGATTCAGCTCCTCACCCGACCGCAGACGCCGCACATCGTCATCCCGACGACCGCGGGGACGGGAAGCGAGGTGACCTGCATGGCCGTCATCCTCGATGAACGGAAGGGGCAGAAGATCCTTATCGTCGAGTACTTCAACACGCCGCGGATCGCGATCCTCGACCCGGTCATGACGGAGAAGCTCCCGCCGCTGCTCACGGCTTCGACGGGAATGGACGCGATGACCCACGCCGTCGAAGCCCTGCAATCCGTGCAGCGCGAACCGATCGCGGACGGGCTGGCGATGCAGGCCATCCGCCTGCTTTACCGTTTTCTGCCGATCTGCACGCAAAACGGGGCGGATCTCGCGGCCCGGGGCCAGGTGCAGCTCGCGGCAACGATGGCCGGCTGGGCCTTCGGGAACGCGATGGTCGGTCTGGTCCATGCAATGGCCCACTCCCTCGGGGCGATCGCCCGGGTGCCTCACGGAATCGCCAACGGCATCCTCCTGCCCCACGTCATGGCGTTCAACCTGGAGGATGCAGCCGAGAGCTACGCGCTGGTCGCCGAGGCCATGGGCGTCCGGGAGAAGGGAATGGACGAGCGGGAGGCCGCCGAGGCGGCCGTCGCGGCGCTCCGCTCCTTCCTCGGGCGGATCGGCCACCCCGTCCGTCTGTCGGAGGTCAGTGTAACAGAGGAGGCGCTCGTGAAGGCATCGGCGCTGAGCCTGTCCGACGGGGCAATCGTCAACAACGCGCGACCGGTGATGGATGAAGGGGAGGTCCTCGCCGTTTATCGCACCGCTTATTAAACGCATTTCGAACATGTAACAATCAGCTTCCACCGCGCTCAAGATCTTTTTTCGATTCGCGCTTCCTGGGGCTGATTTCACAATCGTATAAAGGCATTATTTACGACCTCGTAAAAAGTAAATTTCCCCCTCCCTCGGCGGGAGGGGACTAAGGGGAGGGGGAAATAACACGCAAAGATACGGTCACTAATCACCCCCACCCTGACCCTCCCCCGTCACGGGGGAGGGAAATTTACGACTTTTTGCGTGGATGTCATTATTAAGGAGGCAGCGATGCTGGAGGGGGTCATTGAAAACCGGGCGGAAGAGGTCCCGTTCGCCGGGATCCTCACGGACCTGCTGAAGACCAACCTGGCGCAGAACCCCGGGAAACAGTCGGTTTTCCGGAAGATGGGGGGGACAGCGGCCATCGATCTCGCCGACATCGAAACGGCGGTGACCCTGGTGTTCGCAGGGGGGCGGCTCCGGATCGAAGCGGGGATTGTGGGAAAGCCGGACCTCGTGATCCGGACCGCGTCCGATCTGGTGACCGATCTCAACCTGCTCAGGATCGTCGGCGGACTGCCCTGGTATTTCGACGAGGCGGGCCGCAGGGTCGTGGCGCATCTCCTGACCGGTCGGCTGAAGATCGAAGGTCTGTTCTCCCATCCGCTCCTGCTCACCCGGCTGACGAAAATCATGTCCGTCATGTAAGAGAGCCTCCGGGGGCATTTTATCTCTTCGGGTAAAATTCCCCGAAACTTGACGCTCTCGTAAAAAGTAAATTTTCCCCTCCCCAGGCGGGAGGGGATTAAGGGGAGGGGGAGGAGATTTCGGACTTTTTTCGGGACCATCAAGCTTGATTCACTTCGAAATTCAAATCCGGGAATAGCGGTACTGGAATATCCGCAGCGGGATGATCAGGCCGTAGAAGGGAATGAGGTACATCGCCGCGACCGTCGGTTCGAGGGGGCCGAAGAAGCGGGCGGCAAAGACGACGATCAGCACGCTGTTGATATTGGCAACCGAGATCGCCGCCGCGAGGCAGTCCCCCGCGGAGGCCCTCCCCAGGGAAAAGATCCCCATGCCGAACAGAACGACGCCGATCAGAACGGACATGCCGGCCGCGGCCAGGATGGCATCGGGATGACGATAGAAATAGTCTGAATATTTCGAAAACACCCCCATGTTGGTCCCGGTGAATATCATCAGCGACATGACGTAGCGCCTCTTGAGGATCAGCGGGACCGCCCCCGGCAGGAAGCGCCTCGTCGCCTCGGACGCAGCGAGCGGAATGAAGATCATCGCCGCCAGCATCTGGATCATGACCGAAAGGGGGATCTCCATCGTCTGTCCCAGGATCAGCTTCACCAACATAGGAAGGATGAAGGGCACCAGAAGCGAGGAAATCACGACCATCGCGATCACCAGCGGGCCGTTGGCCGCGACCAGCGTGGCGATGAAGGGGGCGACCGCGCCGGTGGAGCTGCCGGCCAAAAGCAGGGCGGACGGGGCGTAGGCGGGGAAAAAGAGCAAAAAGAGGAGATAGATCGCCACGGGAAATGCGATCAGTTTCAGAAATGAGAGCCGGACGACGTCCTTCGCCTGCTCCCGGAGCGTCCGCCAGATCGCATCGAGCCGGATCGACAGGAAGCTCAGGTACAGCAGGACCATCAGCAGGTAGAGGATGAACGGCTGAAACACCTCTCCCATGCGGGGCAAAAGGATGCCCCCAGCGAGAGAGGCGATGACGACGCAAAAGAGGATGAGGTCCTGGATACCGAACATGCAGGGGCTTATACCCTTTTTTCACTGCGATATCCAGCCCCGATCTCTTGCAGGGAAACTCTTCCCTCCGGACGAATTTGCTGATAGTATCTCCCCAAAAGGGTGGACAGCGCCCCTGTTTTTCTCTGGAGAAAGACAGGGGACTGTCCACCCCCTAAATAGGAGGAATGCAATGGCCGGCGAACCGGGCAACAAAGTTATCTACTCCATGATCGGGGTGAACAAGTTCTACGACAAGAAACCCGTCCTGAAGGACATCTATCTCTCTTACTTCTACGGGGCGAAGATCGGCGTCCTGGGGCTCAACGGCTCGGGCAAGAGCTCGCTGCTCAGGATCCTGGCCGGCGCGGACCAGGATTTCATCGGCAAGACGATCCTCTCGCCGGGCCATACCGTCGGCTTCCTGGAGCAGGAGCCGCGGCTCGATGAAACCAAGACGGTCCGGGAGATCGTGGAGCAGGGGGTGCAGGAAACCGTCAATCTCCTCAACGAATTCAACGAGATCAACGAGAAATTTGCCGAGCCCATGACGGACGAGCAGATGAACGAGTTGGTGGACCGCCAGGCCGCGGTCCAGGAGAAGCTGGACGCCTGCGATGCCTGGGACCTGGATTCCCGCCTGGAGATGGCGATGGACGCGCTCCGCTGCCCGCCGGGCGACACCCCGGTGAAGATCCTCTCCGGCGGCGAGCGACGGCGGGTCGCCCTCTGCCGGCTCCTCCTGCAGAACCCGGACATCCTGCTTTTAGACGAGCCGACCAACCACCTCGACGCCGAGTCCGTCGCCTGGATGGAGCACCATCTCCAACGCTACGCAGGCACTGTCATTGCCGTGACCCACGACCGCTATTTCCTCGACAACGTCGCCGGCTGGATCCTCGAGCTGGACCGGGGCCAGGGTATCCCCTGGAAGGGGAACTACTCCTCCTGGCTGGAGCAGAAGCGGAACCGCCTCCGCCAGGAGGAAAAATCGGAGACCGAGCGGCAGAAGACTCTGGAGCGGGAGTTAGAGTGGATCCGGATGTCCCCCAAGGGGCGCCACGCCAAATCCAAGGCCCGGATCAGCTCCTACGAGAACCTCCTCTCCCAGGAAACGGAGGCAAGGGCGAGTGTGCTGGAGATATTCATCCCCCCCGGACCCCGCCTGGGGAAGCTCGTCATCGAGGCCGAGGGGGTGTCCAAGGCCTACGGGGACCGCCTCCTTGTGGAGAATATGTCCTTCTCCCTGCCGCCCGGCGGGATCGTCGGGATCATCGGCCCGAACGGCGCCGGCAAGACGACGCTTTTCCGGATGATCACCGGCCAGGAGAAGCCCGATTCGGGCGCGATCCGGGTCGCGGAGTCGGTGAAGCTCGCCTACGTGGACCAGAGCCGCGACGTCCTCGATCCGGACAAGACGATCTGGGAGGCGATCTCCGAGGGGAGGGACGCGATCCTGCTCGGAAACCGCGAGGTCAACTCCCGGGCCTACGTCGCCCGCTTCAACTTTTCGGGGACCGACCAGCAGAAAAAGGTGGGCCAGATCTCCGGGGGCGAGCGGAACCGGGTCCACCTGGCCCGGATGCTCAAGGAGGGGGCGAACGTCCTGCTTCTGGACGAGCCGACCAACGACCTCGACGTGAACACGATGCGCGCCCTCGAGGAGGCACTGGAGAATTTCGGCGGCTGCGCGGTCGTCATCAGCCACGACCGCTGGTTCCTGGACCGGATCGCCACGCACATCCTGGCCTTCGAGGGGGAGAGCGCGACCGTCTGGTTCGACGGGAACTACTCCGAGTACGAGGCAGACCGGAAGGCCCGCCTTGGCGCCGCGGCCTCCCAGCCGCACCGGATCAAGTACCGCCAGCTCACCAGGGTCTAAGATCGGGTATCCGGGAAGACACCGCTCGCCGTTGATGACGAACCATCTTTGATGGGTCACTTTAACAGAACGGCTACGACGGTGAAGTAGGTTACTAAACGATAAATGTAAGAATGTTCAACACTCGAAAGGAGGTAAGCCATTGGAATGCTAAGGGAATTCAAAGATTTTGCAATGCGCGGGAATGTTGTTGATATGGCCATCGGTATCATCATCGGTGGTGCGTTCGGCAAAATTGTCAGCTCGCTTGTATCACACGTCATCATGCCACCCATTGGCTTGCTTTTAGGCAACGTCGATTTTTCGAGTCTGGCCATTACGCTCAAAGAAAAAACTGCCGGTGCAGAGGCAGTAACAATCCAATACGGTATTTTCATCAATACCGTCTTGGATTTCATCATCGTGGCCTTTGCGATCTTTATAGTCATCAAGCAAATGAGTCGTCTGAAGAAAAAAGAGGAAGTATTACTGGCTGAACCGATAACGAAAGAATGTCCTAAATGTTATTCTGCTATTTCAATTAAAGCGACGCGTTGCGCACATTGCACATCGGAGTTTCACATCGTATAGAAAAACAGCACAGAAATGCGCCCAACCCGACCAGGTGTCATTGCCGCGCTTCGTGAACGCTCATAAGCGAAGCGTGACTGAACGTTAATTACACAAATATAGGAGGCCACATGAAAAAAAATTCCCGCATCAGGTTCAATCCGGTCACAAAGGAAATCGAGGTTGAAGGATCGGAATTATTTGTGAAGACTTACTTTAATAAGCTTCAAGCGATGATCTCCGGACCTTCCCAAAAAACAGTAACAATAAAGAAGGAACCCAGGGCAGTAAAACCGACTATTGCCAAGAAGGTCAAGAAGACTCGAAAGAAGGCACCCGCTGAAAAGAAGGTCACCCACATCGATGCGGTCGTATCGCTCATTCAAGGCGCGCCGGAAGGAATCTCAACGGCTGAGTTGAAGACAAAGACCGGTTTAAACGAACGCCAGATCTGGAGCATTATCAATCGTGCCTCCAAGCAGGGTATGATTCAGAAGATTAAACGGGGTATCTATAGTGGAGTCGTCGCTGTTGAGGCAAGCGAAGAACCGAAGGTTGAATAGTCTGTATTTTCAGGTTTCATTTTCATGAAAAGCCCTCTGTAGAGACTTATTGGAGGGCTTTTTCATGCATCAAAATGGGCAGAAATTTGCTTCCTGTAGTCAAGCGTCCAGTGATTCCTAAATCCACCACCTCGTATATTAAAAGTTAGCATAAAGTGTTTGTTTGAGAGTTTGTTCTTTTTTGGTAAAACCATTTCAGTATGTCGGAAGAGAAGGTCAGCACCTTGGGCTTCGAGCCCGGAAATTAGTTTCTTCCTTCCGCCAGGTAAAAGTCGTGGAATAACGTGGTGCAATGACACCGGATTCGACGAGGGTGATGATTCCTGGCATTGATTGTGAACGGGTTTTTACCAGAAAAGGAGTTGTGATGGAAAATTATTACATGGGCATTGACGTGAGCAAGGGGTACGCGGACTTTGTGATCCTCGATGCCAAGAAAGACGTCGTGGAGCCGAATTTTCAGTTGGATGACACTTTCGGCAGTCATTGCAAGCTCTTTGAAATCCTGAAGCGGTTTTTTGATCGTCATTCCGGTTCCGTACTTTTCGCAGCCGTAGAGAGCACCGGAGGCTATGAGAACAACTGGCTTCATTCTTTGGGCGGCTTTCAGGGGACGCTCGATATCCGCTCTGCCCGCCTGAATCCCTTGGGCGTTCGGGCGAATAGCAAGGCTTCCTTGAGACGCGTCATCACGGACAAGATCAGCGCCCGGGATGTGGCGGAATATCTGATCGCTCATCCGGAAAAGGTGACCTATCAGCAGGAGGATTCCCTGGCCGGCCTGAGGCGGCAATGGGGCTTCGTCAGGCTGCTGGTGAAGCAGAAGACCCAGATCCTCAATCAGTTCGAGTCCCTGCTGTACACCGCCAATCCGGAACTGATCGCCTACTGCCAATCGGGTGTGCCGGCCTGGCTCCTGAAGCTCCTGAAACGATATCCGACGGCAGTCAAACTCGCAAAAGCCAGAGCGACCTCGGTTGCCCGGATACCTTACGTAACCGCCGACCGCGCCAAAGAGTTGATTGAGCAGGCGAAAAAGAGCGTCGCCTCTGCCACCGATGAAACGACCGGGAACCTGGTTGCGGCCATGGCCGAGCAGATTATCCGCATGGAGGAGACCATCCGGATTCAAGCCCAGCAGATGGCCAAACGGTGCGCCATTCCGGAAGTCGCTTTGCTGAAAACCATTCCCGGAATCAGCGACGCCTCCGCCATTGGCCTGATGCTCGAAATCCAGTCCGTAAAACGGTTCTCTTCCGTCAAGAAGCTGGCAGCCCACTTCGGACTTCATCCCGCGTTCAAGACCAGCGGCGATGGAACCAGCGGCGTCCGCATGAGCAAACAGGGACGCAAGGAACCCCGGAAGATCCTCTTCATGGTCGCCATGGTCTCCCTGACGGCCAATCCCCATATCCGGAAAATCTATGAAGAACATACGGAAAAGGGGATGGAAAAGATGGCGGCCATCGGGCTGTGCATGCACAAAATCCTGCGGATCGTCTATGGTATGCTCAAAAACAACCAAGCCTATGATTCCCATGTGGACCAGAAAAACAGGGAAAACAGGACGGCCCGCAAAGCAACTCACACCGTGAAAAATGTAAACCGTCGCTACGAGACATTTGATCAGCAGGCGCCGATCTCCAGGAGGCAAAGCAACAAAAGGAAGGAATGGAAACAGTCCCAAGGTGATAACATCACCCAGTGCGGGATCGGCGTTCCCATCCCTTCCGCTGCTTAAACTAACAAAAGCAGGAGGAATTGTCCAGGTTTTACCAAATTTTCAAAGAGCAGCTCTCGAACCAAATTGACGTAAAAAATGTCAATTTTTATTGTTGACTTTGAAAGGAATAACTAATTTATGAAAAAGGGAAAGACGAGAGAAACGGACAGAGAGAAAGTTTCCTGTCCTGCGCATGCCGCAACCGCCGTACCGCGGGACTATGCGTTTATTCTCTATCACGTGTAAAATGAAGGTGTCAAGAAATAAATTTCACTTTCCTTTCATAAGAAAAACCTGGTATAAGTAGCGGCAAAGTTGCTTTTTTGGCCCCGCAGATCCAGTCAAGACAATGTGAGGAACCCAAGATGAAAAAAAGAATCTTTGTTGCCCGGGAGGTTTTCGGAGAAGTCCTGGACTTTCTGGCAGGCCATTTTGAAGTGACGGCCAATCAGGAGGACAAGGTCCTGAGCGGGGAAGAGCTGGCCCGGATTCTCGCCGACAAGGAGGGGGCCCTTACCACCCTGACCGAGAGGATCGATGAGGACCTCCTCAGCCGCTGCCCCAAGCTCAAGGCCGTGTGCAACATCGCCGTGGGGTACAACAATATCGACCTGACCGCCTGCAACGCCCGCGGCGTGATGGCGACCAATACTCCGGGGGTTCTGGATGACACCGCCGCCGATTTCGCCTGGGCGCTGATCCTAGCCACGGCCCGCCGTCTCAACGAAGCGGAGGCCTACGTCCGGCAAGGACAATGGGACAAGTGGAAGCTGAAGCAGTTTCTCGGCCTTGACGTCCATCACGCCACGCTGGGAATCGTCGGCCTGGGACGGATCGGCCAGGTCGTGGCGCGCCGTGCGGCGGGATTCGAAATGGAGGTGATCTACCACGATGTCAGGAGGGCCGCGCCGGAAATCGAGGCGGCCTGCCGGGCCAGGTATGTGACAAAAGAGGAGCTCTTCGGCAAGGCGGACATCGTCACGATTCATGTGCCGTACAGCAGGGAGACCCATCATCTGATCGGCGCCCCTGAGATCGCTTTCATGAAAAAATCAGCGATCCTCATCCACGCCGCCCGGGGCGGCGTGGTGGACGACGACGCCCTGGTCGAGGCGCTCCGCAGGGGTGCCATCGCCGGGGCCGGTCTCGACGTCTTCGAAGGGGAGCCCGCCCTTCACCCGGGGTTTCTGGAGTTGAAGAATGTGGTCCTTTCCCCCCATATCGCCAGTTCCTCCGAGAAAACCCGCTTCAAGATGGCCATGATGGCCGCGGAGAATCTGTCGGCCGCCCTCTCAACCGGCGATCCCCCGAACCTCTTGAATCCGGAGGTGAAGGCAAGGTAAGGTCCGCAGGAATGACAGTATCGCAACGATAATGAACTCGTAAAAATTCCGTTTCCCCTCCCTTGACGGGAGGCCCCCTTTTCTTCCCCTCCGGTAACGGGAGGCCCACTTTTCTTCCCCTCCCTTGACGGGAGGGGATCAAGGGGGAGGAGAGTTTAGACTTTTTACGAGACCGTCAAGGATATATGTAAAAAGAGAGGAGAGAACTTAACATGGACAAGCCGTTGCACAGTTTGAGTCTGAGCGAAGTTTTGCGGGGGATCGAAAGCCGGCGATTCACCTCGGAAGCGTACACACAGGCCCTCCTTGCCAGGATCGCATCGCTCGATGAAACAATCCGGGCCTGGGCCTGGCTGGAACCGGAGCAGGCAATCAAAGCCGCCCGCCTTTCCGACTCTCATCTGGCAGCAGGGGGCAAACCGGGCCCCCTGCATGGTCTGCCCGTCGGCGTGAAGGACATCTTCGCCACCGCCGGCGTGCCCACGGAAATGGGGTCCCCCGCGTTTGCCGGCAATATCCCCGATGAGTCGGCCGGGGTGGTCAAGCTGCTCGAGGACCGGGGGGCCTTTGTCATGGGTAAGACCGTGACCACCGAATGCGCCTTCCTCTTCCCCGGAAAGACACGCAATCCCTGGAATCCCTCGCATACTCCGGGAGGATCGTCCAGCGGCTCCGCGGCGGCGGTCGCGGCGGGTTTTGTCCCGGCGGCCCTGGGCACGCAAACCAACGGTTCCGTCATCAGGCCCGCCGCTTTTTGCGGGGTCGTCGGCTTCAAACCGACCCAGGGAATGATTCCCATCGAAGGGGCCCTGACATTCAGCCACACCCTGGATCAGCCGGGCATCTTCACCCGTTGCGTGGAGGATGCCGCATGGCTGGCGGCCTCGCTGACCGGCGAAGGGGGGAAACCCTCTCCGTCGATCGACGCCCGATCAACGCCTCCCCGCCTGGCGGCGGTCCAAACCCCCGTTTGGGAACAGGCCGAGGACGATGCCAAGCAGAATTTCCGGGAAAACATCCAAACGATCAGAAAAGGCGGCGCCCGCGTTGAGGAATGCGAACTGCCGGATATATTCAGCCACGCCCACCGGGCGATCCGAACCATCATGGCCGTCGAATCCGCCTTGAACCTGGAGGAGCTGCATCGCAAACAGGCAACCCTCCTGAGTTCAACCTTGAAGGATTTTATCGCCGAAGGAACGGATGCGCGGGCGGTGGTCTATCTGCAGGCCCTGAAAACGCGCCTCAATCTGCAGACCGAATTGGAGAGTTTCCTAGCAAAATACGATGCCGTTATCACGCCGCCCGCCACGGGAGAGGCGCCTGCGACGCTGGAACAAACGGGCAGCCCTGCCTTCTGCAGCATTTGGTCCCTTTGCGGCGTCCCGGCCATCACGATCCCGGTCGGATTCGGTCCCCGGGGGCTGCCGCTGGGATTGCAGATCGTGGGACCGCGGGGGAAGGATGGGCAGGCGCTCTCTTCGGCCCATTGGTGTGAAGGGTTGTTTTCCTTCCCCTGCTGGAGGGAGAAGCCTTGAATCTCCATCATCTTCTAATGAAACGAAATCATGAAAAAGGGCCCCTCCGGGTCGGCCTGATCGGCGCGGGCAAGTTCGGCAGCATGTACCTTGCACAGGCCAGGAGCACCGAAGGAATTCACCTCGCCGCCATTGCCGACCTGGTCCCGGCGAGGGCCATCGCGGCGCTCGGGCGGACAGGCTGGTTGGCTGAACAGGGCTCGGCCGTCTCCATCCCGGACGCCCTGGCGAAAGGGACCACCTTCATCACCGACGACGCCCTCGGCGTCATCGCCGCCCCGGGTCTCGAAGTGATCATCGACGCCACGGGAAGCCCCTCCGCAGGGATCGCCCATGTCCTTGCCTGCTGCAAGGAGGGAAAACATATCATCATGGTCAACGTCGAGGCGGACGCCCTGACCGGGCCGCTCCTGGCGCGGCGGGCGCAGGAAGCGGGGATTGTCTGCTCCCTGGCCTACGGCGACCAACCGGCCCTCATATGCGAGCTGGTGGACTGGGCCCGCGCCTGCGGCTTTACCGTGGTGGCCGCCGGCAAGGGGACAAAATACCTGCCCGTTTATCACCAATCGACGCCGGAGACGGTATGGAGCCATTACGGCTTCACCGAGGAACAACTGGCGCGGGGGGATTTTAACGCCAAGATGTTCAACTCCTTCCTGGATGGAACGAAATCGGCAATTGAAATGGCCGCCGTGGCCAATGCGACCGGTCTTGTTCCACCAGCGGACGGGCTTCGCTTCCCCCCCTGCGGCGCGGATGATCTCCCGCGGATACTGAAGCCCCGTGCCGCGGGGGGTCTCCTGGATGAAGCGGGGCAGGTCGAGGTCGTCTCCAGCCTGGAGCGGGACGGACGGCCCGTGTACCGCGATCTGCGCTGGGGCGTCTACGTTACCTTTACGACCGAGAACGACTACTCGGCCCGGTGTTTCCATGAATACGGCGTCGTGACCGATGAGAGCGGCCGGTATACGGCCCTCTACCGGCCTGCCCACCTGATCGGCCTCGAACTCGGGATCAGCGTGGCCTCGGTGGCGCTCCGCGGGGAACCGACCGGTGTGGCACGCGATTTCACCGGAGACGTGGCGGCCACGGCAAAGAGGGACCTGCTCCCCGGGGATATCCTGGACGGGGAAGGCGGTTTTACCGTCTACGGGACCCTTCTGCCGGCCCGCAAATCTATCGCCTCCGGGTGTTTCCCCATCGGGCTGGCCCATCAGATAAAGATCGTCAGACCCGTGGCCGCAGGCGAGACGATCACGTGGGGTGATGTAGCCTATAACGGGCAGGACGAAACGGTGAAATTCCGCCTGGAGATGGAAGACATCTTCAAAAGGGAATGGTCAAAGAAGATTAACGGAAGTGAGTAAGGATATTGAACATGAATGTGAACGTAGGTTTCATCGGCCTGGGTATCATGGGCAAACCCATGGCCTTGAATCTCATCAGGGGCGGCTATCCCCTCCGGGTTTACGGGCGCCGGGTCGAATCCATGGAGCCGCTCACCGCCGCCGGCGCCCAGGCTTGCGCCTCTCCGGCAGAGGTGGCCCGCAACGCTGATCTTATATTTATCATGGTATCTGATACGCAAGATGTTGAGCAGGTCATACTGGGACCTGAAGGGGTTATATCGGGGGCCCGGCCCGGCTGCACCGTGGTCGACATGAGCACCATCTCCCCGGCGGCCACCCGCTCCCTCGCTGCTCAACTAACAGCCCGGGGGGTAGAAATGCTCGACGCCCCGGTATCGGGAGGCGAAACGGAGGCTGTAAACGGCGCCCTTTCTATCATGGTGGGTGGCAAACCGGAGGTATTCACGCTGGTCAAACCCTTATTCGAGCGCCTGGGAAAGAATATCGTCTATATCGGCGGCAATGGCACGGGACAGTTGGCCAAGGCCTGTAACCAGATCCTGGTGACGCTGTCCATCGAAGGGGTGGCCGAGGCGTTTACCTTCGCCCGGAAAAATGGCGTAGATCCTGGACGGGTGCGAGAGGCCCTTCTGGGCGGTTTTGCGGGCAATAAATCCCTGGAGGTGCAGGGAAAACGGATGCTGGATCATGATTTCCGGCCCGGGTTTAAGGTGCGGCTACATCAAAAGGATCTGCGGATCATTATGGAGACGGCGCACCAGATGGGTCTTGCCCTGCCAGGCTCCGCCCTGGTCGCCCAGAACATGAACGCCCTCATGGGGAGCGGGGAAGGTGACCTGGATTCATCGGCTCTCGTGAACGTGATTGAACGATTGAATGAAACTTACATAACAGCGCCCCTTCACAAAGGATGATGAAAATCCCCCTGCCAACTATTTTCCAAAGAGGGGAATTCCCTCCCCTTCAAGGGAAGATAGGATATGGGTAATGGAAGGGTTAGAGCGGGGATGGGTTGGATTTGAAGTGCATTTTCAGGTGAAGGCAGGTAATGGATGAAAAGATGATGCCAGGAGTTGGTTTTATCGGTTTAGGCGTGATGGGGAGACCCATGGCCCTGAACCTTATAAAGGGCGGCTATAGCCTCCTGGTCTACGGACGGCGCAAGGAGACGATGGCGCCTCTAATTGAAGCCGGCGCTGTTGCCTGCGGGTCTCCTGAAGAGGTGGCCAGGGGTTGCGATGTGGTCTTTACCATGGTGACGACGACCAGGGATGTCCTGGAGGTCGTTCTGGGGGAAAGAGGCATCATCGCGGGCGCCCGTCCGGGGTCCATTCTGGTGGACATGGGCACCATTTCGCCCGCCGCCACCCGCACAATGGCTCAACGGCTCTCCGCGGCCGGTATCGAGTGCCTCGACGCCCCCGTATCGGGCGGCGGGATCGGGGCCATTAACGGAACCCTCTCTATTATGGTAGGCGGCAAACCGGAAATATTTGAGCGGATCAAACCGCTCTTTTCCTGCATGGGCAAGAATATCGTTCATATCGGCCCCAACAGCGCAGGGCAGGTGGCCAAGGCCTGCAATCAGATCGTCATGCTCATGACCCTTCAGGGCCTGGCCGAGGCCTTCACCTTCGCCCGCAACAACGGACTGGATCTTGAAAGGGTGTACGAGTCTTTATCCGGAGGCTCCTCCCAGTGCAGGATTTTGGAAGTGCTGGGAAAACGCATGGTGGAAAGAAATTACGATCCCGGAATTGAAGCGCGCCTCCACTACAAAGACATACAGATTGTCCTGGACGAGGCCCATACCCTCGGCATGGCGCTGCCCGGGACCGCCCTGATTACGCAAATGTTCAACGCCCTCATCGGCCGCGGGGGCGGCAATGAGGATTCTTCACAACTTGTGGAAGTGATTGAGGCCATATCCAAAACCCGGCAATAAAAATGGCCCGCCGCCACGCCAGGATGGGGACCATTTTTTTACTCGTCGCCTGGCGGCCTTCTCCTCGAAAAAACCGCCCGTATTGAACAAAGAGGCTATTCGACCTCCTCCAGGGACGCCTTCCCCTTCTTGATGAAAACGCTGTAGAGATTCCACAAAACCGAGGCGACGGCGATCACAAGGATCGTACCGGCGATCGGCCGCATCAGGAAGGAAAGCAGATGGTAGTCCGTCATGTACATCCCTTTCCGCAGCGAGACCTCGGTCAAGGGCCCCAGGACGAGACCGATGATCATCGGCGCGATCGGATACTTGAATTTCTTGAAGAAGTAGCCCACGATCCCGCAGGCGAACATGATCCAGACATCCACCATGTCGTTGCGGATCCCGAAGGAGCCGATCGCCGCAAAGACGAAGATGACGGGCCCGAGGATGGAATACCGGATCCTCCGGAAATTTGCAAAGAGCTTGGCCACCATGAGCCCCGCGAACAGCATGAAGATGTTGGCCACGTACATCGCGATGAAGATGGAGTACATGAGCTTGGGCTGGTTTAAGAATAGCATGGGACCCGGCTGGAGGCCGTGGACCAGAAAGCCGCCGATGATCACCGCCGTCGTCGCGCTGCCGGGGATGCCCAAGGTGAGCAGGGGAACCATCGCCCCGCCGGTGGCGGCGTTGTTGGCCGTCTCGGGACCGGCGATTCCCTCGGGAACGCCCGTCCCGAACTTCTCCGGGTGCTTGGACCAGCGGACCGCCTCGGAGTAACCGATGAAGGCGGCCGTCGTCGCACCGACGCCGGGGAGGATCCCGATCGCGGTCCCGATCACGGCGGAGCGCATGATCGTCCATTTCAAGCGCAGGAGCTCCTTGATCTTCGGGAGCTTCGTGGAGACCTTGATGGTGAGATGCTCCCCGCTCAACCCCTTTCCTTCCTCCGCCTTTGCCAGGATCTCGCCGACGGCGAAGGCCCCGATGATGGCGGGGATGAAGTTGACCCCCCCCATGAGCGCCTTCCCCCCGAAGGTGAACCGCGCATCGGCGGTCATCTCGTCGATCCCCACGGTGGCCAACAGGAGGCCGATCAGCCCCGCGATGAAGGCCTTCGCCATCCCCGCCCCGCCGAGCG
>JAHJXP010000014.1 GCA_018827585.1 Pseudomonadota bacterium | reverse complement strand
GATGCGGACCGCCGGGTCGAATATCTCAAGCGGATCCTGAAGCGGTGCGTCCTCTGCCCGCAGAGGTGCCGGGTGAACCGGACGGCCGGCGAGAGGGGGTTCTGCCGCCTCGCCGCGGGGATGGTCATCAGTTCGGCGCTTGCCCACCACGGCGAGGAACCGCCCCTTTCGGGCAGGCGCGGTGCGGGGACAATCTTCTTTTCCTCCTGCAACCTCAAGTGCGTCTACTGTCAGAATTACCAGATCAGCCACTCCACCGCGGGCGATCCGGTGAGCGTGGAGGAACTCGCCGCGATCATGCTGGATCTCGAGGCGAAGGGCTGCCACAACATCGAGCCGGTGACGCCGACCCCCCACCTGCCGGGAATCATGGAGGCGCTCAGGATCGCGCGGGAGGGGGGGCTTCGAATTCCCTTCGTCTTCAACTGCGGCGGATACGAGGGTGAGAAGATCATCCGCCTGATCGACGGGATGGTGGACATCTATCTTCCCGATTTCAAATACGGTCTCGATGAGGCCGGGCGGCGCTTCTCCGGGGCGGCGGACTATCCCCGCCACGCCCTGGCCTCCCTGAAGGAGATGGTCCGCCAGGTGGGCGACACCCTGGAGATCGAGGAGGGGATCGCCCGGCGCGGGGTCCTGGTCCGCCATCTCGTTCTGCCGGGGCGGACGGACAACAGCCTTGCGGTCCTGAAGATGATCCGGGATATCTCCCCCGCGATCCCCCTGAGCCTCATGGCCCAGTACACGCCGATACCGGCCGTGCGCGCCGATCCCCTCCTCGGGAGGCGGGTCACGCGCCGGGAGTATGAGCAGGTGGTCAACGACGCCCTCGCTTTGGGGTTCGAGGAACTCTACACCCAGGAGGTGGACGACCGGGCTCTCGCGCCGGACTTCGAGCGGGAGAAGCCGTTTGCCTGGGAGGGAAACGGATGATGTTAGACGACGAGCCTCCTGATCAGCGTCATCCTGACGCTCATTCTCTGGTTCATCAACCGACGCTAGACTTTCGGATCAATTTTCCGAATGGCATGCCGGTCTTAACAGACCCTGCGCATCAACTCGCGGGTCGGGGAGGAGAAAGTGTCGTCGCGAGACCGACGGCGATCAGGCCGAAGCCGGCAATGACGAACATGGTTTCGTAGCGCCCTGTGTCCACCAGTCTTCCGAACGCCGCCGATCCGGCAGCCATCCCCGAAAAAAGGGTGAAGGTGAACAGGGAGAAGGCCTTTCCGCGGGCCGCCGAACTGATCTCCGTCCCGCGGACCTGCAGCGTGGTGTGCAGGCTCACGTAACCGAGACCCATGAGGAACATGCTGATTGCAAATGTGACGGGCGGCCACTTCGGGATGAGCATGAGATAGGGTACGCCCATCAGCACGCCCCCCAGCGCCGCCAGACCATTTTCGGACAGCAGACGGCGGATCCGGCCCATCAGGAAACCGCCTGCCATCATTCCTATTCCGTAAAGGGCGATGAGCATCCCCACGCCGAACTGATCGAGGTCGTACCGCCGGATCGCGAAGGATCCGAGATAGGTCATCCCGCCCCAGACCAAGGATCCTTCTATGAACACGGCCGCATAAACGAACTGGGCCCGGCGGTTGCGCAGGATCTCGACAAAACCGGTTGAGGCGTCCGGAACACCGGTTGGGGTGGAAGGGGCGATCCGCCACAGGAGGCCGAGCGGGATCAATGCGAGCAATCCGTATCCGAGCAGCATGAGGCGCCACGAGATGAAGTGGGCGATCGTGCCGCCGATGGAGGCGGAAAACGCCATCGCGGAAGCGGTGATGACCGAGAAGCGGCCGAGCATGACCTGGCGCCGTTCATACTCGACGGTGTCGCCGATATAGACCAGGGTCAGCGGGATTACCGCACTGGCGAAGGCGCCGGCCAGCAAGCGGGCGGCGATGAACTGCCATGTCGTGACCGTGAGGGCGGAGAGGATTGTCAAGGCGCTGAACCCGATGCCTGCCGCACGCACCACCGCGATGCGGCTTGACCGGTCCGAGAGAGGGCCGTAGAAGAGCTGTCCCAGGCCGTAGGCGAAAGAATAGGTCGTCATGGCCAGACCGGCGGCGCCGGGGGTAGAGCCGAGCGAATCCGAAATGGACGGCAGAACGGGCGACAGGATCCTGACATCGACGGACACCAGAAACGACAGGATGAAAAGGAGGATGAGAGGGTTCATATGACCTGGCTGATGTGCATGGCCCTGAATCTGCCGCCGCCGGCCTCGGCCGCCTTGGTCAGTTGGATCAGGCAGCCGGGACAGCCGGTGACGACGACGGCCGCGCCGGTTTTCTCGATGTTTCCGCGCTTCTTTTCGAGTATCTTCGCCGAAATCTCCGGATAATCCACGTGGAAGGACCCCGCCCCGCCGCAGCACGCGTCGGCCTCCTCCATCTCGACGAATTCCCCGGCCGCCTTAAGGAGGTCGCGCGGCTGGGTTTTGATCCCCTGGCCCCGCGCGAGATGACAGGGATCGTGATAGGTGAAGACGGCTTCCGTCTTCTGTCTGGGCGTGTAGCCCGCCTTCACGAGGTACTCCGTCAGGTCCATCGCCTTCCGGCTGAAGGCCTCCGCCCGGTCCTCCCACTTGGGGTCGCCGGCGAAGAAGGAGGCGATGTGTTTGAGCGTCCCGCTGCAGCTTGCGCAGTCGCTGACGATAAGATCGGCCTCCTCATAGAGCCGGATGTTCTTTCTGGCGAGCGCCAGGAAGTCGCCGCGCAGGCCGTGGGCAAGGTGCGGCAGCCCGCAGCAGACGTTGTCAGGACGCAGGACGCGGGTCGTGGTCTGCAAAATGGCGAGCGTCTCGGAAGCGGCCCCGGGAAACATCATCCGCATGCCGCAGCCGTAGAAATACGCCACTTTCGTCTTTGACGTGATCTCGACTTCGGAAGGCGGCGCCTTCCGTCCGAGGGCGGCCGGTCCGGCGAATGCGGCGAGGAAATGCGCCCGGGTGTACTCATCCGGCGCCAAGCCGTGGGGAAAGACACTGTTGAGGCCCAATTTGCGCAAAAGCGCCAGCGTCCCCGCCGCCAGTTTCACCAGGGGCAGGTTTCCGAGAAGGCCGCCCGCGGCCCGGTATTTGGCGTTCGTCGCGCCGGTCCTCTCGACGAGAAACTGGCGCAGGTCGATCATCGCCTCATCGGTCTTGACCTTGCTCGGGCAGTTCTCGACGCAGGCCCGGCACAGCAGGCAGAAGTTGACCGCGGCGAGTGTGTCCAACGCCGGCTCGATGCCTCCCTCGGCGAGGGCGAGGGCGATCGCGTTTTTACCCCGCGCGCTCGACAGCTCGACGTCCCTAACTCCGAAGAGCGGGCACACCGGCAGGCAGGCGCCGCAGCGGTCGCACTGGCCGACCTTATTTTTCGCCTCCTGCAGCAATGTGTTGTCCGTGGCCTTGTCCATCAATCTCGCTTTCTCTCCATTCTTCAGTTTGGAAGGCTTCGTAAAAAGCCCAGAGGCAAGGCGCGCGGCCATCTCACCAGATCTTGCCGGGGTTCAATATCCCCTTCGGGTCGAGCGCCTTTTTTACGGCCTTCAGGGTCCTCAGGCCGGCTTCACCCAGGGCCTGGGCGATGTAGGGCCGCTTCGTGATGCCGATGCCGTGTTCGCCGGAGAGAGTCCCGCCGACGGCAAGGGCCGCCGCGAAGATCTCGTCGACCGCCTGGTGAACACGCTTCGCCTCCTCGGGATTCGCGAGGTCGCAGAGGACCGACGGGTGGAGGTTCCCGTCGCCGGCGTGGCCGTAAACCGCTATGGGAAGCCGGTATTTCTCGGAGATGGCCCGGATCCGGCGCACCACCTCGGGAAAGGCGTCGCGCGGCACCGAGATGTCTTCGCCGAGCCGGTTGGGCGCGAGGGCGGCCACCGCGGAACTCAGGCCCCTCCGGACGGCCCACAGCTCGTCGGACTCCTTTTCCGACCGGGCGGCCAGGAATTCACGCGAGCCGCATTCCTTCGCCACGGCCTCGATCCTTTTCGTCTGCGTTTCAAGCGCGGCTTCGTCTTCGCCGTCGATCTCGACGATGAGGCAGGCCTCGACGGCCGGGTCGATCTCCATTCTGCTGTATCTGGCTACGGCTTCGATGGAAACGCGGTCCATGATCTCGGCGGCCGCCGGCACGATGCCCGCCTGCAGCATCCGGTGGACTGTCGCGCAGCCGTCGTCGAGGGAACCGAACGCGATCCGCAGGGTGCCGCGCCGCTTCGGCATGGGGATGAGCCGCAGCAGCGCCCGGGTGATGACGCCGAGGGTCCCCTCGGAACCGGTGAAGAGCCGCTTGAGGTCGTAGCCGGTGACGTTCTTGACGGCCTTTCCGCCTGTCTCAAGCACCGTCCCGTCGGCCAGGACCACCTCGAGTCCCATCACGTAGTCGGAGGTCACGCCGTACTTGACGGCCCGCATCCCCCCCGCGTTTTCCGCCACGTTGCCGCCGATGGTGGAGAACTTCCAGCTCGCCGGGTCGGGCGGGTAGAAGAGCCCGCGGGTGGCGCAGTGGTTGTAGAGATCGATCGTGCGCACCCCCGCCTCGGCCGTGACCGTCATGTTTTTCTCGTCCAACTCGACTATTCTGGTCATCCGGTCGAGGCAAAGCGAGATGCCGCCCTGCAGGGGCACGCTTCCGCCGGTCCGGCCGCTTGCGGCGCCCCTCGGCGTGACGGGGATCTCGTGCTGGTAGGCGACAGCCATCAGCTGAGAGACCTCTTCCACGGTCAGAGGCCGGACGACGATCTCCGGCTTGTTTGCCGGCAGCAGGGGCACGAAGGAGGAGTCGTAGGAATAGCTGAAACGCTCCAGGTCGGACTCGAGGGCGTTTTGCGGCCCGACGATCGCGCGGATCTTTTTCCTGACCTCGTCTGTGATCATCCTTGCCTCCTATGGGAATCTCGCCGAACGAGACCTTTGAATCCGTCAGCGAGCCAATTCCCCGCAGCTTGCCGCGGGGTAAGCGAGCGAAAGCGAAATGGTTTGTTCCTTTCAAGGATTGAAGATTCTCCGCAGTTTGCTGCGGAGAGCTTCAATGAGTTCCTTGTTTCGATTGCCGCTGCGATCCATACATGGTTTTTCGGTCGTTGAAAACATAAAAAACAGGGACAGGCCCGGCGGCCGTCCCTGTTTTTCTATACCTTTCCGGTGGGGATCAGTCCAATCATGCGGCCCCCAGATTGACGCGTCAGGGCAGATGCTCCAGATCCTCAAGATCTTTGTGGCGTCCCGTCGCTTTCTTGTTCGTTCGGAGATCGTTAAGAGAAATGATATTTACGGTGACGCCGTCAATGTCTATCGATTCCCGTCGAGAGTAACATTCGGCAAAATCAACCCCCGACGCGCCGGTGATAATTTCGATGCGAACGGGAGGAACGCCCATGCGAATGATTTTGTCTTTTTCAAGAAAGAGTTTTTTGGAGAGGGCTTTTTTGGGCATGCCGAAATCACTCAGGACCGAGACCATCTTTTCCGCGTTGGACTCGTTGACTGCAATCCAGACGTCCATATCCCCCGTCGCCCGCGGATAACCATGATGCCCTACGGCATAGCCCCCAACCAGCAGATATTCAACCTGATGCGAGTTGAGAAGTCTCAAGAACTCTTTGAAGTCTTGATGTAGTTCGATCTTTTCCATAGACCAGTCTTCTGTTGAGCTCGACGGCTTCCAGTCGCTCAAGGGGATTTTTTGACAGCCAGAATTTTTTTTCTTCTTCAATATCGTTCAATGCCGTAACCGTGATCGCATTCTTGTCGAGTCGAGGAAGTTGATCCATAATCGTTCATCTCCGTTTTGTCACGACATAACCATTACCGTGATGATTTTAAAGTAATTATACCTTTCTATGGCGCATCAATCAAGGGCGATCTTTGATGCGCGGCAGTCGCCGACGCGGACGGCAAAACCGCCGAGCGGCCGGTCTTAGGTTTCCTCTCCGGTTGTCTGGCAAACTACTTTGGGTTGCACACAGCCCGACGCCTACCCCCAGTAGACCAGCCCCGTATCCTGTTTCGCGGCGAGGTGCGGGTGGTAGGGGAGGACCCGGATCCCGTAGGCGTAGGCGCCGTTCTGCCGGACCGTGTAGGAGACGGAAAAGGTCACGATTCCGTTTTCCGCCCGGTCGGCAATCGCAAGTGGGAGGCACTCCGGCTGCCCCGCGAAACCGCTCCCGTCCTTCTTCCCGACGACCAGTTCCACGAGGAGCTCCTCCGGCGAGAATTTCCCAGGGTCGATCCGGACGCTGACGTCGAGCGGTTTCTCCACGATGATCGTGTCGCCCCGGATTCCCTCGACACAGACGTCAATGAGTCGCAGCGAAGAGAAACGCATCGGCAGCTTCCGCTTCCAGTCGGCCAGTTCCCGGGCCATCCGGTAGGAGTCCCCGTAAAGCTCGTGCTCCCGCCTCGCCGTGGGAAGATAGAGATCGCGGTAGTATTCCAGGAGCATCCGCTGGGTGTTGAAACGGGGAACCAGGGTCTGCATCGACCGTTTGATCATGGCGATCCATTTTTCCGGGAGGCCCGACATCTCGCGGTCGTAGAAGAGGGGAATCACACTGTTTTCGATCGTCGCGTAGAGGGATTGACTGTCCTCCTCGTCGGCGTTTTCAGGCTCCTTGTTGTACCCCTTGACGACGGGGCCGATGGTCCAGCCGTTCGTCCCGTCGAACCCTTCCGCCCACCACCCGTCGGAGATGCTGAGGTTGAGGACGCCGTTGGCCACCACCTTCTCGCCGCTGGTGCCGCTCGCCTCCAGGGGGCGGCGGGGGGTGTTCAACCAGACGTCGACCCCTTGGAGGAGGTGGCGGGCGATCCGGATGTCGTACCCCTCGACGAAGAAGATCTTTCCCCGGAACCGGTCGTCCTTGCAGACGCCGATCACTTTTTTGATCAGGTCCTTCCCGATGGTGTCGTTCGGGTGGGCCTTGCCGGCAAAGACGATATGGACGGGCCGCGTCGGATGGTTGACGATCCGGTCCAGGCGATCGAGGTCGGAAAGGATCAGGTCGGCCCGCTTATAGGGGGCAAAGCGCCGGGAGAATCCGATCATCAGGGCGGCCGGATTGAGTTTGGAAAAAAGCTCTTCCTGCCAGGTCTTCGTGTAGCCGTACTTCATCCAATTCTGCGAGAGATACTCCCTGAGGAAATCGATCAATCCCTGCCGGAGCTCGTACCTCGTCCGCCACAGCACGGTATCGGGGATGTCCTGGACGCGGGCCCACCGTTCCTGATCGGTTTTGTCCTTCTCCCAGCCCATGCCGAGATAGGTGTCAAAAAGCGTCTTCATCCGCGGGGCGATGTAGGAGAGCACATGGGCGCCGTTCGTGATCTGGCCGATGGGGATGTCCGCTTCGTCGAATCCCTTCCAGACCTCCCGCCACATCCGCCGGGAAACCTGTCCGTGGAGACGGCTCACGGCGTTGCTCTTGTGGGCCATCTTGAGGGCCAGGATCGTCATGAAGAAGGGCTTCCCCTCGCCGCTCTCCTTTTTCCCCAGTTCCCAGAACTGCGACCAGGAGATCCCGGTTCTCTTGACGAAGCTCGCGAAATAGTGCTCGATGAGCTCTTTGCTGAACCGTTCGTTCCCCGCCTCCACCGGCGTGTGGGTGGTGAAGACCGTCCCCCCCCGCACGAGTTCGCTGGCCTCGTCGAAGGAGAGTTTTTCCTCGGTCATCAGGGAGGCGATCCGCTCGAACAGAAGGAAGGCGGAGTGCCCTTCGTTGATGTGATAGACGCGCGGGCGGATCCCCAGCTTCTTGAGGACCCTGACCCCCCCCATTCCCAGAAGGATCTCCTGCTCGATCCGTGTCCGCAGTTCCGAGCAGTAGAGGCGTTCCGTGATCCTCTGGTCCTGCGGGGTGTTCCGCGGGGTGTCTGTATCCATCAGGTAAAGCGAGACGCGTCCCACCTTGACCTCCCAGATGTTGGCGAAGAGCGTCCGCCCGGGCAGGTCGAGGGAGATCTGGACGGCGTCCCCCCGGTCGTCCTGGACGATCTGCACGGGCATGCTGGAGAAATCGTTCTCTGGAAATTCCTCCGTCTGGGCGCCGTTCTTGTCGATCACCTGTTTGAAAAAGCCGTTCTTGTACAGGAGGCCGATCCCGACCAGGGGGATGTTCATGTCGCTCGCCGTTTTCAGGTGGTCTCCGGCAAGCGTTCCCAATCCTCCCGAGTAGATCGGCATGCACTCGTGAAGGCCGAACTCCGCCGAGAAGTAGGCAACCGGCGAGGACCATTTCAGGCCGTCTGGTTCCCCCACCTGGGGGGCGGGGGTCCGGTCTCCCATGTAGTTGTCGAACTGCTGCAGGATCTGAGCGTAGATGTTCATGTAACCGGTGTTTTCCGAGGCTTCCTGCAGCCGTTCGGGAGAGACGTTCTCCAGCATCCGGACGGGATTGTTTCCCATTATCTCCCAGACGTTGGGGTCGAGGGAGGAGAAGAGGATGCGGGCGCCTGGATTCCAGGTCCACCAGAGGTTGTAGGCCAGCTCCCGGAGGCGGGAGATCTTCTCCGGAAGGTTGGCCACCGCCGTGAATGTTCGAAAGTGGGGCGAAACGGAGACCGTTCCGGCGAAGGTGTATTTCAGCTCGGCCCGGAGATCCTCGGCGGTGAGTTTCTCCGCCCGCGCCTCGGCGGCCGCAAGGGCCTGACCGTAGGCCTTCAGGTAGTTCTGAAAGAAATCTTTCCAATTCGCCCGGGATGCGGTTGCGCGGGCCGCCGCACGCATGCTCTGCAGATCCTCCTCCTTTTTACCGAGGAAGTCCTGAAAGACCGTATGGAGATTGTCCGCGACCGCGGACCACTCCTGTCCTATCCTCTTGAGGAGAATAATCCCATTGTTTTCACCCACCGTATGCCGCGCCCAAAGACCGAAGCCTGCCTGATCAGTCGTGATCGTCGGCACGGCGTAGGCCGCGCTTTCCAGGGGGGTGTAGCCCCAGGGTTCGTAGTAGGAGGGGAAGATTCCGAGGTCGCATCCCGAGAGGGCCTCGTAGTAGGTCATGTTGATCAAGCCGTCGTGGCGGTTGAGGTACGCAGGAACGTAGACGACCTGGACCCGGTTCCGGGGGAGGTTCTTGAGTCCCAACCGGTCGCAGGTCTGCAGGATGGGGTCGAACGCCTCGTTGTGCAGGCGGTGGGTGGCGATGGGCGGGTTCGCCGGGTCGGGTCTGGCCGCGTCGCTTTTCAGGGAGGGGATCAGGTCCGTGTAGCCGCTCAGGACAAAGATGTAGGCGAGGATGGTCTGGTCCGGCCCCAACTCCCCGTTCAGACGGGCGAGGGCCGACAGGAACAGGTCGATACCCTTGTTGGCGAATTCATAGCGTCCCGAGATAACCATGATCCGCGTGTTGTCCGGGAAATCCCTGCCGACGAACCGGGCAGCGGCGGCAAGGAGCCTTTTCCTGGACTCCAGGGCGGGGGCGCGGTCCGCCGCCAGGTCGGGGATGCTGTCCATGTCGAGGCCGTTCGGAGTGATCAGGTCGGGCGCCCGGCCGAGAAAGTTCATCGCCTCGGAGGCGGTGATCTCGCTCACCGTGGTGAAGCAGTCCGCCTCGCGGGCCGAGACCGTCTCCAGCGAGCATTTGGCCGTGATGTGGTGGGCGCTCGCCTCCCTCTGGGGCGAGATGCTGTCCATGGTCGTGTAGATGTCGACGCCGGCGCCGGCGAGGGCCCTCCCCAGCATCGTCGCATGCGTCGTGAAGACGGTGCCGATCTCGGGGACCCGTTTCTTGAGGCCCAGGAGCCCCGCCCCTGTCATCCATTCGTGGAACTGGGCGACGGCCTGTACTCCCTTCGGCCGCAAGAGGATGTTGTGGATCGTCTCGATCACCTCGCTTGCCGCGTAGCTGAACATGACCGGTTCCACATAGTCCCATTCCCCGGCGATGGAATCGACGCCATAGTCCTCCCAGATCCGAAAGAGGAGCTGATCCCTGTCGTACTTCTGGCCGAAGTTGATGAGGATGGCCTTGGGTTCGCCGGGGACCTTCCAGCGGCCGAAGCGGCAGGGGATCTCCTTGATCGCAATCCCTTCCCGGATCCGGTCCCAGCACTCCTCCTCCGTCTCTTCGAAGTCGAGGTTGGTCTTGAGGTCCGGACCGAGGAGAAAATAGTTTTCGCCGTAAATCTTCGTGGCCTCGGGGAGCTTGCTGACGATCACGGTGTAGATCCCGCCGACCTTATTGCAGACCTCCCAGCTCACCTCAAAGAGGAAGTATTTGCGCGTCTCTGTCATGGATTCACTCCTTTTTCTGTTTAAGCGATTGCGATAGATCGTCCAGGATGTTCATATAATTGATGTAGGCCTCGTAGGGAGATTCGAAGGGGTTGAAATAGCGGTGGACGTCCCCGTCGGAAAACCATTTCGTGCACATGTAGTAAAAATGGTCGGAGGTCTGGAGCATCCGCCATCTGTCGAGGAGGCCATCGTTCTTCCGCCGCCTCACGGCCGTTTCGATTCCGTAGAGCGTCCTGGCTGCGTCCTGCTGCATGGCGTTTCCCAACCAGGCCGTCGTGTCCCTCTCCACATCCGCCCAGGAGATGAAGCCGGGGCAGTCGATCTCCATGGTCGCATCCTGGGCGTCCGCCGCCTCGGCGGGCGTCCGGAAACGGAACCCGGGATGCCGCAGGACCTCCCCGGGCAGGGCTGAGAGAAATTCGAAGATCCCGGTCTCCTGCCACTGGTGTTCGCCGAAGGTCTCGTAGTCCATGAACAGGTTGACAACCGCCTCCTCCCCCCGGATCCTATGGAGCCAGTGGGCGTATTTTGCCGCCGTGAGCGGATATTCGTTCCAGTTCCGGTCGGAGAAACGGAAGGCCACATCGTCCGAGAGGCGGTAATCCCTGAGCAGAAGCTTCAGCTTCCGACAGCCCGCCGGGCGGCAGACCTGATTCGGGCTCCGCCGGCCCAGGATCTTCTCGGTTCCCTCGGCGAGAATGACGCGATACCCCAGCTTCTCCACCGCCCTCGCCAAATCGTTGTTGTAGATCAGCTCCGTGTGGCGGAAGGTCCGTCCGTTCTGGCCGAAAAGGGACCGGATCCGTTTACGGTGAAGGAGGACCTGCGCCTGGAACTCCCGAGGCGAAAAAAGGAAGGCGAGGGAGTGGCTGTCGGTTTCATTGAGAAACTCGACGCATCCCGTCGCGGCCAGCCTCCGGAAGCTCTCCAGGACATCCGGCCGGCGCCGTTCGAACTGGTCGAGGACCACGCCGGAGAGGGAAAAGGCGACCCGAAATCTCCCTTGTTGTTCCTCGATCAATTTGAGCAGGAGCGCATTGGCTGGAAGATAGCACTTCCGGGCGACCCTGTCCAGTATCCGGCGGTTTTCCCCCTCGTCTTCATAGTCATGAACCCGCCCTATGTCGAAGAACGAGTAACTGCGCAGCCGACGGGGCTGGTGCACCTGAAAATAGAGACAGACGCTCGGCATGTGTTGTCCCCGTTTTTTACCCATGCAGGTCCGCTGTGAAAACATCAAGGCTGTGCGGCGGACGCGGCCAGTTCCCGGTAAAGCCCCGTGATGAGTCCCGCGGCGTTTTCCCAGCGGATCTTCCGAAGTTCCTCGCGGGCCTTCTCCGCCATCTCGCCGGCCATGGCGGGGTGTTTCAGAACGGCGATGATCTTGGAGGACAGCTCCTGGACGTCCCAGAAATTGACCTTCAGGGCGTGTTTCAAGATCTCCGCGACGCCCGACTGGCGGGAGAGGATCACCGGGACATCGTACAGCATGGCTTCGAGAGGGGAGATGCCGAACGGTTCGGAGACGCTGGGCATGACGTAGAGGTCGCTCAGCGAAAAGATCCGCTCGATCTCCTCCCCGCGCAGAAATCCCGTGAAATGAAAACGGTTGCCGATCCCCAGCTCGCCGACCCGTTCGATCATCTGCCCCATCATGTTGCCGGCGCCCGCCATAACGAAGGTGACGTCGGGGAGGGCCTGGAGAATCCTCGCCGCCGCTTCGACAAAGTAGTCCGGTCCCTTCTGGAAGGTGATCCGGCCGAGAAAGAGGACCATCTTCCGGTTCCCCTTTCGTTCGGTGCGGTAGATCCGCTGCGCCTCCGCCTGGGAGACGGCGTTGTGGACGACGGAGATTTTCTCAAGCGGTATCCCGTAACGATCGGCGATCATCCTCTTCGTCCGGTGGCTTACCGCGATGATCCGGTCCGCCTTCTCCAGGCCTTCCCGTTCGATCGTCAGGATTTCCTCGTTGACGTTTTCACCGCTCCGGTCGTATTCGAGGGAGTGGACGTGCAGGATCAAGGGTTTCCCGCTGATCCGGCGGGCAAGGAGGGCGGCGGGAACGGTCATCCAGTCGTGGGCGTGGATGATGTCGAAGGTGGTGCGGCGCGCGATGGCGCCGGCGGCCCGGCCGTAGCGGACCACTTCGGCAATCAGGTCCGGCCCGTAGACGGCGAGGGGGTCTCGAAACCTGTTTCCTCCGGAGAGGAAGAGGTCCCGATACCGCTCCGCGCTCAGGTAGGGGCTGAGCAGAGCGGGTACGGGGCGAAGCTCCATCTTTCCGAGGAGCTCCGTATCGGCAATGCCTGTCTCGTCGTCTCGGAGTTGGACGGCGGAAGCCGAGACGAGGTCAAGGAAGGGGGCTGCAGACGACTCGGCGCCTTCCGGAAGAACAAAGGTGATCCGGTGGCCGAGGCCCGCCAGGGCCCTGGTCATGCCGAAACAGGCCGTGCCCAGGCCGCCGCTCATCCTGGGCGGAAATTCCCAGCCGAACATGAGAATGCGCATGGTTCACAACCCCCCTTTCTCGAAGGCGCCGCTCCGTAATGATTCTGACACAATTGCCCCCATAAGTAAACCCCAGCATCCGGACTTTTTTTACGAAGTCGTCAATAATGACGCTCTCGTAAAAAGTAAATTTTCCCCTCCCCAGGCGGGAGGGGATTAAGGGGAGGGGGAAATCACATATGGGAATCCTGTCACTTACCACCCCCACCCTAACCCTCCCCCGTCGAGGGGGAGGAGAGTTCGGACTTTTTACGGGGGCGTCAATAATGGTCCTTATTCAGGAGATAATAAAGGCGGGTCAGCTCGGCGACGCTCCATGCCTGGGCGATGCAGCCCCCCGGCCGGTGGGGGGGATCCCCGTCGAAAACCTCGGAGACGCTGCCGATCCCAGCCTCGGACAGGTGGCCCTGAAGGAAATGACGTAGATATTTTCGGAGAATTTCCTTTTCCTGCTCCTGGTCCGCGGCGACCCGGAGCGCGGCCTCGCCGAAAGGTCCGAGAAGCCAGGGCCAGACGGTGCCCTGGTGGTAGGCGGAGTCGCGTTCGGCCGCGTTTCCCCGGTAGCGCCCCCGGTAGGCAGGATCGGCGGGCGAGAGGGTGCGGAGCCCGCAGGGGGTCAGAAGCTGCTCGCGCACCGTTCGGACGACGCGGGCCTGTAGATCCAGGACGAGTGGCGAGAAGGGGAGGGAGACGGCAAAGAGCTGATTCGGCCGGATGGCGCGGTCGAGTTTTCCGTCGTAAAAGACGTCGCCGAGGTAATCCCCTTCATGGATCCAGAAGGTCTCCTGGAACGACCGGCCGAGCAGGGGGATCAGGTCGGCGAAGGACCATTCCGGCTCGGTGAATCGGGCCGCCAGTTGATTCATGAAGGACAGGGCGTTGTACCACAGGGCGTTGATCTCGACCGCATAACCGTGGCGGGGCGTCACCGGCACTCCCCCCACGACGGCGTCCATCCAGGTGAGGGCTGCGCCCTCCTGGCCGGCGTGGAGGAGGCCCCGGGCGTCCGCGCCGATGCCGAACCCCGTCCCGGCCAGGAAGCGGCCGACGATCCGCTTCATGACGGGCCAGAAGCGGTTGCGGACGAGATCGGCGTCGTCCGTTATTCGGAGGAGCTCCTGAACCGCCCAAAAGTACCACAGCGAGCTGTCGACGGTGTTGTAGGCCGAGGGCTTCCCGTCGGCGGAGAAAAAATTGGGCAGGATGCCCTCCCGCTCGTGCCTGCCCAGCTCGGTCAGGATGGCTGTCCCCTCCGCGATCCGGCCGGTGCAGAAGGCGAGGCCGGGGAGGGAGATCAGGGCGTCGCGTCCCCAGCTCCCGAACCAGGGGTAGCCGGCGATGACGGCCGGTCTTCCCGACGGGGTGGCTATGAGAAACTGCCGTCCCGCCCGGACCAGGGCGAGGATGATCTCTCGATCCCCGCCCATGAATCCGCCCGCCTGGTTATCCTCAAGAGGTTTGTCGTCATGCGTCGCGCCGGTTTGCGGGCGGGCCGGCAGGTCCGCGGGCGCGCCCTCCGGCTGGCCGGCGAAGAATGAATCTACCAGCTTCTGATCTTCTGAGAGTTCTTCCTGCCGCCGGACTGCCTCGGTCTCCCAAAGCGCCGCCGGGTTTTCCCCGCAAGCGGCATTGCCCGCCGCTTTCCCTTCCTTTGTTGTTTCCCGGCCGCGCGGGGAGGAATCCTTTGCCCCGGGGATAGAGGGTTTCCCGCCGGGGACGCCGGCGGAAACCGTCAGGATCAGCGATCCCCCCGCCGCGATCTCGGCCTCTACAATCCCCGGCAGAAAGAGGTCCTCCTGCCAGGCGAAGCCGCGCTCTTGCTCTTCGGCGTACTCGAAACGCTTGTACCAGCAAGGGGAAGGGGTGAAACGCGAGGGTATTGAGGTCCGGACGAAAAGGGGCGGCATCCCCCCGTACGGTTCGATCCGGAAGCCGTTTTCGATAACTTCGGCCCGGCCGCTAAGATACGGGTTTTCGTGCATGAGTTCGTGATATCCCCGGAAGGCCAGAAAGGGTTTCAGGCGGAGGACGCCCGGCGCCGGTCCGGACAGGAAGTCGTAGCGCACCAGGAGGGTGCCGCCGTCGCGGACAAGCAGCAGGGTTTTTTCTACGGAGACATCCCCCGCCCGGTAGGTGAAGCGGGGGCAGATCCCCAGGGAAAATTCCTTAAGCAGAGAGGGACCCGGCGGGAAAACGACCCCCGGATACCGGTGGCGGCTGAAGAAGAACTCACCGCCGTTTACGAGAAGCGAGTCCTCCAACTTGGAGAGGAGGACGTATCGTCCCTCCGGGAGGCGGAGATTGGCCGCCAGCAGGCAGTGGTAGCGCCGCGTATGGCAATTCTCCAGCGTGCTCGAGGCGTATCCCCCCCGGCCGTCGGTCTCCAGCCATTCACGGTTCATCTCCGGGAGGGGCGTTTGTGCGCAAACGATCCGGATCATCGGGGCGACCTCGGTTTCTACTGCGGCATATTCACAATTTCGACGCCGGCCGGCGGTTTGAAGTTGAACAGCGAGTCGGGGACGCCGGTGTTTATCCTGATATCGCTGAGGCGAAGCCGGGTTGTGTTCCCGTAGGCGTCGTTGAAACTGAACTGGGAGATATGGAAGTTCTTCCCGTCGATCGTCAGAAAGAGCCGCTCGATGCCTCCTTCCGCCTCCTTTGCAGTCAGCGTGAGGAGGTAGTTTCCCTGCTCATCGAGGGGCTTGTCCTCGGTAAAGCGGATCTGGAAGTCCTCGGAGAGCTTGCCGATGCCGGAGAGAAACCTGACGGCCATCCGCGATCGGTAGACGTCCTCGGCATTCTGGACATAGACCATCCGGTCTTCGGGGACGTAAAGCCAGGCCTTCTGGGCGTTGATGACCAGCTTTTTCGCCTTCGGCTTCTGATAATCCCACAGCATCATCCGGGGATTCTTGAAGTAAACCGTTCCCTCTTCCTGTTCGGTCTTTTTCATGGATCGGATCGTCACCTCTTGAACGAACCGGGCCTTCAGGTCGGTCGTTTTTTCGTAGATTTCCTGGGTCTTTGCCGTCAGCCGCTCCAGAGAGAGGGCCTCGGCCGGGATTGCCGCCGACGGAAAAAAAAGCGGGGCGGCCAGCAAGACGATCCCCGCCGTCCGGAGGGCCGGGAGGAAATTTTTCCGGGCGTGAAAAACGTCTTTCCGGAAGTGCGAAAATGGCACGGTTTTTCTCCAACGTTTATAACCCCGTAAAAAAGCGCCGCAATGGGCCGAAATGGGGCCGTATAACTTTAACTTATTGTTATCACTAATGATATTCACTGCTCATCCCTGATGCAAACCGGTATATAATAGTGACAATTGAGGGGTTGCGCAAGTTCTCCACAGGCTTGTCCACAACCTTTTCCACAAGTCTGTGGAAACCATTCCTAAGTTCCCGGATCAAGGGAAGGATTGGGCGCCGGATCAGTCAATCTTGATCCGCCAGCCGAACGGGTCGTCTTTCTGGCCGTATTGGATCTTGAGGATCTCGTTGTAGAGCCTCTCCGTGAGACTGCCTGTTTTCCCCTCGTTGATGGGATGTTCCTTCCCGCGGAAGTAGATCAGGCCGACCGGCGAGACGATGGCGGCAGTTCCGGAGGCGAAGGCCTCCCGTAGGGCGCCGCCGGCGATGGCCTCCATGACCTCGTCCATGGAGAGCCTCCTTTCCGCGACCTTTACCCCCCAGCTTTTGGCGAGCCGGATGACCGAGTCGCGGGTGACCCCGGGGAGGATCGTTCCCGTCAGGGGAGCGGTGATCAGTTCCTCGCCGATCACGAAGAACATGTTGCTCGTCCCCACCTCTTCCACGTATTTCCGCTCGACGGCGTCGAGCCACAGGACCTGGGTGTAGCCCATTTTCTTTGCGATCTCGCTCGCATAGAGGCTTGCCGCGTAGTTGCCGCCGGCCTTGCAGTTGCCGGTCCCGCCGGGGGCCGCCCGGGAGTATTCCTCGGTGACGAAGATCTTCGTCGGGCTGAATCCTTCGGGGTAGTAGGCCCCCACCGGCCCCGTGATGATGAAAAAAAGGTACTCGCTCGCCGGATGGACGCCGAGGGCCGGCTCCGTGGCGATCATAGTCGGCCTGATGTAGAGGGAAGTCCCGCTGCCGTGGGGGATCCAATCCTTTTCCAGGAGGATCAGCTTCCTGAGCGCCTCCAGGAAAAGATCCTCATCGATCTGGGGCATGCAGAGCCTCTCCGCCGAGACGTTCATCCGTCGGATGTTCTCCAGCGGCCGAAAGAGGAAGATGCCGCCCTTGCCCCGGTAGGCCTTCATCCCCTCGAATATTTCCTGGGCGTAGTGGAGGCACATCGCCGTCGGATGGAGGTCGAGCGGCCGGCAGGGTTCGATCAGGGGATCATGCCAGCCCCGGCCGGCGTGGTAGGACATGGTGAAGAAATGGTCGGTGAAGATCCTTCCGAAACCCAGCTTCGCTTCATCGGTGGGTTTCGCCTTCCTCCTTTCGGGAGGGGCATGGATAACCTTAATGTCCATAGATCGTCTCCTTGCACAAACAACAGGTGATAAGAAACCTTTGAAACATGCCCCGCTTTGTCATTCCCGCGCGGGCGGGAATGACAACTTAGACCTTACACGGCGAAATTCAGGTCTCGATAATGGATTTGCTCTCCTCTACCACTAAATGAGACGGCGATCAAGGCTTCTGTACTGGATGGCTTCCGCGACGTGGGAAGGGCGGAGGGCGGGTTCGCCTTCGAGGTCCGCGATGGTCCGGGCGACCTTCAGGATCCGGGTGTAAGCGCGGGCGCTCAGCCCCAGGCGGTCGACGGCCATTTCGATCAACTGGCGGGATTCTTCGTCCAGCGGACAGGCGGCCCGGACCTGGCGGTCGGACATGCGGGCGTTGAATAACGTGGTGTCGCCGGCGAAGCGGCGTTTCTGGAGTTCCCTGGCCCGCTCGATCCTGGCCTTGATGGCGGCTGACGGCTCACCGGTCTGCCGCGCCGTCAGCTCCCGGTAGCGGACCGAGGGGACCTCGCAATGGATGTCGATCCGGTCTAAAAGCGGTCCGGAGATCCTTCCCTGGTACTGGCGGATCTGCTGGGGCGTACAGCGGCAGGGGCGGTTCCTGTCGCCGTAATAGCCGCACAGGCAGGGGTTCATCGCCGCGACGAGCATGAAGCGGGCGGGAAAGGTGGCCGTGAGGGAGGAGCGGGTGATCGTGACCGTCCCGTCTTCCAGGGGCTGCCGGAGGGCCTCGAGGACGTTCTTCCTGAATTCTGGCAGTTCGTCCAGAAAAAGTACCCCGTGATGGGCGAGGCTGATCTCCCCCGGCCGGGGCGTGTGTCCCCCGCCGACAAGGCCGGCGTCGGAGATCGTATGATGAGGGGCGCGGAAGGGGCGCGTTCCCAGGATCGCCTGCTTCCGGTCGAGGAGGCCGGCGACCGAAAAGATCTTCGTCGTCTCGATGGCCTCCGGGAGCGAAAGGTCGGGGAGGATAGTTACGAGCCGCTGGGCCAACATGGTCTTCCCGGCGCCCGGGGGGCCGATCATCAGCATGTTGTGTCCGCCGGCGGCGGCGACCTCAAGGGCGCGCTTGGCCTGTTCCTGCCCGCGGATGTCGTTGAAATCGAAGGGATAGTCTCGGGACCGCCGGAAGAGCTCCCCGGCATCGACGCTAACCGGCGCGATTTCCAGCCGCCCGCCAAAGAATTCCACCACGTCGGAGAGCCTCTCCACCGGAATTACCGCGATGCCCTCCACCAGGACGGCCTCGGCGGCGTTTTCCCGCGGGAGGATTATCCCCCGTATGCCCAGGTCCCTCGCCTGGAAGGCCGCGGAGAGGGCGCCGTGGACCCCCTTCACCCCTCCGTCCAGGGAAAGTTCGCCGATGAGGAGATAGTCGCCGAGCGCATCGGCAGTCAGCAGGCCTTGGGCGGCCAGGATCGCCACGGCGATGGGGAGGTCGAAGGCGGTCCCCTCCTTTCTGATGTCGGCGGGGGCCAGGTTGACCGTGACGTGATGGCCCGGGAAGGCGTAGCCGGAGTTCTTGATGGCCGCCTTGATCCGGTCCTTGCTCTCCCGTACGGCAACGTCGGGGAGACCGACGGTCGAAAAAAGGGGCAGCCCGGCGGCAAGATCGACCTCGACGGAGACCGGATAGGACTCGATGCCGATGATGGCGGAGCTGATGGCCTTGACGATCACGTTTGTACCCCCTGGCGGTTTCGGGAAAAGTTAAACACCCCCTGGCGGCTTTGGGAAAATTTAAACACTTCCTGACGGATCGGACGGGCGGCCGGCTGCGGATGCCCATGGAACGCGTCCCGGTTGCGGATGTTAAACGAGAAGCGTATTTCCCGCAAGCGATTTATGAGGGGCCCGCAAAAAGTTGACGACCTCGGAAAAAGTTCAAAAATGCCGCTTTTCGTCATTCAGGAGAAAACCGGAATCCGGTTATTTCGGCATGTTCTGGACCCCGGCGGGAGTTTACCCCGTACTTGATACGGGGCCGGTGTGACTTTAAGGACGACTTTTTACGAGTTCATCCTTCTTGACGGGGGAAAAACGCTGTGCTAAGTTGCCCCCAAACATTCCGGCCTTTTAACGAAGTCGTCAATCTTCCCGTCCCGGGGGCGTAAAGCCCCCGGCCATTCCGATACGGCAGGTCCATGAAAGAACTATCCCATCTCGATGAAAAAGGTCAGGCACGGATGGTGGATGTAACGGCGAAGGCGCCGACCCACCGTCAGGCAGTCGCCCGGGGGATGGTCCGGATGCGCCCGGAGACCGTCGCGCTGATCGAAGGCGGAGGGGTTCCCAAGGGGGACGTCTTCGCCGCGGCCAGGATCGCGGGAATCATGGCGGCCAAGAAGACCGGCGAGCTGATCCCCATGTGTCATCCCCTCGAACTCACGGGGATAGAAATACTGTTCACCAGCGACCCCGCCCAGGGCGAGGTTGCGATCGAAGCGCAGGTCCGGACGGTGGGGAGGACGGGGGTCGAGATGGAGGCCATGACTGCCGTCGCCGTGGCCGCGCTGACGATTTACGATATGTGCAAATCGGTCGACCGGGAAATTATTCTTGCGGACATCCGGCTGATGAGCAAGCAGGGCGGCAAGAGCGGCGCCTTTGTCAGGCGGGGCCAGTGATTAGAAACCGGACCGATTCCTCGGGGTGAAGAAATGTTACAGCGCAGCTACACGATAAAAAAGGCGTTTCTCGTTCCTCTCGGCATCGACACCTTTCTCCTTTTCTGTCTCCTGGTAATCTCCCTGCTGCCGCAGGGGACGGCGATGGAACGACTCGTCTTTACGATTTTTTTCCTCCCGACCCTCTATCTTTTCGTCGAGTCTCTCCTTAGGCGGGTCACGGTGGACGAGGCCGGGATTACCATCAGAAAGTTGTGGCGGGAAAAGGCGGCCTCCTGGGGGGAGATCACGCACGTCGGCTGCCTCAATCTCCATAAAAAAATCTATATCCTGCTGACGACCGTCAAGGGTTTTTTCATAGTTTCCAATGCCTATAACGGCTTTCCCGCGCTGGTGGAAGAGATCGTCGGTCGGGTCGATATGGAAAAGGTCGAGGAGGAGGTCCGCCTTCTGAGGGGGCGTTCCCCGGTCGGGATCACCTATGTCGTGCTGACATGGGTGGCGGCCGCGCTGATGCTCGGCATCTTTCTCACCAAGGCGGTACCCTTTTTAGGGTGATCCCCCTTGAGGCAAGTATAAAAGTCTACGGGCTTGCCGTCGTAACCGATGGCGGAGCGGTTTTGTGATATCAGGAGATTGCTTCGGCGCTGTGCGCCTCGCAATGACTGAGAGGGCATAAATTAAGAGGTCTTATCTTTACGAAAGGAATCCGGTAATCCATGAGTCTGAAGCGATCTTATGTAGACAAGGCCGTGCGGGAGGAACTTTCGACCCCGGCCGCGGTGGCCGAAGATGTCCTGGAAAAGAAGATCGAGGACATCGCGACGATCCTCTCCGCGACGGGGAACGGAAAGAGCCGGCTCTACGACGAGGTGATGGCCATGGTGGAGAGGGGCCTGTTTCGGATAGCGCTCAAGAGGACTCATTACATCAAGAGCGCCGCGGCGACCTATCTCGGCATCAACCGGAACACCTTTCAGAAGAAGATGGTTAAGCTCGGCCTGGGACGCGATTCGGGTTGAGGGCGGGCAGTGTCGGGGGCAGGCGTGGAATCTGATCCCGGAGCGGATGGCCGGAGGAGCAAGAGAAGATGGATCATCCAGCAGAGACGATGTTGCCGTCGCCGGTATTGAAGCTCCTTAACAAAGGGGTCCGGATGCCCGCTCCCTTTTCCGTCGTTGTCGGGGAGGAGGTGGATCCCGAGCGCATCTCGCCGGACGGGGTCGTTTTCTATGGCGGGACGATGATATCCGGGGCCGAGACCCTGATTTCGGCGGGAGTGAAGCTCGGCTGCGAAGCGCCGGTCGCCGTGGCGGATTGTCGGCTCGGCCGGGGGGTGGAACTCAAGGGGGGATTCTTCAAATCCTCCGTATTCCTGGAAGGGGCCGGCATGGCCTCGGGCGCCCAGGTGCGGGAGGGCTGCCTCCTCGAGGAAGAGGCGAACGGGGGCCACACGGTCGGCCTGAAGCATACCATCCTCTTTCCTTTCGTCACCCTGGGGAGCCTGATCAATTTCTGCGACTGTCTCATGGCCGGGGGCGCCAGCCGCAAAGACCACAGCGAGGTGGGGAGTTCCTACGTCCATTTCAACTACACCCCCAACCAGGACAAGGCCACCGCGTCCCTTTTAGGGGATGTCCCCCGGGGGGTCATGCTGAACCGGCCGCCGATCTTTCTCGGCGGGCAGGGAGGACTGGTCGGCCCGGCCCGGATCGGGTTCGGGACGGTGATCGCCGCGGGCGTCGTCCGGCGGGGCGACTGCCCGGAGAGTGGGAAACTGCTCCGGGGGGAGGGGATGGAGGCCTCCGGGCAACCGTTCCACCCGGGACTCTATGGGGACATCCGCCGGCGGGTGACCAACAATATCATCTATCTCGCCAATCTGCTGGCCCTGCGCCAGTGGTACCTCCATGTCCGCCGCCCCTTCTTCGCCGATGGGGAGATGGGGGAGGCGCTCTATCTCGGGGCGCTGGAGACCATGGACAAGGCCGTGGCGGAGAGACTGGCGCGGTTCCGGGGCCTGGCGGAGAAGATGGAGAGATCGGCAAAACTCGGCGAGAGGTTCCTGCCGGAAGAGACCCGCGGCCCAATCCTTCTCAGGCAGCGGGAATTCCACGAGCGCCGGCCCGCTCTGGAGGCCTGTCTGACGGACCGCCGGGAGGAGGCCGCCGGTCTGGCGGAGCGGGATGGATTTCTCGCGAAGCTGGCGCGCGTCAGGGAGACGCAGGGGAACGACTATATCCGGGCGATCCGGTCCCTGGACCGTGAGACCTCGGCAATGGGGACGCAGTGGCTTCAGCAGGCGGTGGACGCCGTCACCGGCGGGGCGCTTGCCCAACTCCCCTCGTTTCTTCAATGAGGGGCGATGACGGCCGCGTCTCAGGGCGCCAGGCCCAATCGCCCGGCGAAGGGATGGGCCGCCGGTTCGGAGGCCGTGCCGCAACTGCGAGAGTTCCGGCTCGCCATTTTCGTCAGGCGGGTCATCGGGGTCCGGCGCGGCGGCCGCTGTAATAAAAAAATTGGGAGAAACCTTTGACTGAAAGAATCGCCAGGCTGATCCGTTTTCTCCGGGAAGCCGTCCGCGCCGCCGGGAGGTGCGGGGTCCATCTGGGCCGCGACCCGAGGCTGGTCCCGGCGCCGGCCCTGATCCTGTTCCCCCGGCTGCCGGACACCCTCTGCTGCGGCCTGGCCGGCATCCTGACCCTGCGCAGAAGTGGAAAAATACGGCCGGCGGAAGGCGGCCTGAACGCGCTGTTCACCCTGGCGGCGGGCGAGGGCCTGACCGAGCTTTTGGCCGGAAAGATCGCGCCGGAAGGGTATCTGGGCGGGACCCCCGCCAGGGAGGCGATGGCGGGAGAGCTTCTGCGCCTGAAGGAGGAGGATGCCTTTCGGAGGCTCTTCTTCGACGCGGCGGAGGCGGGCCGTCTTGCCGGCCTTTCCGGGAAAATCCATGCCTTCCTTGCAAAGGAAGAAAGACTCCTGGAGGAGAATGCGGGCCGTTTCTCCACCGCCGATCTGGAGTCCGTCAACCAGGGCCTGCTTGCGATCCGGGACCTCGTCTGGGGACTGGAGAGAGACATCCTCGACAACATCGAAAAGATCGTCCGCCTCGCCGGGGCGCAGAGCGTCGGCGACGTGGCGCCGGAAGCCCTTTTGAAGTACCGGGAGCTGAACTCCCTCCTCAACTGCCTGGACCGGCTGGAGGTGCGCGGGCGGGATTCGGCGGGGATTCAGATCTCGTTCATCCCGGCCGACAATGGCGCCGTCGGGGAGGTTGTAAGCGGCCTGGCGAAGGCGGGACTGGACGGCGAGCTCAGCCGGCGGACGGCAATGGGGGATCCCGTCAGCGGTTCGATCTGCCTGTGCCCGGCCCCTCAACAGGGAGGGCCAGGCGGCCGGGCGATCGTCTTTACCTACAAGACCGCCGAGATCATCGGGGAGCTGGGACGGAACATCCGGGAACTGAGAAAACAGATCTCCGGGGACCTCCTGTTCCGGGCCTTTGCCCGCCTGCCGGTCGCTTTTGCCACCTCCTTCGCTCACACCCGCTGGGCATCGGTGGGTTCGATCACGGAGGAGAACTGCCATCCTGTCGGCAACTTCACGCTGAGAATGGGTTCGACTCCCGCCGGCCGGGAAAAGGACTACCCGGCTTATGGAAAGGGGCACTGGACCATCCATTGCGTTCTGAACGGAGACATCGACAACTATCCCTCCCTGCGGGAGGACCTCGAATCCGGCGGGACGCTGATCGCGCCGGAGGTGACGACGGACACGAAGGTCATCCCCCTCCAGATCGAGAAGCACCTCCTGGCCGGCCATGACCTGACCGAGGCGTTTCGGCTCGCCGTCGGCGACTTCGAAGGGTCCCACGCCATCGCCATGGTCAGCAACGCGGCGCCGGGAAAGGCTTTCCTGGCCCTGAGGGGGAGCGGGCAGTCGCTCTATGTCGGTATCGCCCCCGACCGTTACATCTTTTCCTCCGAGCTCTACGGCCTGGTCGAAGAGACCCCCTTCTTCCTGAAGATGGACGGCGAGAAGCCCTCCGACCCGGAGAGGCCGGAGACAACCGGGCAGATCTTCGTCCTCGACCAGGACTCGCCTGGCGGCGTCGCCGGCATTGTCGGGCTCTGCTATGACGGTACGCCTCTTCCGCTCGGCGGGGATGCGGTCCGGAAGGCGGAGATCACGACGCGGGACATCGACCGGGGCGATTACCCCCATTTCTTCCTCAAAGAGATCACCGAAGCGGCCCATTCCGTCCGCAAGACCCTGCGGGGCCGGTACCATATCGAAAGCGACGGGGACGCGGAGCGGGTCGTCTTCAACCTCGGGGAGGATACGGTTCCTGCAAGGGTGAGAGAGTCCCTGCGCGGCGGGAAGATCCGGCGGATCATCACCATCGGTCAGGGAACGGCGGCCGTGGCGGCCAGCGCCGTGGCGGACGCCCTGGAACGCTGTCTTTCCGGGAGCGGTATCCGGGTCGAGGCCAAGGTCGCCACGGAGCTTAGCGGCTTCTGCCTGGAGAACGATCTCAGCGACACCCTGGTCATCCCGATCACGCAGTCGGGAACGACGACGGACACCAACCGCGCCGTGGCGCTGGCTTCCCAGAGAGGCGCCGGCGTGATCGCCATCGTGAACCGCCGCCAATCCGATATCACGTCGAAGGCCGACGGTGTTTTTTACACCTCCGACGGCCGGGATATCGAGATGGCCGTCGCCTCCACCAAGGCCTTCTACTCCCAGATCGTGGCCGGCAACCTCCTCGCCCTTTATTTTGCCGAGGTCCTGGGGACCGTCCCTGCGGAGCGGCTGACGGCACAGGTCCGCCGGCTCGAACAGGCGCCGGAGATGATGCGCAGGGTCCTCGCGCGAAAGGAGGAGATCCGCCGTTCGGTGGAGAGGTTGGCGAAGCAAAAGCGTTACTGGGCGGTCGTGGGAAGCGGGCCGAACAAGGCGGCCGCCGATGAGATCCGCATCAAGCTCAGCGAGCTGTGCTACAAAACGGTCTCTTCGGACGTCGTGGAGAATAAGAAGCACATCGACCTGTCCGCCGAGCCGCTGATCCTGGTCTGCGCCGCCGGGAGCCCGGAGGCCGTGACCGCGGACATCGTCAAGGACGTGGCGATCTTCAAGGCGCACAAATCCGCCGTGGTCGTGTTTGCCGACGAGGACGAGAGGCGCTTCGATCCAATCGCCGATGCGGTGATCCCCATCCCGCGGGCGCCGATGCCGCTTCCCGTGATCCTCAATACCATGGCCGGCCATCTCTGGGGATATTACGCGGCGTGCAGCACCGACGCCGACGCGTTGTTCCTGCGGGAATTCAAGAATCGCCTGAATCTGGTCATGGTGGAACAGGCGAAAAGCGGTCTCACCCTCTACGAATGCATCGCCGACGGCCGCCTCAGGAGTCTGGTGAACGATTTTACCGAGCGTTTCCAGGAGCGGCGCAGCGCCGGCGGTTTCTCCCTTGCCGGGGTCGGGACGATGTCGGATTTGATCCTGCTTTTGAAGTACGCGGCCGGGAAGCTCCCCCTCGACGACTTCCGCCGTGATTTCCCGGACGGTCAGGAAACTGTTTCCCCGATCGACCTGCTGGATGTCACCCTCGGCCATGCCGTGGACGAACTGTCGCGGCCGATCGACGCCATCCGCCATCAGGCCAAGACGGTGACGGTGGGGACCAGCCGGAAAGAGACGCCCCTGCAGGGCCTCATTTTCGACCTCTTCAGGGGACTTGGGTTTTCCGCCAGGGCCCTGCTCAGCACCGGCGTGTTCGCCATAAGCAGGATACAGAAGGCGGTGGCCGCCGTGAACGGCCATACCCTTTATGCAATCAACCGCCTGGACGGCGAGGGAAAGCCGGGGGACGATTCCACGATCGCCATCGTCGGGCGCGGCGGCATTTCCGTGGGCATGCCGTCTCGCGCCGAGAAGTCGGGGCTGCTGATGGGGACGAAAAGAGGAATCGTGGCCTCCGGCCGCGTCCATGTGGGACAGGGGAAATCGGACGGCGCCCCGCTCGTGATCGTCCCCCTTCTTGACGAGGGGGATCGCATCCGGCATCTTCTCCTGGTTCATGTGGCCTTCAACGAGGCCCTCTCCGTCCGCGAGCGGAAGGAGATCCTGGGAGAGAGGCTCAACGACATCCGGAATCTCATCCAGGAATACAACCTGCCGTGGGAAGAGAATCGCCTCAGGGAGATTCCCCTCGGCCTTCTGCTCGGCGAGCCGGTGGAGGTGATTGCCGGTCATATCCGGGACCGCTTCCGGAGTTCGGCATTATTACAGGAGTCTTCATGAAGACAAAATTCATCTTCGTCACCGGCGGCGTTCTGTCTTCCCTCGGCAAGGGCCTGGCGGCGGCCTCGATCGCCGCTATTCTCGAATGCCGGGGGCTCAAGGTGACCAACCAGAAGCTCGATCCTTACATCAACGTCGATCCTGGCACGATGAGCCCCTTTCAGCACGGCGAGGTGTTCGTGACCGACGACGGCGCGGAGACCGACCTCGACCTCGGCCATTACGAGCGTTTCACCTGCACCCGGATGGGCCGGGGCAACAACCTCACGACGGGGCAGGTCTACTATTCAGTGATCACCAAGGAGCGGCGGGGCGACTACCTGGGCAAGACCGTCCAGGTGATTCCCCACATCACCAACGAGATCAAGGAGTATATCAAAAAGACCGCCGACGGCTTCGACGTTGCGATCGTGGAGATCGGCGGCACGGTGGGAGACATTGAGGGCCTCCCCTTTCTCGAGGCGATCCGCCAGTTCCGCAACGAGGCGGGAAGGGATAACGCGATCTTCATCCACCTGACCTGGGTCCCCTTCATCAGGACGGCCGGAGAGGTGAAGACCAAGCCGACGCAGCACAGCGTCAAGGCCCTCCGGGAGATCGGCATCCAGCCGGACATCCTGCTGTGCCGGACGGAGAACTTCCTTTCCGAGGAGATCAAGGCCAAGATCGCCTTGTTCTGCAACGTGGAGGTGACGTCCGTCTTCACCGCCAAGGACGTGGCCTGCATCTACGAGGTCCCTCTAATTTTCCATCGGGAGGGGGTGGATGAGAAGATCGTCGATCTGCTCAACATCTGGACCGGACAGCCGCACCTGGAGGCCTGGGAGGCCGTGGTGGACCGGTTCCTCAATCCTGCGCACGAGGTCACGATCGCCATCGTGGGGAAGTACGTCAACCTGACCGACTCCTACAAGAGCCTCAACGAGGCTCTCTACCACGGCGGGATCGCCAATGACTGCCGGGTGCACCTGTGTTTTGTGGACTCCGAGAGGATCGAAAAGGAAGGGCTGGGGGAGATGCTCGACGGCGCCGATGGGGTCCTCGTTCCCGGCGGGTTCGGAAACCGCGGAATCGAGGGGATGATTGCCGCCGTCGAGCGGGCGCGCACGCGGGGGATCCCCTTTTTCGGGATCTGTCTCGGGATGCAGATGGCCGTCGTGGAGTACGCCCGCAATGTTTGCGGGCTCGCCCGGGCGAACAGCTCCGAGTTCGACGAGAGCACTCCCCACCCGGTGATCGACCTCCTGCCCGAACAGAAGGCCGTCACCGAAAAAGGCGCTTCGATGCGTCTGGGGGCCTACCCCTGCGTCCTGGCGAAGGATTCCCGCGCCCATGCGGCCTACGGGGAAGAGCAGATCAGTGAAAGGCACCGCCACCGCTACGAATTCAACAATGCGTTCAAGGAGACGCTCCCTGCACGGGGCCTCCGCATCACCGGCGTTTCTCCGGACGGGCGGCTCGCGGAGATCATCGAGATCGGGGAGCATCCCTGGTTTCTGGGCTGCCAGTTCCACCCGGAGTTCAAGTCACGGCCGACGAAACCCCACCCGCTGTTCAGCGATTTCATCCGCGCCGCCCTGCGGGGGAAGATGGCCGGAAAGAAGGTTTCATCCTGATAAAATACCTGATTTTCGTGAGGAGAGGCGAATGAGCAATGATAAAATCATCCTATCGGTAGCCACGACCGGCAGTTGGCCGACGAAGGCGCAAAACCCCGCCCTGCCCGTAACGCCCGAGGAGATCGCCCGGGCGGCGGTGGAGAGTTGGCGCGAGGGGGCGGCCGTCGTCCACGTCCACGTGCGGGACGATGCGGGAAAGATGACCTGCGAGCTGGCGCGGTTCCAGCGGGTCAGAGAACTGATCCGCGCCCAGGGATGCGATATTCTTATCAATTTCAGCACCAGCGGCGGGGCCGGCCGGGTGGACGAGGGCGAGCGCTTCAACAGCCTGGCAGCCGGGCCGGAACTGGCGTCGCTGGACGCGGGCTCCATGAACTTCAACGAGCGCGTCTTTCTCAATCCGCCGGATTTTCTGGAGGAACTGGCCAGGCGGATGCTGGCCGCCGGCGTCAAGGCCGAGATCGAGGTCTTCGACAGCGGCATGATAGGCAATGCCCTGACGCTTGTGAAGAAGGGCCTGATCAGGGAGCCCCTGTGGTGGCAGTTTGTCCTGGGGGTGAAGGGCGGGGCCCCGGCCACGGCGCGTTCCCTGGTGCATCTGGTGGACAGCGTGCCCGCGGGGTCTCTGTGGTCGGTGTGCGCGGTGGGATGGCGCCAGTTGGCGATGAACGCGATGGCGATCGCCATGGGCGGGCACGCCCGCACCGGGCTGGAGGACAACCTCTACTACCGGCGGGGCGAACTGGCCCAAAGCAACGCCCAAATGGTGGCCCGCCTGGCCCGCATTGCCCGCGAGTGCGGGCGAGAGCCGGCCACGCCCGCCGAGGCGAGAGGGATGCTCGGGCTGGCGTAGTTTCATCCGAATCTCCCCCATGCAATTTTTCAAGGCGGACGCATTGCCAAAATTGTTATGAACGGCTGCTTATCCGCCCCCTTGAATGGGTACGGAGAGGTTAGCGATTCTTTATTGTAGTCAATGATTGGGACAAATGCGCTTGTGTAGCAGCTTTCGACCAGTACTTCACAAGCGCGATGGCAGAAAAGATGAATTGTGCCGGTCATGAGGCAACTACAAATCTTCACTATAAAGAAGGATTCTCTCTCAATGGCTACGGCAAGAAATCTTCAAAAGTAAAGCTGCGTCATAGAATATTTTGCAAAGAAAATAGAATTTGTGATGCTATGATTTTTTCAGCATAACCAGCTCATCATCCATGTTATGACGGACGCATTCCAGCCTTGGTGAGGCTATTAATAGACTTTCCGCGGTTGTCCGCTTCAGACGAAATGGAAACAGACTTGTACTTACCAGCATGTCTGTGAGTCTTGTCGAGCCGTTGGAGTTCGCATGAAGGGTAGCCTCAATCACCCATGCAATAAGTTTTGGATCATCAATAGATAAGGACAACCCTCGACGATAGATGCCTTTTGTTTCGGTTTCCTGCAGCACACCCCATGCAATAAATGATCTGAGGACGTAACGAACCCTTCTGAAAACGGATTCCCGCTCGCCGTACTGTTCGCAGATGCGGCGCTGAACCTGTTCCGCGGTGATGGTTTCCTGGAGCCTCAGCAGCCGTCCTGCCTGGCCCGCTACGGCGCCCCAGAAGGGATAAGTTGCCATAAGCATAGCCCAATGTATCGCCAGACGATCTCCGCCTGACTTTTTACGCAGCAACTCCAAGCCGACTTTCCTCAAATCTGCAAGCTCCTTTGGCCCGGTTAACCAGACATTCATCAAAATAGTTACCGTTTTGGCAAGAGACCCCCGGACAGATGGGTTGGATGTTGGGAAACTGGTCGCTAAAATTTCCAGCATGTTTTGCTTGACCGTGCTCGGATGATTGCCGGCCAAAGCAAGTTGAGCCGCTCGTTCCAACCATTCCAAGCGAACGATCCTGTCAATGCCAACCTGCTGTATTCGACTCTTGGGTTTCATACGGCCTTCCTCTCTATTTGAACAAGAGGAACGATGACTTCCTCTATGGATATCCCACCGTGACTGACGAGACGTTCTTTTTCACGAACGAACGCTTTTCGAGAGGGCGCCAGTAAGGGCAGATAATCATTCGGCAACCCAACGGACGGCCATTCCACTGCGTCCGGAAAGCGATCTGCGACCTTTTTCCTCAGAAGCGGATCAGAATAGATGCGGACCCGTTCGCCGCGCAGGTCGGCGACTGCCCCTTCCGATGGACGTCCACAACCTTCTGCTTCAATGTTTCCGTGATCTGATGTCAGAAAAACCCGGAATCCCCGGTCGAGGAGCAGGTCAAGAAGAGACGCCAGGTAAAACTGTTCCGCCCATTGACGCACTTGGTTGTGCATGCCCGCCGTGCCCAGTTCCATGCCGTGCATGATTCTATCGACCTTGTCGATGACCAGCCCCGCCACTCTTATCCTGGGATAAGAAAGCAGTTCTTCGAGATGGCTCAGGTTCCCGTCACCCAACCCCTTGGTGTAGGCGATCTCGTTCGGCGTCAGTCCTTGATCTGCCCAGAACTGTGACCACAAGGCAGATTCTTTCTCGGTCGTCAAGATGCTGTTCGGAAAGAAAATCGGCGGCTTGCCGGCGAAGAGGGCTTGCCGTGAGATTGAGGTGAGTGTCGGAATCCAGGCGAAGACAGCGCTCTCGCGGAACTGGATTATGGGTCGCTGGGACGCAATTATTTTACGCAACGAGATCCACTGGTCTAAGGCCAGTCCGTCAATCACCAGGAGAACGGCCTTGAACGTCTTGTCATCGACCACCTGGCGCGCCAGGTACCGGGGCAGGTGATGGAGCATGACCGGCGGCGCAGGAGGCAGGTTGATCAGCCCGGCGAACCTCCGGGTCAACCAGGAAGTGAAGGCATGGTCAACGTGGGTCTGAATTTCTTTGATTCCTTGCTCGGTTTTGATATCAGCGGGCGCCTCATGGGCAATGGAGATCAACTCCGCCCAACCGCGGGCAAATAAAAACCAATCTCCATATCGAACATCCTCAGCCGGAATAGCAGTGCGGATGCTGATGAGCAGCTTTTCCAGACGACGCATTCGATCTCCGGCATAGTCGGTTCGGACGCCGATGCCGGCCCAGGTCTTGGCGATCATTCCCGCCTGTTCGTGGGGTACCGGGCGCAGAAGACCTTCAATAAAGAAGGTGTCCATGTAAACACGGACATCATGGTGATCAAACGGCAGATTCGGCGGTCCCGGTATCTGGAAATTGTACCCGGAATATTCTTTGACACCGGTCTGGGTGTCCTGAACATGTCCACGGTTCAGGAACAATGGCCAGCGTTCCTGCAGGAAGGACAAAAAAGCTTCCCGATCCGGAACGATTCTTTCCAGAGGCCACCCGGCGAAGCTGTCAGTTTGCCGGAGAATCTGAATGAAGCGGTCGTCGAGAACCGTGGGTATGCGCTGACCGCGGTAGTGACGGCGCAGGAGTACCCTCAACAGATCGGATGGCTGCTTGATGAGTTCCACTGCTATCTCAAAAACATGCCTAAGGACGAACTCCTTCGTTGCGTTATCACCTAACTGCCCGGGCATATGGCGCCTCTGGGCTGTATACAAGGCGTCAAGATCGCCACGATCCAGGACAGTAATGATGGGATAACTGAGTGTCGGAAAGATGTCGCCAAGATTGAAGGACCGCTTGCGACCGGCCTGCAACAGATCATAGGGCAAAGAATTGAGATCGCTGGCCTGGGACCGCAAAACAACGACAAGGTCGGTCTGTTCCCCGCAATCCCATCGCGAACGGAACCCGGATTCGTAGGCATAGCGGAAAGCGACAGGGTCCTCAAAAGGAATAAGCTCAAATCCCCTTTCCCGGATGCCCTCCAGTATTCCTTCCTCCAGCAGCAACCCATCCGGGTCCGCCACCAGGGTAAGCCGCGAAACCTGCGGTGTAAATTCCTTGAGAATCTGATCACGCCAGTTGCTCATGGCTGCCGCCCTCCACTATTCCATTCTCGCGGAGAAAACGGTTAGCAAGAGTTCAGAATCATCAATAAGTCGATACACCGGTTTCTTTCCGGACAGCTTTTCGCTTTCGCTAAGAATAATCGGAACGCCATCTCCCCGTTTTTCCATGTAGAACCCACGTCCGACATCGCCGACCTTTTCTGCAACAGGAGTTTCTGCAAGAAGGCTTGTTATCAGTTCGTTTCGAGTGGCCTGGCGCAAGGCTATGCTATCAATAGTCACAGTATTCGGAAGGGGGCCTGGAGAATAGATTTCCAGACGATCATCAAACATGAAGAATCTGATCTTTGATCCAAAAACGGAGTAGTCACGATGAGCCACAGCATTTACAACTGCTTCAAAAACGGCTCGTTCGCTAAACTGAGACACTTCTATTCGATGCGGCTTTTTCGTGGCCGTGATAGTCTGATTTCTCTTCAAGAAGGACATCGTCTGATTGATCTGTTGATCCAAGGGGCCACGTATCTTCTGAGCATCCGTCTGGTAATTGGAATCCTGCTGAACCCCTCGATAGCGTACAGCTTCAATAAAGGCGTGTGGCAGAAATCGCTCCGGAGATTGACAGCAGAGTAGTATCCCGGCCACGGAGGCGCGAACATCGCCGCTTTCTTCCTTCGACAACAGGTTCCGTTTCAGGAGGACAACCTCGGATGGTTCACTTGAGCGGGTTGTGAATCTGTGCCACAATTCTTCGGAAAGATCTCTCATGCCCGTTTGAGGAACCGGCTGTTCCTCAAAACGGATCAGTCTCGCCTGGCTCCTCTGCTGAAAAAGACGGGCAAGGAATTCAGGAGACATCTGTCTTTTTGAACTGCCCTGCCGGTAGAAATAGCCGCCGGGACTCTGGTGGACAAACAAACTCCGAGAAACTTCAATCTTTAAAACAGGTCTCATATCACCGGCTGCATCCGGCAATTCTATCCGGTATGTCCTGATCAGAACAGGCGGCTTAATGCTGTCGTTGCAAATTTCACGGACATAATCTTCAACGGTGTCCAATAAATGCAAGGGGATGCCGATGATGTCTCGCATTTTATCATCCACACCGAGGACCATCACGCAGTCCGCCGTATTGGCAATCGCGGCAAACTCATCTGCAAGATCATTTCGTGCCGGTCCCGCAATTTTCTTGCCTCGGAAACTGACCGCCTTTAGTTCCAGCGTGGTATCCTCGCCAAGCTGTATTTTCCGGAGGAGTTCCTCCTTGCTGTCAAACATATTTCCCTCCTGCTTTTATCCTCCGGTATCGTTGGTCAAAAGCCTCCGCGCCTCCTTCCATGATGTCGCAGATTGCCTCTCTTACCAAGGATTCTTGTAAACTTCCCTCAGAGTATTTTTGCGTTTCACCTTTTCCCACATCGAGTGCCATGACCAATTCAGAATCGCCATTGACGACAATATTGGCGTTGTGGGTAACAACGATAACCTGTCGCTCTTGTTTGATTGATCTGATTTGCGTAACGATTAGATCGTATATCAGTTGATTATCAAGGTCGTCTTCCGGTTGATCCAGAATGAGAGGTTCGTCGCCGTAAGAGAGCAAGAATGCCAATAGCGCTGCCGTCTTTTGGCCGGGAGATCCCTGTTGTACAGGTCGAAACTCTCCCCCCGGTTTGGTGCTGTACCGGATATCCAGAGAATCTTCAGGATACCAACAATCCAGCCTGTCGAAGATTTCCGGCGGCAGCTTGTCAATGTGAAAGGAAGCAAATCGCTTGTCTTTGACGTCTTTATCAGAGAAATTACCCTTGGCTATTTCTTTTATTCGCTTTTTTTGTTTTCTTAGTCTCTCTTCAAATTCGACGATTTTCCTTTTGATGAGATTATCATCTCTTTCATTATTCTTTGGATATCCTGCATATAAATCCCCCAGGATACCACCCCCACTGACTGACCCTACATCTTTCTCATAGCGGCCTTCACCTAATTGGAGGACCGCTCGAAAATCATCTTCAACGGTGTCGGTACTGCCATATGGCAAGACGCTCATGGAAACGTATGGATTAGAGCTCAAAATCTTTTTTAAGAATCGTGATCGCCGTTGCGTCAATTCTCGTCGCAATGATGTTAACTCTTCGAGGCTTTCTTCTGCTTGCTTCTCAAGTTCAACGAGCGTTTTTCGACGAGCCGTCATATTTTTCAATCGTTCCTCAAGGGACTGCCGATCCTGCACAAGTTTTCCATATTCTCGTGGATCGCCTACCTTCTCCTTTTGAAGCTGTTCCCGTAGTATTTTATAGGCGTCTATTGAACTATCAACCGCTGCCTGCCAAAGGGATTCGTCTTTCGCTTTATCCCATTCAGAGACGATCTTATCGGCCTCGGCCG
>JAHJXP010000138.1 GCA_018827585.1 Pseudomonadota bacterium | reverse complement strand
CGTGAAGATGTACTGGAAGCCCTTTCCTATGCTGCATGGCGAGCAGAAGAAAAAGAGATTTTCATGGAGAACAGATGAAGTTTCTTCTCGATATGAATCTGCCGCCCCGGTGGGTGCAATTCTTATCAGATCATGGATTTGAATGTGTTCACTGGTCAAATGTCGGTGAATATACCGCCAAAGACAGCGTCATTATGGCCTATGCACGGGAGCACGGCTACACCGTTTTTACACATGATCTTGACTTCGGAGCCCTGCTTGCCGCCACCCGCGGGACTGGCCCCAGTGTGATTCAAATACGCACGCAAAATGTTGTACCGGAAGCTATTGGTGATCTGGTCTTGAATGCCATCGCTCGCTTCGAAAAAGAACTGCAACAGGGTGCCCTCATTACAATTGATCCGTATCGTTCCCGAGCACGTGTCCTTCCTTTCCGGGCATAGCTGCCTGGTTGTTATTTTGAAAGAAGAAGACGATGAAAATCAGTTATGATCCGAAAATCGATGCCCTTTACATCAGGTTGATTGAAGGCAAACATGAATGCCGCACCGTGAGACTGAATGAGGAGATTGCACTGAACATCGGGCCGGATGAAAAGCTTGTAGGAATCGAAATACTCGACGCCACAGAGGTTTTAGGGCAAGGCCGTTCGCCCGATGTCACCCTTGAGAATATTCCCCTGGCGGCTGCCGTGTAATATTGAGCAAAAGGAGCCGCTAAAAGCCAGCCCGAAGCGGCACATTACCCTATGATCTATCGTTATTCCTCACGCCGCAGTCCCTTGAAGGATTTCCTGACAACAAAACCCCGTTCGCATACAACAGTTCGTATTGACAACCAACCTCACCTTGTATATAACAGATTGGCAATTCGTTATATACAAGCGACTTTGTGTATAATCCATTGGAGACAAGATGCAACCCTTTGAACCGCAACAGCTTCCGATCGATGGCATCCAGTGGGATTCCCTGATCCCCCTGATCGGCAAGGCGAACCGGTCCCTGGCCTATTATGATGGGATTCTGTATGGTCTTGCCAATCCAGATGTCCTCCTATCCCCCCTCACAACCCAGGAAGCTGTTTTATCCTCGAAGATCGAAGGTACGCAGGCAACCCTGGGCGAGGTGTTGAAGTTCGAGGCCGGGGAAGCGCCTGTTGAAGAATCCCGTGTCCGGGATATCGAAGAAATCATGAATTATCGGCGCGCCATGCGTCGGGCCGAAGAGGAATTGAAAACCCATCCCTTTTCTTTGAATCTCTTAAAAGAACTGCATGCCGTGCTCTTGGATGGCGTACGAGGAAAATTCAAGGCCAGGGGGCAATTCCGCACTACTCAAAACTGGATTGGAACATCGGGATTGCCCATCGAAGCTGCTCAATTTGTTCCACCCGCACCTCAGAATATAATGCCGCATCTGGACAACTGGGAGAAATATTACCATTTCGATCGTCCTGATCCGCTCGTTCAATTGGCGATTATTCACGCCCAGTTCGAAATGATTCACCCTTTTCTTGACGGTAACGGACGCCTGGGCCGGATGATTGTGCCGCTCTTTCTCTTTGAAAGAAAACTGATTTCCAGCCCGGTATTCTATATCTCTGCGTACCTGGAGAGATATAGAGAGGAATATGTGGCCGGTCTCCAGGGACTGAGTGAAAAGACGCCCACCGCATGGACGCGGTGGATTGGCTTTTTCCTTCGCGCAATGGACGAGCAATCCAGGGAAAATGCAAGGAAGGCTCAGGCCATCATCGACCTGTACGGCCGCCTGAAGGGCAGGATCATCGACCTTACCCATTCCCGATACGCCGTGCCGCTTCTGGACTGTCTGTTCGATCAGCCGGTTTTTACGAGTTCGCTGTTTGACGATCGACCGGGTATGCCGGGAAAGCCTATGATCATGAATATGCTGGGACGTCTGAAAAAAGCAGGGATTCTCAAGGTGGTTCGGGAAGGCAGCGGGCGCAGACCGCAAATCCTGGCTTTGGCAGAACTCATCAATGTATGTGAAGGCTCAGATATTATTTGATTTTCACTCGGTATATCTAATGACGATGATAGGTAGGCGATATAGGTGGTTTCCGCCACTTGACTTTTGGAACGGTGACAACGGATGATCCATCGCTATTCCTCCCGCCGAAGTCCGTTGAAGGATTTCCTGACGACCCAGTTGCAAGGCGCCCGCCGGTACGACCGGATTGCCGGGTTCTTCAGCTCCTCCCTCCTGGAGGTGGCGGGCGAGGCCCTGGAACGGATGACGCCGGAAGGCGGCGAGACCTGCGTTCGG
>JAHJXP010000137.1 GCA_018827585.1 Pseudomonadota bacterium | reverse complement strand
CACGGTCGCCGACGTGTGCATCCTTCATCGTCGTAATTATAACGATAAAAAAGGGAAACGTAAAGGCTTTTTAGTTCATAAACTGATTCATTTCAAATAAATGCATTGTTCCTCGTTATAATTTTGGCGGGAATTTAGGTTTATCGGCCTAGGCAATATGGGAACTCCGATGGCGGAGCATCTGCTTCGGGCAGGCCATCGCCTGCGCCTCTATGCGCGCCACCCGGAAGCCACCGCCCCGCTTCTTGCGCTGGGCGCCGCGGCGTTTTCCAGCCCCGCCGTCGCCCCGGGATTTGCCGGCAGCCGCATGCTGGATCTCATGGGCCCCAAGATGGCGAAGCGCGATTTTTCCGCCGGGATCGAAGCGCGCCTCCACGAGAAGGATTTCCGGATGGTTCTGGGGATCGCAGGTGAAGCGGGGATCGAGCTGCCGGCAGTGACCCTGGTGGCCAAACAGCTCAGAATCCTGATGGAGGCGGGATGGGGGTATGACGACACGTCGTCTCTTCTGCGGGTGTTGGAGGCGCAGCAGGGGCGGGAAGTTGAATCCTGAGTCGCCGGCGCGATCGATCTGGCGGGGGTGGACGACCCGACGATCCGTGGCTTCGGCCTCTCCGGTAGGACGTCCGACAGGAGGGGGCTCGCCCGCGGCGGCGGCCGCTTCACGATCCTCCTCCAGCACCAGCCCTTCGTCGAGACGGTCATCGACCTCATTCCGGGGTGAAGTAGTTTCTTTCCTAACCCATTTTCCTTATTTATTTTTGATGGTTGCCTTTTTCGTGAATTGGGCGTAGGAATATCGCCAACTTTCTGCATATCCATGTTATCGTTCCTTCAAAGAAAGGTGAATCGATGCCTGTAGTTGAAACACCGCACGAAGGACAGATCCTGAGAGGTTCCCTCTTCAGCGAACCCATGCGGGTGGAGACGGTCCGGGCCGGCGGCGACGGGACGTGGGTCCTGGGGCTGGTGGGCGTCTCCTCCGAGCGTTTCCGCAAGGTGACACTCAGCGCCGCGGACCTGGAAGGTCTCACCGTCACGGATACCGGCTATCGCTATGACGGCGACGGGCGGTTGCTCCGCCTCGGCCTGCAGGCCTACGCCCTCGGCATCGCCTACGAGTTCGATCCCTACTTCGGTCTCTCCATCTCCCGGGTCGATCCGCTCCCCCATCAGTTGGAGGCGGTCTACGACTACCTCCTGAAGCTGGCCCGCGTCCGGTTTCTGCTGGCGGATGACGCAGGCGCCGGAAAGACCATCATGGCGGGTCTCCTGATCCGCGAATTGCTACTGCGGGGGCTTGCCGAGCGGATCATGATCGTCTGTCCGGCCAACCTGGCCTTCCAGTGGCAGCGAGAGCTCAAGGAGAAATTTGACGAGAAGTTTCTCGTTTTCAAAGGGGGCGACATCCGCGATCAATTCGGCGTCAACCAGTGGCTGGAGCAGAAGAAGGTCATCACCTCCCTCGATCTGGCCAAACGGGATGAAATCCTGCCGGGGCTCCGGCAGGTCCGCTGGGATCTGGTGATCGTGGACGAGGCGCACCGCATGTCCTGGACGCCGCCCGCCCGCAAGACGGCGCGGTACGCCTTGGGCGAGCTCCTCCGGGACTCCGCGGATCACCTCCTCCTGCTCACCGCGACGCCCCACAAGGGCGATCCGGAGAATTTCACCCTGTTCCTCCAGCTCCTCGATCAGGATGTCTATGCGGATGTCCGTTCGATCCAGGAGGCGATGAAGCGCCGTACCGCACCGTTCTATCTGCGCCGCACGAAGGAGGCGATGGTCTATTTCCCCGAACGGCGCCCGGACGGCTCCTGGGTCGCCGAAAAGATCTTCACCAAGCGGATTATCCACACCGTGGATTTTCACATCGACGGGCCGGAGTTCGATCTTTACCGGGACGTCACCCGGTTTGTGAAGCGGCAAAGCACGAAGGCCGCCGCCGAGGGGGACGACCCCCGCGCCCGTGCGGTCGGCTTCCTGATGTCCCTCTACCAGCGCAGACTCGCCTCCAGCACCTATGCCCTGCGGCACAGCCTGGAGAACCGCGCCCGCCGGCTTGAGGAGGGCCTCAAGCGCGCCCAGGAGCTCACCCGCAAAGCCCCGCCCTCCCTCCCGGATCCCGAAGAGATCGAGGAAATGGAGGAGAACGAGCGGGAGCAGTTGGAGGAGATGCTCGAGGCGATTACCCTGGCCGGCAATGCCGAACAGGTGCATGAGGAAATTGCGGAACTGCGGGAGTTCGCCGGGCAGGCCCGGGCCGTCGAAGAGTCCGGCGGCGAGGCCAAACTATCGGAGCTCAAGGATTTACTGCAAAAACAAGGATTCTTCGATCACGCGGACCAACGGCTCCTCGTCTTCACCGAATTCAGGGACACCCTCGATTATCTTATGGAGAATCTCAAGGACTGGGGCTTCCGGGTCGGCTGCATCCACGGGGGGATGAAGCCCGGGTCGCGGAACGAACCCGGCACGCGGCTCTACTCCGAACAGCAGTTCCGGGAGGGCGATATCCAGGTCCTCGTGGCCACCGAGGCGGCGGGGGAAGGCATCAACCTGCAGGTCTGCAACATCCTGTTCAATTACGACATCCCCTGGAATCCGAACCGCCTGGAGCAGCGGATGGGGCGCATCCACCGCTACGGCCAGCGGAAGGACTGCCTCATCTTCAATTTCGCGGCCACGAACACGATCGAAGGCCGGGTCCTCCAGCGCCTGTTCGACAGGTTGCAGGAGATCCGGAACGCCCTCGACGACGACGCGGTCTTCAACGTGATCGGCGAGGTGCTGCCTTCCGCCCATGTCGAGCGCATCCTCCGGGACTACTATGCAGGAAAACTCGGCGATGCGGACCTTGAAGATCGCATGCTGGAAAACGTCGATGAGGGGCGATTCCGCGCCATCTGCCAGAACGCCCTGGAAGGACTGGCATCCAAGAAGCTCAACCTGGAGATGCTCATCGAGCGCCGCGCCCGGGCGCAGGAGCGCCGCGTCGTGCCCGAGACGATCGCCCGGTTCATGCGCGAGGCCGCCGAATCTGTTCCCCTGAGACTCAAGGCCGTGGAGACCCTGCCCTATGCCTTCGAGCCCGCCCGGACGCCGCCGGCCCTCCGCCGCTACGAGCGCGACCCGGACTGGAAGCTTCCTGTGCTCGCGAACCGCTATCCCCGCTGTTCGACGGACCGCGATACGGCGGAGAAGAACCGCCTCGAATGGGTCACGCCGGGACACCCCCTCTTCGAGGCGATCCGCAGACACGCCTGGGGCCAGGCCACCGAGTCTTTTGCCAGGGGGGCCTGCTTCTATTCACTCCAGCACGATGAACCGTCGCGGATCGATTTCTACCGCGCCCGGGTGGTGGACGGCCTGGGGCAGGTCTTTCACGAGCGGCTTTTTGCCGTGGAACTGACCGAAAACGGCGAGAAGCGCCTGCGCGAGCCAAATGTCCTGGGCAACTTCTCTCCGGCCCAACCCCCAAGGGAGCTTCCCGCTGTCGCCGTGGCGCCCGAGGCGTCGGCCTGGCTGCATGCAAACGCCCTTCAGCCCTTCCTGGAGGAGACCCGCCGGGAGCGCGTCGCTGAGGTGGGGCGCATCGCCGAGCACGTGGAGCTGTCGCTGACGGAACTGCTCCTGAAGGCGGATGAGGAGATCGGGAAGGCGAACGAGGACCGGGAAAGGGGCGTCGCCGGCGCCGACGGCCGCCTGGCCCAGGCCGAAAACCGCCATGCAGATCTTCTGGCGAGGCGCGAGCGCCGCCGGAAGGAGCTGGAACAACAAGGAGCGCTTACGCTCCAGGCCGTCGAAAGGATGGCCTCCGTCCTCGTCCTGCCCCATCCGGAGCGCGAGGCCGCGGATATCCGGCGGATGCAGCCGAATCCGGAGACCGAGACCACGGCCATGCGGGTGGTCATGGAATACGAGCAGGCCCGGGGCCGCCAGGTCTACGACGTCCACGAGAAAAACCTGGGCTATGACATCACGAGCCTCGATCTCAACTCCGGCGAGCTGCGCCTGATCGAGGTCAAGGGCCTCGCCGCCGCCGCGGGATCGATCCTACTCACCCCCAACGAACGCCGGGTGGCGGAGGACCGGCGCGACTGTTACTGGCTCTACGTCGTCACGAACTGCGCCGCGGACCCTGTGCTCCAGGAGCCCCTGAAGGACCCGGCCAGATTGGCCTGGCACGAGGTGAAAAAGGTCGCCCACTACTATCTTTCCGTGGACGCCCTCCGGCAGCCCATGCGAGTGCGCGAGGATCAACCACCCTACGGCAAGGAGGAGCTATGACGAAAAAGATCGAACCAAAGGAAAATGGCTTGTCAGTTCAGTACGATTCCATTCTTGGGGATATCTCTAAGCTGATTGATGGGGCCAGACGTTCAACTGCCCGGTCGGTGAGCTGCGTCATGACGGCCGCTTATTGGCTGATAGGAAAGCGCATCGTGGAGTTCGAGCAGTCGGGTGAGAAACGCGCCGAATACGGAACCGCTCTTATCGAAAGGCTGGCGGCAGACCTGACTAAACGTTTTGGGCGTGGATTCTCACGCCAGAACATCCAGCAGATGCGCTTGCTTTACCTTATCTATCCTGTTAAGCAGATTCGCCAGACAATGTCTGGCGAAATGTGGCAATCCTCACAAGAGCCAATTTGCCAGACAATGTCTGGCGAATCAGAAGGCATGGAAATTCCGCAGACAGTGTCTGCAGAATCTTTCCTTTCCACCGTTACATCTCGGTTTCCGCTTCCCTGGTCCGCATACGTGCGCTTGCTTTCGGTCAAGAATGAGCATGCCAGGCAGTTCTATGAAACCGAAGCCCTGCGCGGCGGCTGGTCGATTCGCCAACTCGACCGGCAGATCGAACCCCAATTTTTACGAACGTACAGCCCTAAAGGAGAAAGCGCATAATGGCATGGGATGACAATCTACTACCTGAGCAAAGAACAGCAGCAGCGCATGCTGGCAGACATGCCAGATTGTTGGCGGGTCCGGGAACAGGCAAAACGCTCACTCTAACACGGCATATCTGTTTTCTTGTGACCGAACAGAATGTATCTCCTGGAAACATTCTGGCTGTTACGTTCACGCGAGTAGCTGCGTGGGAGCTTCGGCAACTCGTCGAGAATGAGCTGGGTGAAGGACAATGCCCTCGTATCTCCACACTTCATTCTTTTGCACTCCGGCAACTGATCAGGAACGAAACGCGTATTACAGACTTGCAACATCCCCTACGAATTGCGGACGACTGGGAAGAGCGCAACATCATACTGGAAGATCTAAAGGGCCTGCTCAACCTGAAGCGTATCAGCGAAGCGCGTGATCTTCTGGACAAGCTTTCTGCCGATTGGCAAAGCTTGACGGCGACGCAGGCAGATTGGGAGAGGCGCTTTCCCAATCCCCGTTTCCTCGGCTTATGGAGAGAACATCGAAGAATCTACGGTTACACGCTACGTTCCGAACTCGTCTATCAGTTGAAGAAGGCTCTTGAACAGCGTGGAGATTTTGAGCTCGAAGGACCGATTGAATACCTCCTTGTGGATGAATATCAGGACCTGAACCGTTGTGACCTCGCTGTGGTAAGCGAAATCGCATTACGCGACGTAGAATTATTCATCGCGGGAGATGACGACCAAAGCATATATGGGTTTCGCAAGGCACACCCGGAAGGCATACGCAGGTTCCCCCTCGACTATAGCGGTGCAGAAGAGCTTTCATTGGAGATATGCAAACGGTGTGACTGCGGCATTCTTGACTTGGGTCTTTTCGTTGCCCAGCAGGACCATCGCCGCATCGAAAAGGAAATCAGGTCCGAACCCGGTAGAGGACAAGGTGAAGTTGCACTGCTACGATTCCAGGATCAGAATGCGGAAGCCTCAGGCATTGCATCGCTTTGCACTCATCTCGTGGAGGACCACGGACTACAGCCTGATAACATCCTGATACTTCTTCGGTCTGATCACAATGGTGTATTTTCTGGTCCAATCCGACAAAGACTCGAAGCAGCCAGCATACCAGTTTCTGCAGCAACAGACACGGCGAGCCCATTGGATTGTGTTGTCGGTAGGACCCTTCTTGCCTTTATGCGATTGGCTGTCAGCCGCGAGGACAGCTTGGCCTGGCGCACCCTTTTTCAGGTCTGGTGCAACGGCGTCGGTTCCAGCGCGATCGGTGCCGTTTATGACCTTGCCCGCAGCCGCGGGATGAGCTTTGCTGAGACTGTACTCGCTGTCAGTGACAACGCCGTCATCCTACCCAGCAATCATCAGTCCCGCCTTTCCGGAGCTATCAGCCGCGTGTTGGACCGACTCGAAGAGTTGTTCTCCGGGGATGTGCAAGAGGAACACGAAACTCACGATGAACTGCTGGATGTGGTCCGCACGGCAGCGGAATCCCTGATTGTAAACAAAGAGTCGCGTGATTCTGTCTTACGAGAGTTCGAGCGTGTTGCGGAAACTACAGAAGCCGCGTCCCTGAAGGAGTTAGTTCGGGCTACGGAGGTGGCAAGCGATGATATTGAACAGGAGATTGAACAGGGCAGAGTAAATATCCTCTCGATGCACAGAGCCAAGGGGTTGACGGCCGAAGCCGTTATTATTGCTGCGGCAGAGGATCAATACATTCCAGGCCGAGCTCAGGGCGACGCCATTGATGACGAGCGTCGCCTTTTGTACGTTTCGTTGACCCGTGCGAAGCATCACCTCTTTGTAACTTACTGCGATAGGAGAACGGGTCCGCAACGGCACACTGGCCGCAATAGCGGGATGGCTAACAGGGCTCTTAGCCAATTTCTGGTCGATTGTCCCCATACGCCCCAAGACGGCAGAGCTTTCATAAACCGTTTGACAGAGGAAGACGAATGATACCAAAAGACTGCAAACGTCTGGCTGAAGTGGATTTTCCCATTGCCGTGGTCTCGAAGCACGCGGTGCGGGAAAAGTCGGGACCGAAGGGACACATCTCTACACTGCACCTCTGGTGGGCGCGGCGACCGCTGGCGTCGAGCCGGGCGGTGCTGCTCGCGCTGCTGTGGCCGGACCCGTGCGATCCGCTCTGCCCGACGGAATTTAGGGAGCAGGCGCGAAAGCTCTTGCCGCAGGTGGGCGGCTGCAATCCGGGCACCACGGACGAGGACCTGCGCAAGGCACTGCTCAAGTTCATCGCGGACTTCGCGAACTGGGATAACGCGGCGCAACGCACCTATCTCGAGGTGAGCCGCGCGCTGGTGAAGGCGGCGCACGGCGAGGAGGCCCCTCTGGTGGTGGACCCATTCGCGGGAGGCGGCTCGATCCCGCTTGAGTCGCTGCGGCTCGGGTGCGAGACGTTCGCGAGCGACTTGAACCCGGTTGCCTGCCTGATACTGAAGGTGATACTCGAGGACATCCCGCGCCACGGGCCGAAGCTCGCGGAGGATTTGCGCCGTGTCGGGGCGGAGATCAAACGGCAGGCGGAGAAGGATCTGGCCGACCTCTATCCAAAGGACCCGGACGGCGCGACGCCCATCGCCTACCTCTGGGCGCGGACCGTGCGCTGCGAGTCGCCGAATTGTGGCGCGGAGATCCCCGTATTCAAGTCGGGATGGCTCTCGATGAAGGGGGCGAAGAAGGCCAGCTACCTCCGTGAGGCGGTCGATGGCCAGTCCGTCGCGCTAGTCGTGGAAAGTAATCCAACCGGGGGGCCGGTCACTCTTCGGATAGTTCGTGGGCACGGAAGCAAAGACCCGGGTCCCGGATACGTGGTGATCGAAGGAACGAAGGCCAAGGGAAACAACGCCAATGTGATTTGTTGCTGCTGTGGTGGCGTCTTGCCTGGCAACAAGAAGAATCCACGAACAGTTAGCCAGCTAGCAGCACAGCGTGGCGGGGCCGATGTCGTATTTGACGAGAAGGGCCGCCGCACTGGCGGGGCGCGGCTGCTCGCGGTCGTCACGCTTCGGCAGGGCGAGCGGGGCCGGCACTACCGGCTGCCCGCGGAACGCGACTACGAAGCGGTGCGAAAGGCGCAGAAGCGGCTTGCGGCGATCCTCGGCGAGTGGGAGCAGGGCGGGAAGCAGGGTCTCTGCCCGGTGCCGGATGAGCCGCTGCCGCCGGTCGGCACGCTGGGCTTCCGCGTGCAGCGGTACGGCATGCTCGAGTGGGGCGACCTCTTTGCCGCGCGGCAGAAGGTCGCGCTTAGAACCTGGATTCCACTGCTAATACAGGAAACTGGTGGTTCCTCACCGGCGGCAGGAGGGTTCGCCCTCGCTCTCAGTCGGATGGCCATGTGCGGAATGAGCCTGACGAATTGGAACGCCTTCGCGGAAAAGATGCAGCACACGTTCGGCCGCCAAGCCCTTCCGATCGTATGGGATTTCGCCGAAGTAGTTCCGATAGTGCACGCGCCTGGTGCGTGGGAAAACGCTTGCGATCTTGTGGCTGAGGTCGCAGATGTATGGCCAGGTTCGTCCTCCGGACAAAGCGAGCTCGCCGACGCTGCTGAGCATCCACTGCCCGACCAGACCGCAACTGTTTGGTTCACAGACCCCCCGTACTACAATGCGGTCCCGTATGCGGATCTCTCGGACTTCTTTTTCGTTTGGCTCAAGCGCGCGCTGCCGAACCATGCGCTGTTGCGCGATCCCTTCGACGCGACGAATCTGCTGACACCGAAGCTGCGCGAAGCCGTGCAGGACGAAACGAAACAGAACGATGGCCAGCCGAAGGATCGAATGTGGTTCGAGCAGGCTATGGCCCGTGCCTTCGCCGAGGGTCAGCGTGTCCTACGCGAGGACGGCGTCGGCTGCGTAGTTTTCGCTCACAAGACGACCGAGGGCTGGGAAGCGCTCCTCTCGGGCATGATCCGCGGTGGATGGACCATCACCGGGTCGTGGCCAATCGCGACGGAAATGGGTTCGCGTCTGCGCGCCCGTGAGTCGGCCGCCCTCGCCACCAGTGTCCATCTCGTCTGCCGCCCGCGCCCCCAAGACGCGCCCGTAGGCGACTGGGCCGGCGTCCTGCGCGAGCTGCCGAACCGTGTCGGCGACTGGATGGAGCGCCTGCAGGGCGAAGGCGTCCGCGGCGCCGACCTCGTCTTTGCCTGCATCGGGCCGGCCTTGGAGATCTACAGCAGGTATTCCAAGGTTGTCGATCCGCAAGAAAGGGAGATTCCTCTCGGCGGCAATCCGGAAGCGGCAGAGCCCAATACACGGGGTTATCTGGCATATGTTTGGGAGACAGTGGGCCGAATCGCCCTCGAGCAGATCCTCGGCACGTCGGAAGCCCGGGCACGGAACGGCGCGGCTGGGGCGCTGGAGGAAGACGCTCGTCTGACCGCCCTTTTCCTCTGGACGCTCCAGAGTACGAATGGCCAAAATGGTACTGCCGCGGATCCGGGGGAAGATGCCGAAGACGGCGCAGGCGAAGAGGATGAGGGTGAGGGTGCCACCCCGCGCGGCAAGGCCAAGGGCTTCAGCCTGGTCTTTGATGTGGTGCGACGCTTTGCCCAGCCGCTGGGGATCAACCTGCCTCTCTGGGAGAACCGGATCGTCACGACCGAAAAGGGCGTGGTGCGGCTCCTGCCGGTTTCCGAGCGCGCCAGGCAGCTCTTCGGCGACGACGGGGTCGGTTCCGCCGCCGATTGGATCGAGGACGACCCGGTCAACCATCTGCAGTTGGCGCTCTTCCCTGAAATGGAACAGGATCAAGCCCCCAGGATTCGCGGCCGCGGCCGCCGGAAGGTGACCATCGACTCCTCCGCGATGAATGGGGAATCCATGAGCAAGGCGACCACCCTCGACCGGGTGCATGCGGCGATGCTCCTTCAGGCGGGCGGCCAGGCGAACGCTCTCCGGGCGCTCATCAAAGCGGAACAGGATCGCGGCCCGGACTTCCTTCGTCTTTCCAATGCCCTGTCGGCCCTTTATCCTAAAGAAAGCGAGGAGAAGAGGCTCCTGGACGCGATGCTCTTGGCGGCGCCGAGGTAGGTGGTGATGATGGCAATGGTGAAGGACAACCTGTCTATCTGGCAACTGGGTGGTGGCCCGGCCTCAAGGCCCTATGCCGACGTCTTCCTTAAGCATGGGGTAGGGCTCATCGGGCCGGGAGACGCCGGAGCCTGGAAGCCTGAGCGCGACGATGACGAATTCGAGGGCGGCTTCGTGCGCCGCTTCGCCAGCGAGATGCAAGTGGGCGATGCGGTGCTCCTTCGCACGGGTATTGCCACGATAACAGCCGTAGGAATTGTGGCCAGCGATTACATGTACCTGAATCAATTCGATGACGTGAATGGATGGGATCTCCAGCATGCCAGACGTATCCGATGGATCAGGTTGCCGCAGGAATACACGTTCGGGACTCAGGTTTTCGGAGCCAACCCAACGCGCTGCTCGCGGACATGGAACGAGGAAGTGAAGGACTATGCCGAGCGATTTCTGAACTCGCCGCCTACACATTGGCAGGAAATGCCTTTGCCGGAGCTTCCCGGAGAGGAGCCTGGCTTGGACAAGGTTCCTCCGGCTCTTGAAGGAATCGTGGCGCAAGCGCAGGATTTGGCCGGGTTGTTTTTGGATCGTCAGAACTTCGGGGACTGTCCCACCGAGGATGAAATGGTTGCGCACTTCGTGGTTCCGTTTCTTCAGGCGCTCGGCTGGCCACCGGAGCGGATTGCCGTCAAATGGAGGTACATCGACGTGGCTCTGTTTGAGTCGTTACCGCGTATTCCCGAGAACTGCCGGTTTGTGATCGAAGCCAAGCGATTCGGTGCAGGTGTAGAAGGTGCGCTGGAGCAGGCCAAGGGATACGTGGAAACCCTCGGCGTGCCTTGCGACGTGATTGTCGCCGATGGCATTCGATACCGCATGTACTCGTGTGAGAACGGATTCGCGCCGGTCGCTTACGCAAATTTGATTCGATTGAAACAAACGGCAACCGATCTTTTCACCCGGCTGAGAAGATCATAGAGGAGTGTGTACCCATGGACCCCTGGTACAAGATCGCCACGCCGTGCAAGGAACTCGGAGAAGGGCGCATCTCACGAATCAAAGCGGATCAGGATCGTGGCCCGGACTTTTTGTGTCTTGCCATTGCCCCGTCGGCCCTGTATCCTATAGTAAGTGAGGAAAAACGTTTGCTGGATGCCATGCTTCTCGCCGTACCGAGGTAAAAAAAGGAGATATAGCGAAATGGATGCTGAAAAACGGCTGAAAGAAAAACGCGATGCCGTTATGCTTCTTGCGGCAAAGCATGGCGCGAGGAACATCCGCGTTTTCGGTTCGGTTGCCAGAGGCGAACCCGGTCCGGAAAGCGACATCGATCTGCTGGTGAATATGGAAGAGGGGCGTAGCTTGCTGGATCTGAGCGCTCTGGTCTTGGATCTGAAGGACCTGCTTGGTGCAAAAGTAGACGTGGTTTCCGAAGATGGCCTCTATTGGCTTTTACGCCGGAAAATTCTCAAGGAGGCACGGCCATTATGAAGAAAGACCCCCGAGTTTATTTGGCTCAGATATTGGAGCGGATTGACCGGATTCTCGAATACACCGCTGAAGGGAAAGATGCCTTTTTCACCGACGCGCGGACTCAAGACGCCGTTATTCGGAATTTCGAAGTTATTGGTGAAGCTGCAAAGCGGATACCCGGCGATTACAGGGAAAATCATCCATTGATTCCATGGCGTGCACTATCCGGCTTTCGCGATGTTTTGATCCACCAGTATGAGGGGGTGAGCGTTGCCGAGATCTGGCAAATCATCGAGCGAGACCTCGAAACTCTCAGAGAGGCGATCATTAAGATTCTTCCACCTTTGAAGGAACTGGAAAGACAGATTGCAGGCGATGACGAGCCCACCGAATCCTGAATGAAACCTGACAGGGAGTATGCCCATGGAACCTTGGTATAAGATCGCCACACCGCGGAAAGAAGTCCGGGAAGGGCGCTCGTTCAATCCAGATGAGTTTGCCATCCATCTGGAGCAGGTCATCGCCGGGACGGCGCCGGAGGATTACCGGGACCCGAAACAATTTTTCAGACGGACGTGCTTCACCCGAGCCCTCCGGGAGCATGCGGGGATGGT
>JAHJXP010000136.1 GCA_018827585.1 Pseudomonadota bacterium | reverse complement strand
GTCCCGATTCACCTGATCGTCGGGACGAGCGCGGGGAGCTTTGTCGGCAGCCTGTACGCCTACGGCTACGACGCCTTCGAGATCCAGAAGATGGCCCTTGCCCTCCAGCGGGACGATGTGGCCGACCTGACCCTCCCCGACAACGGCTTTTTCCGCGGGGAGAGGCTGGAGAATTTCGTCAACCGGACTGTCCGCCAGACGACCATCGAAAAGCTCAAGATCCCCTTCCGGGCGGTGGCCACGAACCTCCAGACCGGCGAGGAGACGGTCTTCGCAACGGGGAACACAGGCAAGGCGGTCCGGGCGAGCTGCTCGATCCCCGGGGTCTTCCAGCCGGTCCGGATCGGGGACAAGTCCTACGTGGACGGCGGCGTGGTCAGCCCCGTTGCCGTGGATGCTGCCAGGAAGGCCGGCGCGGACGTCGTGATCGCCGTGGACATCTCCACCGGGGTTTCGGGCGGTCTCCCCCAGGGGATCATCGACACGCTCCTGCAGACGATCGGCATCATGTACGCGAGCATCGCGGCCATACAGTTAAAAAACGCCGACGTGGTCATCCGTCCCCGGGTGGGACAGATCGGCGCGGGCGACTTCGACCGGCGCCACGAGGCGATCATCGAGGGCGAAAAGGCCGCCGCCCAGGCCATGCCGCAGATCCAGGAGATCCTCGACGACCTGAGACGGAGAGGCCGCCTGCCGTAAAACACACCGGCGGGTGCTACCGCCGCAAATCCTCCGCGATCGTCGCGAACTGCTCCAGCGCCGCCTCCAGGTCGTCCGCGATTTCCCGAGCGATCACCTCTGGGGCGGGGATGTTGGCGGAATCTTCCAGACTCTCGTCCTTCAGCCAGAAGATATCAAGGTTCACCTTGTCGCGTTTCAAAAGATCCGCGTAGCCAAAGGTCTTGAAGCGCTCGCTCTCCGTGCGCAGGTGGCGGTTCTCGGGGTGGTAGCACGCCACGAAATCATCCAGGTCCGCGCGCTTCAGCGGGTTTTCCTTCAGCGTGAAGTGGAGGTTCGTCCGCAGGTCGTAGATCCAGATCTTTTCCGTCCACGGGGTCTCCCGGGCGGGCTTCCGGTCGAAGAACAGGACGTTCGCCTTCACCCCTTGGGCGTAGAAGATCCCGGTAGGCAGGCGCAGGAGGGTGTGGACGTCGGCCTGCTTAAGGAGTTCGCGGCGCACCGTCTCGCCCGCGCCGCCTTCGAACAGGACGTTGTCCGGCATGACCACCGCCGCCCGGCCGCGCTGCCTGAGGATCGTGAAGATGTGCTGGAGGAAGTTGAGTTGCTTGTTGCTCGTCGTGGCCCAGAAGTCGTCGCGATTGATGACGAGGCTCTCCTTCTGCTGCTCGCCTGAACCGTTGACGATGGTGACGCTGCTCTTCTTGCCGAAGGGCGGATTGGCCAGGACCATGTCATATTCGCCGTGCTTCCCGGCGAGGGCGTCCTTGGTGACCACGGGCAGCTCGGCGTCCGACTCCCCGCCGATGCCGTGCAAAAGCAGATTCATTGCACAGAGGCGCGTGACGCCGTCCACCAGTTCGACCCCGAAGAGGGTCCCGAACTTGAGACGCTTCTTCTGTTCCTTGTCCAGACCCGCGGTTCGGGCGATGTAATCGTGGGCGGCCAGGAGAAACCCGCCGGTGCCGCAGGCGGGATCGCAGATCGTCTGCCCCGGCCGCGGAGCCATCGCATCTACCATCGCGGCGATCAGCGCACGCGGGGTGAAGTACTGTCCCGCGCCGCCCTTGACGTCCTCGGCGTTCTTCTGGAGCAGCCCCTCGTAGGCGTCGCCCTTCACGTCGGCGGAGAGGCTGGTCCACTCCTCCTTGTCGATCAGATCCACGATCAGCCGCCGAAGCTTCGCCGGGTCCTGGATCTTGTTCTGCGCCTTGCGGAAGATGACCCCCAGCATCCCCGGCCGCTTTCCCAGTTCCTCCAGCGTATGGCGATAATGGATCTCTAAGTCGTCGCCGTCGCGCGCCAGGAGGCTCGGCCAATCCCAGCCCTGCGGCACCGCGGATGGTTTGTTGTGGGGCGGCCGGCTCTGCTCGTCGGCCATCTTGAGGAAGAGCAGAAACGTGAGCTGCTCGACATAGTCGCCGTAGGAAAGCCCGTCATCCCTCAGGACGTTGCAGTAGTTCCAGAGCTTCTGGACGAGTTGGTTGGAATGGTTGTTCGTCATAAATGGGAATATCCTTTTGCCGGAAATTGCCGGATTCTGCAAAGATGATATCCTAATAACCTACCGTTATCATGCTGGATCTCGGCATTGCGTCTATAAGAATGCCGCAATGGCATTGCCGGATTATTCCGGATATGGTGTCTGCTCGCGTTATGACTTTCCGGCAATATCCGGCAAGCAAGAGCCCTCCTGTGTTTCCATCGATACAGCGTAATATGCTTATATCACTTGAAAATATGAATAAGAACCGGGTTGTTTATCCGGCAATTTCCGGCAAATCATGCAAGTGGCTTCTCCGTGCGAATATAAAACGTGCTCTTGCCACGCCCCTGGAGCGCCAAATAACCAAGTTTCAATAATTTTGATAAGTCGTTACGGACAGTACGTTCGCTCATTTTCTGCCCTGACGCCCTCAAGACGGAGGCCATTGTATCGGTTGATCCCGGCCTCATCCGACGAAGGATGTCTATTTGTCTTGAGTTCAGTTCCCGGGGAAGGTGACCCGGTTTCGCGCCGCTAAGCAAAATTAACGTGATTCCGCCGGCCTGTTCCTTCCATTTCGGTTCTGGCAAGCCCAGGCTTTGGAACTCTTCGACTATTTTGCGTGTTCCTCGCCCCAGCAGATCCACCAGTCCACGGAGAAAAAGCACTTGAGCGATATCAGGATTAACGGGAAGCGAGCGGTCCGCCTTTTTAAGTGATGTGATAGTCAATCCTTGGGGCAGTCCTCCATAGCTCCAGATTTCCATTCGTCCAGGATAGATACCGACCGATACCCGTCCCTGATATGAACTGTAGTCCCGGTGCATAAGGGCATTGCGGAAGCCCTCTCTAAGTGACCAGTAGGGAAGTGTTGGGGTGTCTACTCGCTCTGCTTTACCCGCCGAGAATTCCGAAACGGTAGAAACGTGGCGCTTCACGAATGCTTCGAATCCTTCAAGATTTGCGAATAGATGGCCGTCGAACACTTGGTCATCCGTAAAAGAGACCCCTGCCTTGTCCGAGGCGTAGACGGTTGCTCGCACCTGTGCCTGTGGGTAGATGTGGCCCGCCTCTCTTGCAAAAAGGATAACTGCTGCATTGGTCAACCGTCCGTGGTCGACTAAGTTCAAATCTTCGAGAATTGCCCAAGGATCTTCGATCTTTCGAAAACGCCAACCCCTTTTGTCTGTCGCTAGTCTGGCCGTCTCCAAAATCTCTTTCTCATCCAAGTCCTTCAGATTTACCTCTAAAACCGGCTGGCGTTCCCATCTGGCCCCTTGTTGATAGCGCCGTTCTATAAGAGCCCGAATTTCATTGCCAGTTGCCTGTCGGGATTTCTTGCCAGTTCGGATAAAAATAGAATTTCTAAAGACATAGGGCCGGTCCGCGCCGGCAGGCACATCGATGATAGACACGCTTCCACCTTCGGAAGGTTCTTCTGTAATATCCCAGACGGCGTTGGGTGTGATCAGACCTCCGGGTTCACCCCCCCCGGAAAGAGGCCGTAGAATGTTCTCGATATCTTTTGAATGAGTTGCGCCCTCCAAACCTCCGTCATCCCTTATGCCCACAATGATTTGCCCACCGCCGGAGTTCAGAAAAGCGCAGATCGTTTTCCCGAGAACTTCCAAACCTGCATTGGCAGACTTGAATTCTACATGCGCCGACTCGCCCTTGGCGATGATATCGCGAACAGTCTTGGGTGTTTCCATGATTAAGCCTTTCTTGGTGCAAGATACTGTTTAACACGCCGTGGATCACTTAATTGAGTCTGCACGAAATCGAGAGCCTCAAAATCGTAATGATATTCATGTACCCAATGGTTCGTTCGTTGTGACCACGGCTTCTTGCTTAATGAATCCGCTGCCAGGTCATACATTTCGATGACACGCAAATCATCGAATTCTCCCTTGAGCGCTTCGAACGGACGATTGTTGCGGGAGCCGTCCGGTTTGTAGAAGACATGGCGTACCAAGCTCCGCATTTTGACGACGCTGCTGTGTGCGAGCATCCAACGGGGGCGATTTAGAGCAATAGCCCGTTCCAGTTCCAGGTGACTGATTGACTTATCTTTCTTCGAATCTCGCCCGGATCCGTAGATAGGACGAATGAAGCCCACAAATATATCGCATGCCTCCACTGCCCGAAGGCAGTTTTCCAGATTGGATTGGTGCGGATCCACTGGCAACGTCCCGACCGGCGAGCAGATCACATCATATCCAAAACCAAGTAAAGTCGCGTATATTTGCCTTAACAGGCTTTGCGCGCCGTAGACGCTTGAGGAGATCATCACCTTGAGGATGGGTGTTTTGTCCTTCATGACTATTTCACCTCTTGACGATCGTGGTGATCTTCATCACCCTTTTTCTCGTCGTCATGGTTTTGTTGAAATTAGGTTCCATTATACACAAGTCCACCGGAAAACGCTCTTTGTAGGATTGCCTGACGAAGCCGGTTACCGCGCTGGAGATTGGCGGCTACTACCGCTTCCTGTTCCTCTACCACGCTCAACCGCCGTTCCACCTCGGCCACGATGCGTTTCTGCTCGGCAAGGGGTGGGAGTGGGAGTGGAAGACTTTTGAGGATGCCAAAGTTCAGAATCTCCATTGTTCCACCATGAGCTGCAAGTTTGAAGAATGCACGCGTTTGCGCTGATTCCATAACAATCTTGATAAATTTTGTTGATACGCCAGTTCGGTTGAGGCTTAGCTTTAACAGCCGAGGATTGATGATTCCGGGTACGCAGTCCTCTGGCAGAATAAGTACTTTCCCTGCAGTTCCAACAAGACTGATGAGAATATCGCCTGGTTTTACGGCACAGCTCTTCAGTTCGTTGAAAAGCTCGGGTGAAATGAAGTAGTCACCGAAATATGGATCACCATTTATGACCTGTTCTTGTCCATAGATTTTAAAACCAGTGGCCACGTAAAATGACTTCTTGAGCGTGCTTCCGAAAGGCCCTGCCTTGATTGCATGTCGGGTACCGTCCGACAGTTGTTCAAATCCGGTCCGTGTCCAACCTTCGGGTAACGACTGAAGGTTGGCGGTCTCGGGTGCTGCGGGTTCTTTGTATTTGCCACGACCCTGCCACTTCTGGCGGCGCTCGGTGAGGATGCGGGCGAGGAGTTGGTCGCCGGTTTCATAAGAACGGCCTTCCTTTCGGGCGAGGTCGGCTTCGGTGGGGACGAGGCGGCCTTCGCAGGCGGCTTTGAGGATGGCGGCGCGGTAGCGTTTGAGGTTGGCCTGCACCCGCTTGAGCGCCGCCACCCCTGCCTCCAGCCGCGTTAATTGTTTCTCAAGTTCTGCCACTATGGTATCTTGCGTTTGTTTGCATACAAGCGGCATAGGTAGCATGCGGAATTTTGTCACGTTGAAAGCTGGTTGAGCTGTGGCAGTGATTATTTTTTTAAGAAATTCTGAGAAGACAGGAGAGTTGAGATAATGAAATATAAATTTCCGTGAATAATCCTTATGGACCGTTATCTTTAGTAGATTTGCCGGGATGATAGCAGAGGGCATATCTTCCGGATAAATGCCGGTGAGCCCGCAAGACCCAATTTTTGCTACCAGAATGTCGCCACCACGAACCTCGCTACGTTTTAGTTGATTGAACTTCGATTGTGAAATGTATCGCACACTGGATGGCCCATAGTCTCCCCTAAGATTGGCTGTTGTGAGAACGGGGACGCCTGGTGGGTCAATGTAATCATTCAGTTTGAGATTCGAACCAAACGGACCATCGACAATGGAATTCCTTTCATCGGTCGCTACGTTTGCCATTTGTCCCCACTGCCAGCCGGATGGAAGGGTTGGCAGCTCCCCAAAATTCAGTTCAATGGGGGAAGATCTCTTTTTCATGCCGCCAGGACCTCGTTGAGTTCATCGAGCAGTTGGGGAAGTTGCTCGCCGAAGAGCTGATGGGCCCGTCCCAGACCACCGCGCTGGTTGAAGGGGGCGTAGTCGAAGTCGCCCGGCTCAATGCTGAGGCTCGTGGCGATATGGTCGCGGATGAGTTCCAGCCAGGCGCGCTGGTCAGGGGTGAAGGAGGCGCCGGCGGCGGATTTTTGCGCGAGCCAGTCGTCGAAGCGCCGGTGCACGGAGTCAGTGAAAGGTTCCAGGACCGGCTGCTGCTCCAGGGCGAAACGAACGAGCGGGACGAGATCGGCGAAGCGGTCGGCCACGGAACGGCCTTTTACCTTCCCCGGCTGAGCGGCGGCGAAGGCCCGCCAGAGCGCCTCCTCGTTCCATGCGGCGTTTTCGGCGCGGAGCTTCTTCTCCAGTTCCTTGAGCAGGGGTTCGGTGAGCCGCAGGCGGTAGGGACGGCTGTAGAGGATCTGAAGGGCGGCAATCTCCGCCTGGTGCTTCTGGATGAACTCGCGGAACGAGGTGACGAGCTGCGCTGCGTTTTGGGTACTCTGCTGGGTCGGGCCGGCGTAGAGGAGCGCGTCCCGGGAGATGACGTCGATGGTCTGCTCGGCGGCCTTCTGGATCTTCTTGAGCAGGTTCCGCAGATCGGGGTTCGCGGCGAGGGGAATGGATGCCTTCCGGGTGAGGGCCTCAGCGGCGGTTTTCAGTTCGCGGTCCGTGGGGTCGGCGCTGGAGGGCAGACCGGCACGCGCTGCCGCCTCGATTCGGTCGGGATCGACGGCGTCAAGGAGTTCCCGGGCGATCTTAGAAAGGGTAAGACCCTTGGCGCTCTTCTCGACCTCCGCTTTGATCTCGTCGTCGAGGCGGCGCTCCAGACGGATGAGGCGACCGGCCAGGGATTCCAGGACAGCGGCTTCGGTCGTGCCGAGGCCGACGGCGTCGAGGAGCTTTTCGAAGGAGACCGTTGGTTTGCGTTCCAGCGGGCGGGTGTCAGTTTTCACCCGTTCGCATACCCCCACGGCGTCGACGACGATGAAACGGGTCTTGCGCTTGACGCCAGGGTTGACCTGCTCCATCTCGGTCTCGGAGATGACGCGGACGCCGCGGCCCTTCATCTGGTCGAAGAAGTTCCGCGACCGCACGGAGCGCATGAAAAAGACGATCTCCAAGGGCTTGATGTCGGTGCCGGTGGCGATCATGTCCACGGTGACGGCGATGCGGGGGAAGTAGGAGTTGCGGAACTTCTGGAGCAGGGATTTCGCTGATTCGCCGGTCGTCTTGTAGGTGATCTTCTTGCAGAAATCGTTGCCCTTGTCGAAGACCTCGCGGCAGATCCGGACGATGTCGTCGGCGTGGGAGTCGTCCTTGGCGAAGATCAGGGTTTTGGGGACGTCCTGGCGGCCGGGAAAGAGGTCGGTGAAGAGGCGGTCGCGGAATGCGGTCATGACGGTGCGGATCTGGTCCGGGGCGACGACCTCACTGTCCAGCTCGGAGGCGTCGTAGGCGAGCGGCTCGTCGAGTTGCTCCCAGCGTATCTTACGGGTTTGCCGGTCGCGCCTGTCCACGTAGAAGCCGGCGTCCACCGTTGCTCCCTTCTCGCTGATTTTGGTCCGGATTCGGAAGACGTCGCAACCGACGTTCACGCCGTCGGCGACGGCCTTCTCGTGGCCGTACTCCATGACGAGGTTCTGCCTGAAGAAGCCGAAGGTCTGCTTCGATGGGGTGGCAGTGAGGCCGATCAGCGAGGCGTCGAAGTACTCCAAGACCTGCCGCCAGAGGTTGTAGATAGAGCGGTGACACTCGTCGGTGACGATGAAATCGAAGGCCTCGATGGGTAGATCGGGGTTGTATTCGACGGGGACGGGCTCCTTGTAGAGCGTCTCGGCGGCCTCGATGGGCAGATCGTCCAGGTCGGGCGCGGGCGTCTGCTCGCCCCTGAGCATGGAGTAGAGGCGCTGGATGGTGCCGATGACGACCCGGGCGGAGGCGTCGAGGGTGTTGCCGGTCAGATGCTGGACGATGTACTCCTCGGTGAACTTGTACTGGTTCACCGGGGAGACGAACTGCTGGAACTCCTTGAGGGTCTGGTCTCCGAGGTTACCGCGGTCCACGAGGAACAGGACGCGGCGCGCGCCGGCGTACTTGACGAGGCGATAGATGAAGTTCACCGCCGTGAAGGTCTTTCCGGAGCCGGTCGCCATCTGGATCAGGGCGCGGGGACGGCCGGCGGCGAAGGATTTTTCAAGATTGAAGATGGCCTCGATCTGCGCGGGCCAGAGGTGAGCGGTGACGAGTGGGGGCATCTCTTGGAGGCGACGGGCGAGGGGATTTTCTTTTTTGATCAGATCGAGCAGGGTCTCGGGGCGATGGAAGGCAAAGACGCCCCGGCTGCGCGGTTCCGGGTCGAGGCGGCTGGTGAAGCGGGTCTCGGCCCCGGTGGACTCGAAACTGAACGGCAGCGGCGCTGCCCAGTGCGGCAGACCGAAGGGAACGCCGGTGACGTACTTCGCCGACTGCTCCTCGACGCCGGTGAGGGAATGGCCTTCCGGTTTGGCCTCGACGGTGCCGAGGGCCTTGCCGTCCACGAAGAGAGTGTAATCGGGTTCGCCGGTCTGGAAGGAAAGCTCGGACACTGCGATGCCCAGGCCGGCGGAGAGATTTACAGCGTTTTTGTCCTGGACGATCCAGCCGCAGCGACCGAGAAGGTCGTCGATGGTCTGGCGGGCAAGCTGTTCAGGCGTTTCAGTCATGGCACAGAACTCGGCTTCGATGAAGACGCGGCCTATCCTGCCGCGAACCTCTTATCCTGCTATGCTGGCCATTTGCTGGCTCGTTAGACATGCGTTGAGGAATACTTGTGGCAAACTATACGAAAAGAGGAGCCTCTTTTCAAGAATAATAAGAACGGATAACAAGATCAGCCTTCGCTGACGCCTAATTCCCCGTGAGGAATTTCCGGATAGCCCTGCCCAACTGCCGGAAGGCGTCGCCGGTCTTTTTCCCGGCGTCGCGGAACCACTCGCCGACGGTCCGGCCTTTCTTTGTGGCCTCCCGTCCGGCCTCCTTCGTCCCATCCTTGATTCCCTGCCCGACTTCCTTTGCCTCTTCCTTAAATGCCTGCCCGATCTCCCTCCCCTTCTCCTTGAACCCCTTGCCGACCTCGTTGATCCCTTCCTTGATCGCCTTGCCGGTTTCCTTTGCCCCCTCTTTGATCCCCTGACCGACCTCCTTCGCCCCTTCCTTGAAGCCGTTGTCGGCAAGGCACGGGATGGCCAGCAGGAGAACCATCATCATGACGACGATAGTTCGCATAAAGACCTCCTTGTATAGAGTGGTTGCAGTGTATCACGGAAGGGAGGCGCCGACAAACGGAAACTCCCTTTGTTTTTCGCTCCCGCGAAGCAATGCCGGCAACGTTTTTCCCGGTCGGGAAGATGGGGGAATCGATCCGCTGATCCGCCTTGACGGACGGCGCGTGGGCCGTTATACTCAGACAGTCCGTTCTGTCGTGTCGTTGACTGCAGATTTCAACTTTTCAAGAGAACTTGTCAACCCGTTCGCAATGAAGAGACCAAACCATACCGCGAGAAGGAGGAAATAATGAAGACATTCTTAGGACTTGCCATTTGCGCTGCGATGGCGTCGTCGTCGGCCCTGGCCGCCGGGACGTTCGAGACGGACCTCCTGCCGACCTCGGCCGGGGATCTCCGGATCACCTTCATCGGACATGCCTCGCTGATGTTCCAGATCGGGGGGAAGGTGATCTACAACGATCCCACCGGCCAGTACGGCGATTACGGCGGCCTGCCGAAGGCCGATCTGATCCTGGTGGCGCACGAGCACGGGGACCATTTCGATCCGAAAATGATACCGCAGCTCAGTACGGATAAGACGAAAGTGGTCCTGACCCCCCTGTGCCCGGCCAAGCCCGACGGGAGCATCGTCATGAAAAACGGCGACGAAAAGACCGTCGACGGGATCCGGATCGAGGCGGTTCCTGCCTACAATCTCGTCCAGATGCGGAGTCCGGGGGTGCCGTTCCATCCGAAGGGGAACGGGAACGGCTACATCGTTACCTTCGGCGACAAGCGGGTTTACATAGCCGGGGACACGGAGAATATCCCGGAGATGAAGGGGCTCGGACGGATCGACGTTGCCTTCCTGCCGATGAACCTTCCCTATACGATGACCCCGGAGATGGTGGCAGACGCCGCCCGGACGCTGAAGCCGGCGATCCTCTACCCGTATCACACGGGCGAGACGGATACGGCGAAGATCGTGGCCCTGCTGAAGGATGAGAAGGGGATAGAGGTCCGGATCCGCCGGATGAAGTGATGACGACTTCGTAAAAAGTCCGGATGCTGCGTTGCGCTTCATCCCTCGTCGTTGCAGCGTACGCAAAAGTACGCCTCACTCCTCGGGATTAGCGCGCCTTGCCTGCGGAGCTTTTTACGAAGCCGTCCCAGATTCAAGGCTTATGACTTTTTACGAGTTTATGAAGTGATGGGCTATCGGGTCTTCGATCATACCGCCGATCTGGGGATCGAGGTCTCCGGAGGGACGGTCGCCGAGGTTTATGCCGGGGCGGCGCTGGCCCTCTTCGACCTGATTGCGGATGCAACCGATGTCCGGGCCGAAGAGGAGCGGGCGGTCGGCGTGGACGGGGCAGACGAGGCGGATCTCCTGGTCAATTTTCTCAGGGAGGTCCTCTACGCCTGGAACGGAGAGGCATTTCTTGTGAAGGAATGCAACATCCGGGAAGTCGCAGCCCGGCGGCTGACGGCCGTTCTCCGGGGCGAGCCGTACGACCCGGCCCGGCATCGGATCAAGACGGAAATCAAGGCGGTCACCTATCACCAGGCCTCTGTCCGCCGGACGGCGGAGGGGTGGTTGGGAAGGGTGGTGTTGGATGTCTAAGACCCCTCTGCGCAAGATCGACGACTGGCGGTGGGAGATCCCCCGGGAGGGGGCAATGCGCGTCCCCGGGATCATCTACGTCAGCGAAAAGCTCATGAAGGGGATGGGCGCCGACGAGGGTCCCAGGCAGGTGGCGAACGTGGCCCACCTGCCGGGGATCGTGACGGCCTCGCTCGCGATGCCCGACATGCACTGGGGGTACGGCTTTCCCATCGGCGGGGTCGCGGCCTTTACAATGGAGGAGGGGATCGTCTCTCCCGGCGGCGTCGGTTACGATATCAACTGCGGCTGCCGCCTGCTGACCACCCGTCTGCGCCGGGAGGACATCCGCGACCGTCTGGGCGCCCTCGTCACGGCCCTGTATCAGCACATCCCCTCCGGCGTCGGCTCCCGGGGCCCCCTGAAACTCTCCGCCAGGGAGCAGAGGGAGGTCCTCACGGAGGGCTCGGCCTGGGCGGTCCGGCACGGGTACGGCACCCAGGCGGATCTGGAGGCGACGGAGGACGGGGGGGCGATGGCGGGGGCCGATCCTGAGAAGGTGAGCGACCGGGCGCTGGAGCGGGGCCGGGATCAGCTCGGGACGCTCGGCTCGGGAAACCATTTCCTCGAGATCGAGGTCGTTGCGGAGGTCTATGACGAAAACGCCGCGGCGGCCTTCGGCCTCGAGGCCGGCCAGATCTGCGTCATGATCCACAGCGGCTCCCGGGGCCTCGGGTATCAGGTCTGCGACGATTACCTGGCGC
>JAHJXP010000135.1 GCA_018827585.1 Pseudomonadota bacterium | reverse complement strand
CGCGCGGGTTCCTGGAGGCCGCGACTTTGTCCGAGGCCTGGGTGCGTGAGATGGCCCGCCGCGCCTTGATCCTGGAAGCCCACCGTACCACGCACATCGAAGGGACGCGCCTGACCCTGGAGCAGGCCGAGAGATTGCTGGAGGGGAACCCGGTTCCAGAGGCCGACCCCGACGACGTGCGGGAGCTGCTGAACTACAGGAAGGCGTTCGAGTTTGTCTCCGAGTACCTCGAAGACGGCGGCCCGATTACGGAGGGTCTGGTCCGGGAAATCCACAAGCGTCTGGTGGAAGGGGTCCGGGGTGGAGCCGCGACTCCGGGCGAGTACCGGAAAATCCAGAATTACGTGGTCAACTCCGCCACCGGCGAGACGGTTTACACGCCGCCTCCGGCGCACGACGTGCCGATCATGATGGCGGAGCTGGTGGATTGGCTCAACCGCGAACAGGAGGTCCATCCCGTGCTGGTGAGCGGCATCTCCCAGTTCCAGTTCGTGCATGTCCACCCGTTCCTGGACGGCAACGGTCGGACGTCCCGGCTGCTCTCCACACTGTGCCTCTACCGGGCAGGATACGACTTCAAGCGGCTGTTCACGATCAGCGAGTACTACGACCGGAACCGGCCCTCCTTCTACCGGGCCATCCAGAGCGTCCGCGACAGCGGAATGGACATGACCGGCTGGCTGGAGTTCTTCGTCGAGGGCTTGACCACCCAACTTGCCGAGGTCAGGGAGCGCGGGGAGCTGGCCATCCGACGGGATGTGCTCATCAAGGAACACGGCCTTTCGGAACGCCAGGCCAAGGCCCTCGGACACATCCTGGAACACGACAGTCTGACCATCCAGGACTTCGAGCGTCTCTGTCCCGAGGTCAACCGTCGGTCCCTGCAGCGGGACCTGAAGAAGATGGTGGACATCGGACTGCTCGCCACCGAAGGTGAAACTCACCTACTGCTCTACCGCCTGGCAGAGCCGGGTTGATCTTTGCGACAGATTTGCGACAATGTTTGCGACATGTTCACGACAGGCTTTGCGACAAGATCCTGGGGCGGTCGGATCGAGGAAGCTGGTTTTCGACTTTTTACAAAACCGTCAGTATTCGATCCCGGCGCGGTCCTTGGCGCCGGAGTCGTAATGGTGGTGGCCGATGCCTTCAATTTGCGAACAAAATGAACGGCATTAATAAATAGGGTCGGACCGGACTCCATGATTTACCCACCGTGGAGTGCCTTGACCTTGGCCCGGTCGACGGCGCCCTCCTCCTTCTTGGGGAGGGAGTCGACGAATTCCACATAGCCCGGTTTCTTGTAACGGGCGATCCGCGCGGCCACAAATGCGATCAGTTCCTGCTCCGACAAGCGGGTCCCCGGCTTCAGGACGCAGACGGCCTTGATCCCCTCCCCGAACTTCGGATCGGGCACCCCGATCACGGAAACCTCCTGAACGCCGGGGTGTTCGAGGACCACTTTCTCCACTTCGACCGGGTAGACGTTCTCCCCGCCGGGCTTGATCAGCTCCTTTTCGGCCTTCCTCCCGACAAACCACAGGAAACCCTCTTCGTCGAGACGGCCGACGTCCCCCGTATGGTGCCAGCCCTCCCGGAGGGTATGCCTCGTCAGTTCATCTTCGCCCCAGTATCCTTCGAACACGAGCGGCCCCCGGATCAGGATTTCCCCCGGCGCACCGGCGGGGACCTCCCGGTCCAGTTCGTCGGCGATCTTCAGGTCCACCAGCGGTCCCGGCCTGCCGGCGGACCCGGGCCGTTCGGAGTTCGGGCACAGGCACGTCAGCCCCATGGTCTCGGTCTGACCGTAGGCCAGCCAGAAGCGTCCGGTCCCGAGTCCTTCGAATCTCTTCACTGTTTCGGGTAGTTCCACCCCGATCACGTTTTTCAGGGAGGAGAGACTGCACTCGCCGGCGGCCTGCGCATCGAGCAACTGGGCCAGGATGGGCGGGAAATTGCCGATAAAGGTTACCTGCTCCCGGTCGATTGTCCTGCCGGCCTCCCGGGGATCGTATTTCCCGATGATCAGGTTTCTGCCGCCGGCGTGCAGAGTCGTCAGGGCGGCCATCAGTCCAGCGATATGAAAGAGGGGGAGGATGTTCAGATAGGCGTCCCCGCCGGCCAGGCCGAGGGCGGCGAGGGTATGGATCGTACAGGCGACGAGGCCGCGGTGGCTGAGCACGGCGCCGCGCGGCTTTCCCTGAATGGCCGCCGTGTGGATG
>JAHJXP010000292.1 GCA_018827585.1 Pseudomonadota bacterium | reverse complement strand
GATAAAAAAGAGAATAACTCCTATAAAGCCGCCGATTGCAGCTCCGAGAGATGACCAATACAGAACTTCCATAAGAACCTCCAAAACAAATCGCTAACGCTCCGCATAACCGGCTGGTAAAGGAGCGTAGCGGATTTACCAGTCCGAGTTGATGCGGTTGTTAGCCGATCGTTGAAATAAAGATCGAGATAAACCCCGGTGTTCTACTTGTCACAGCTCGTTTCACGATGGATAGCTCAGGATACAGATCTCTTAAAATCGCCAGTAAGGAGTCAGCAGCGCCATCCTCTCTGCCTGGCTCATATCGAACTTCTATCGCCCGTGGTTCGCGGACCAGATCAAAGAACGATTTATCGCTTGGGTACAGCTGGATCGTCCCCTGGAACCCCTTGTCAGTTATCTTCTCCTTTATGTCGTTCGCCTTGGCAGTTAGAGTCTCACTTCCACGTAGGAAGTAGATCCCAATTTTGAAGCCGAAAAGGGAGCCAAACGTTTCAATTTCTTTGCGCGTTCTCTCGAAGCCTGCCCGAACTTGAGGTGCGACGCCCGCCGTGACTGCAACGAGACCGGCGAGGTCTTCTGCAAGGTCAGCGTCCATTAATCGAATTAGCTTGAGGGCGTTTTCCTGTTTTTTCGGGTCACCACTGTTCAGATCTTTGTAGAAGATCTCAACATATTTTGCCTGTATGATCCTACGAGATTCATCTTTGCGGTCTGCGGCTGAATTTTCTGCAAGTCGTAATTGTCCCTCGGAGATTTTTGTAGCCGCTTGGTTACCGTAATATGCAACAGCGACCACGGCTAGAGGAATCAAGAGTTTCTCAACGAACTTGAGAATCTTGCCGAAAAGCGACTCCTCTTTTGCCCTCAGGCGTTGGTCAAGTGATTCCAAAGGCTCCAAGACTTTGTCGATCTTCTCTTCCATAGTTTTGTCAGATTTCGGACGGCTAACGGCGAGTTGAGCGGTTCGCAATCGGGCTGGCGAGTTTACTCGCCAAGTCCGAGGGCGAACGGCTCGAACGATTTGTTCGGCCGCGCGAGTCAGCGCGCGGTCGGACTAATCGGGCGAGGCGCTCCGCGCAACTCGCCGTTCGGTCGCGCGCAGCGCGACCGAACAATTAATATATCCAACTGGTTTTTCCCAGACTTTCGTGCAATCCTACTTCATTTCCAAAAAAATAAAAAGAAAAAATTGGATCATGAAATCAAGCATAATGAGTTTCCACCGAAGTTTGACACCCCATTTTCTAATTACCCTGAATAATCAGTTATATACAATTTTGAGCCATCCATTTTATACACTACATTTTCATAGAAAGGCAGCGGGGAGCGGGGGAACGCCTAATTCCCCCATGATCTCCTTCTGCTCTGCCGTCACCTCCGTGGCCAGAAGCTTGGCGGTGTCGCCGACTCTCATCTCCCCGACCTTGATCCGTCGTAACCGGTCGAGGGCTTTGCTCACAGAGAGGGTTTTGAGCCGGTTGCGCATCAACCGCTCGATCTGCAGCGCCAGCACACAGATAAAAACATGGGCTTTGATCCGATCCTCCGTCCAGTGATGGATAGGCCGCAACAACAGGGTGCTCTTCAGCGCCCGCCACCCCCGCTCGATCTCGGCAAGCTCTTTGTGTCGGTGAATGATCTCCTCCGGGGAAGAGGTGAGATCCGTCGTCTCCACGAGAAGCATCCCCTCGATCTTCTCCTCCCAGGAGCGGGTCTTCACGTTCGGATGGACCATCACGCGATCGCCCTCGATCTCGATTTGGTAGAGGGACATCAGATGATGATCCCGCAGGTAATCCCGGATTCGGTCATAGGTCCCCTGTGGGGTGGGCTTTCGGCCGCGGGGGGACGGGTTGGATAACCGAAGCAGAGCATTCTCTATGAACACGTCGGCCAGGGACAGAAGTGTCGTTCGTTTCGCACGGGCCGTGAGTGCGATCTCGGGGGAGTACGCCAGAACAAACCGAACCGTCGTCCGTTCGTCGGAAAGGAACTGTTCCTCCTCCCGCGTGCGATCGAACCGGTCCCCCAGTTTCTCGATCACCTCGGCGGCAACGGCGTTACGCCGCAAGGTATGGGCAACGATGAACCCCAATTCCTCGTCAAGGATGGTCTCCAGGTTATCTTCCGAAAGCATTCCCCGGTCCCCGACGAAGACCACCCGGTCCAACCGGAACCGGCTCTTCAAGTCACGGATCACGGAAACCACCGTGGACTTGTCCGCCGTGTTCCCCGGGAATACGTGATGGCACAGCGGTATGCCCTCCCGGGTCATCACGATCCCAATGACGATCTGCCGGCAATCGAGCTTCCCGTCCCGGTTGTACCCGAACTTGCGGATGTCGTCCTCCAGAAGCGATTTATCCCCCTCGAAATAGGTCGACGTGATGTCGTAGAAGACCAGGTCCACCGGCCCCTCGCGAAGCGACAGGAAACGCTTCGCGATGAGAAGTTCGGCCTTCTCCTTGACGGCAATCAGTCGATCCATCGCACGAAGCAGGTGGTGATAGGGCGGCTTGCTCTCTTCATACCCGGGAAAGTATACTCCGTCGAGCCACTCCAGAAGGGCGAGTTTGCTGCACGGATCGCACAGCCTGTTGACAACCATCAGTTCGATCAGATCTGCCGTGGGAAAGGTTGTCTCTCCCTCGATCCCGGCACGGGAAAGAATCGCGGAAAGTCCAAGGCCCTTCCAGGTTTCCGCCACGGTAAAGACGTGCCCGAAGTCCTTGGCGCCAAGAAGACGGGGCAAATGCTCGGCGCTCCGTTGTTCTCCCGCAATCCGGGAAAATCCGTCGGCCAGATTCCGTACCGCATCCATGCCGATTTTTTCGACGGGTCCCAGGTTGGCAATGACACGATTGCGGGGCTTGCCACCCTTTTCCGGGTCGCGGTAGCTCTCGCACAGATGAACAGAGACGTACTCCCGGCCTCCGTGCCGTTGGCGGTGAAGGCGAACATACATAGCCTACGCTATACACAAACATAACAAGCCTGTCAAGAGATATATCATACATATAATACACTACAGAAGGGCCGCCTGATATTGAATAATCCTGTTTTCAATCAATCGGTTGGATATGATTTGGCGCCTTCAAGGTGTCGAAGTTGGGTTTCCACTATTGGGTATTTTGTGGTAATAAAGACCGAAAACCAAGTGGGTAAAATATGGGAAAAATGGAAACGACGCTCGATGATAAGCTGCCAGCGTTCCAAAAGTACCTTCTGGAAAAGAATCTGGCCCCGGCTAAGAATGTGCCTTTCTACGCCCATTGGGTCAGCCGGTTTCTCGATTATGCAAGAAGAAATGAATTTTCAGCTTTGGAATATCAGGAGGCTGCGGTTTGATGCCCGGTCGGTAAAAGCTGTGGCTTCTGATAGCATGACCGAAATAATTCAAGAAACGAAACGCCTGATTCGCCTGAAGCATTATTCGTACAGCACGGAGAGAACCTATCTTCAATGGATTGAGCGATTTCTTGAATATGCCCGGCAAACGGCAAAAAAAGCCATCACCGAAACCAACGCCTCCGATTTCAAGAATTTCCTTAGCCATCTTGCCCTCGCACAGCGAGTTTCTGCTTCTACGCAGAACCAGGCGTTTAACGCTATTTTATTTTTCTTCCGCTATGTGCTGGGAAAAGAAATCGGAAATCTCGCCGATACCGTCCGCGCGAAACGCGGGCAGAAACTGCCCGTTGTCTTTTCGGTGGAAGAGGTCAAACGATTATTGGCCTGTATGAACGGCAAGGATTTGCTTATCGCCGGGCTGCT
>JAHJXP010000134.1 GCA_018827585.1 Pseudomonadota bacterium | reverse complement strand
GCCGGCAACGAACTCCCGGCGGCCCGCGAGCATCGGCTGGAGCAGATACCCCTCGAGATCGGCCCCCGCGGACGCGGCCACCTGCTGGGCCGCCCGGCGGACCTCATCGGCATCCTTGAGATTCAGTCGGACGAGGCCCCGTTCCGTCTTGTGGGTCAGTTTCGCCCCCAAGCCCTTCAGGACCACGGGAAACCCCATGCCCTCCGCAACAGACGCCGCCTCCTCAGGCGTCGCTGCGATCTTCTCCTCCACGACCGGCACGCCGTACTGCCGGAGAACCTCGTTGGATTCCGCCTCGGTCAGGGCGCTCCGGCCCTCCGCCTTGGCCTTCAGGATCAACTCCTCTGCCTTCATATCTTCTTTATCTCCGGTGCGAGATGAGCAGTTCGTAGAAAGATGGTTTGGACGAGCCGAGCAGCAGGGGCTCCACCTGATGGAAGAGCTGCTCGCGGTCGTCGCTGAGGTGCATGTCCATGAACGTCTCCTTCGATTCGTGCTCGACTAACGCGGCGTAGCTGCTGCCGCCCTCGATCGGCCCGAAGAGCGTCCGGGCGATGAACCCGGGATGCTTCGCGAAAACCTCGCTGGACAGGCGGAACCACTCCTTGAACGCTTCCTCTTTCCCCGGCTTGATCGGCGCGAAATCGACGAGATTGACGAACGTTCCCGCCCTGTCTCTCCCGGCGGATTCCCGGGGATGCTCCGCCGCAAGGGGTGTCTTGATGACCAGAAAAACGAGGGGCGCCCCCGAGTCGTTCCGTATTCCCATCGACTCCCCCTGGGGAATGCGGAGCAGCTTCCCCGGCCCCATCCGGACGCTCTCCCCGCCCACGGAGAAGGCCCCCTCCCCGCGGACCACCTGGATGGTCACCGGGGCGTCGGCCGTATGGACCGGGACATCCTTGCCCGGGTCCAGACCGACCTGACGGATCTTCAGAAACGGCTCCTCCACCAGCGCCGCGACGCCGCGCCCCCGATGGCTGAACACCTCCCTGCTCTTCAAATCGATGATCTCCATGTCGCTTCTCCTTTAAAAGGGGGGACAGCGCCCCTGTTTTTTCTGCTGTCTTCTAAGGCAGCTTTTTCCCCTCCAGGGCGATCTCCTCGAGGCTGGCGCGGTCCAGGAGCTGGATCTGAGCGCCCCGGGAGCGGATCAGCCCCTGGCGGTTCATCTTCGCGAGGATCCGGGAGAGGGTCTCCGGAATCGTTCCCAGAAGCGAGGCAAGCTGCCCCTTGGAGATGTCCAGCTCCACCGCCCCCGCGTCCCCGTCGCGGCCGCTCAGATAGAGCAGATATTTCGCAAGCCTCCCCGGCACCTCCTTGAGCGACAGGTCCTCGATCAGTCCCGCGAAGTGCCGAAGTCGCCGGGAGAGCTGCGCCAGCATGTTCAGGGCAAGGGCCGGGTCGTTCCGGATAAGGGAAACGAAGGAGGTTCGAGGGAAGAACAGGAGCGTCGTCTGGGCGGCCGTCACGGCATCCGCCGGAAACCCCTGGCCGGTAAAAACGGAGACCTCCCCGAAGCACTCCCCCGGTCCGAAGAAATGGAGAATCTGCTCCTTCCCCTCCGCGGAGATCTTGGAGATCTTCACCCGTCCCGCGAGGACCACGTAAAAGCCCGTCCCTTCGTCGCCTTCGGAGAAGATCCGCTCGTTCTTGGCGGAGGACCGCCGCACGCCGATCCGCGAGAGAGCCTCGTACTGCTCTCGCGAAAGCCCCGAAAAAAGGGGGATAGCGGCGATCTGCCTGGTTGGGTTGAACATCGGCTCCTCCTGCCGCGAAATAAACTACACATTTCTTTGACTTATGTCAAAGCGCTTTTTTTAACCTATATGACATTATTTCAAGAACTTAAATTTACCAACAAGAGCTTTGAGAAAATACGCCAGAGTCATTGCGAGCGAAGCGAAGCAATCCCATAAGCATTCGATCATTCATGAGATTGCCTCGGCTCTGTGCGCCTCGCAATGACTGGGAGGGCATAAAGTCAAAAGTCTCAAACAGCAGGTCCCCGCACTATTGCGCACCGGCATCCTGCCGTTATTTCTATTTCTTCCCCTCACCAAGGGAATTTTCATCCCTGACAGGAGGGACAGAACCAGGTCCCCCGCCCGTGGAGGATCTCGCAGGCGTAGATGTTTCCGATCCCGGCGATGAGCCGCTGATCCATCAGGAAGTTCTTCACCGGAAGCCGCCTGGTCCGGGCGATCTCCCGGAGCCGCCCGGCGGGAAGTCCTTCCAGCGGATTTTCGATGAGCGCGGCGGAGGGAGCCTCCGCCCGAACGCGGAAGGTCGCAAACCGCCGCGGATCGATCAGAAGCAGACGACCGGAGGGAAAGGAGACGACCAGGCGCGTGTGGGGAGGAAGGGGCCCAGCGGCGGTCTGCCAGAGGAGCCTGCCGGTCATCCTGAGGTGAGCGCAACCGTCGCCTCGTCCATCCCACCGTTGTCGCCACTTTCCCGACGCCTTTCCGGCCGGAGAACGTCCCCCGTTCCGCTGTCCCTCTCCCTTCGGCGGCCCTTTCGCCGGCGCTCTTCCGGCTCGCCAACGGGCCGGGAGCGGCTTCTGCCGTCCATTCGGATCTCGATGGTCTTTCCCCGGCGGGCGACCGCCGCGACCCGCCTTCCCGCCAGCCCCTCCCCCTTCCCCAAGAGGGGATCGAGGACGTCAATTCTGATGATTTTTTTGTCAGGAATGACGGCGCTTAGCTGGCGGCAGAGGGTCTCGACCTCGGGTAGTTCGTGCATCTCCTTATCCTCGCACGATCGGAGGCCGATTGTAACCGACGCCCCGATCCTGTCAAGGGAAAAGAAATCCTCTTGACAACGCCCCCGCTTTATTGTAGGAGTGTAGCCGAACTTTAGATTCGGAAGGAAGTATCAATGATCCGTCAGTCGTTTTCCGGCAGCCTGCTTCTCGTACTTGGCGTCGTAGTACTCGTGCGCACAGGGGCTGCCGCTCTGCGTCTTTGATGGATTGACCTGAAAAACGACGAGAGCCGCGGGCCCCTGAACCCGCGGCTTTTCTTTTTCGCAGAAAGCCGCGGTTCGGGAGAATCGGCGGCTTTCTTCATTCTGCGAAAGGAGCAGCATCATGGATATCATCGGCGCGGACATCGTTCTGCAAACACTCAGGGAGGAAGGGGTGGATGTGATCTTCGGCTACCCCGGGGCCAACACCCTGCCGCTTAACGACCGGATGGCCGGCGGCCCCATCCGCCACTACCTCATGCGGCACGAACAGGCGGCGGCCCACGCCGCCGACGGCTACGCCCGGGCGACGGGCAAGGTGGGGGTCTGCCTCGCGACGTCGGG
>JAHJXP010000133.1 GCA_018827585.1 Pseudomonadota bacterium | reverse complement strand
TCCATCGCCCGGCGGTCCTCCTTGAGCTTGATGTCCTCCCGCTTGTCGTAGAGCTTCTTCCCCCTGCCGACACCGATCTCCACCTTGACCTTTCCGTTGCGAAAATACATCCTAAGCGGGATCAAGGCAAGGCCTCTCTCCTGGGACTTGCCGTACAGCCGCTTGATCTCCCGCTTGTGCAGGAGAAGTTTCCGGACGCGCAACGGGTTGTGGTTCTCCCGGTTGCCATGTGAGTAGGGGCTGATGTGGAGGTCGTAGAGGAAGATTTCTTCGTCCTTGACCAGGGCATAGCTGTCCTTGAGGTTCGCCCGGCCGTCGCGCAGCGCCTTCACCTCCGTCCCCACGAGGGCGATCCCCGCTTCATAGGTCTCGTCGATAAAATAATTGATTCTCGCCCTTTTATTCTGACAGATTGGCTTTTCCGCCGTATCCTTCTTCGCCACGTCTTTTCACTATCCTTCCGATTGTTTTCCCGACTTCGGCAGACATCGTTCCCCCCTGTCCGCCGGCTTTCTCCAACCCTTGCTCGCCGCTCCCGGTTCTTGGATCAGGGTTCCCTGGCCGCCGCTCACGGCCCATCGATCTTCGGCGGGAGATAATCGGTCTTTACATGTCCCATCGCCAGCCAGATGTTCTCCCGGATCCGCGGGTTTTCCTTCTCCAACTCGCCGAGCATATCCTTGATGTAGCGCCTCCGCGACGTCCGGCTCGTCGGGCAGCCGTTCTCAATGACGGGGAACCCCCTTTCCCGCCCGTATTTCTTCACCAGATCCTCCCGAATGTAGGCCAGGGGCCGGATGATATGCAATTTTCCCCCGAAAATCGTCTGATTCGGCAGCATGGTGCTGATCTCCCGCCCATAGAAGAGGTTGATCAGCAGGGTCTCGATGATGTCGTCCCGGTGATGGGCAAAGGCGATCTTGTTGCACCCCTTCTCGGCCGCGATCTCGAAGATCCTCTTGCGCCGGAGACGCGAGCAGAGGAAGCACGGGTTCTTCCGGTTGAAGTTGCTGTGGGCCAGGGGGCCGATCTCCGTCTTTTCCATGACGTGCTCGTAGCCGTCCGCCTGGAGATACCGCTCCAGCGCGTCATGACCGGCGTATGCCGGATCGAAGCCGCAATCGATATTGACCGCAACAAGAGAAAAAGGGGGCGCATAGACCATCGGCGTGTTGAGCAGATCCAACAGCGCCATGCTGTCCATCCCGCCGGAGACGCCTACCAGGACCCGGTCGCCCGCGGCGATCATCCCGTAATCCATGACCGCCTTCTCCAGCCATTTTTTCAGATGAAGAAAAAGCCTCGTTCTTTTCTCTTTGGTTGCCATCCGCATATCCTGCCACCAGCGCCAGTGGATTCTATCCGAGATCGGACGGCATGGCAAGGAACTTTCGCGCGCCCCAAAGCCCATAATCACCTTGAAAATCACCCCCGATTGTTATACTGATGCAGGCAGGGCGGCGGGCATGATCCGCCGCGGCCCCCTGTCCGGAAGCGAATACGGCAGGTCCAGTCTGCGGACCGGAATAAGGAGAGAAGGAGGCGATTATGACCGAAATCATCAACATCAACGCCAGGGAGATTCTGGATTCACGCGGCAATCCGACCGTCGAGACGGAGGTGACCCTGCTTTCGGGGAGCGTCGGGCGGGCCTCCGTCCCCTCCGGCGCATCGACCGGGGAGCACGAGATGCTGGAGCTCCGGGACGGGGATAAAACACGGTACCTCGGCAAGGGAGTCGAGAAGGCCGTAAGCAACGTCCTGGACAAAATCGCCCCGGAAATCATCGGTATGGACTGTCTAAACCAACGGGAAATCGATCGGGAGATGATCGCCCTGGACGGGACGGAAAACAAGAGCGCCCTGGGTGCAAACGCGATCCTCAGCGTCTCGCTTGCCTGCGCCAAGGCGGCCGCGGCGGCCGTAGAGCTGCCCCTCTACCGCTACCTCGGCGGCGTCATCGCCTGCGACATCCCGGTGCCGATGGCCAACATCATCAACGGCGGCCAGCACGCCGACAACAATGTGGACATCCAGGAATTCATGATCATGCCGGTGGGGGCCCCGACATTCCGGGAAGGCCTCCGCATGGCCGCCGAGGTCTTCCATCACCTGAAAGCAATCCTCAAGGCCAAGGGTTACAACACGGCCGTCGGCGACGAGGGGGGATTCGCCCCCAACCTCAAATCCAATGAGGAGGCGCTCGTCCTGATCACGACCGCCATCGAGAAGGCCGGGTACTTCCCCGGCAAGGACTGCTGCATCGCCCTGGATCCGGCGGCCAGCTCCTTCTACAAGAAAGGGAAATACTACTTGGCCGCGGAGAAGAAACCGGAGCGGACCGCCGAGGAGATGGTCAAGTTCTACGCGGATCTGGTCAGGAAATACCCGATCGTCTCCATCGAGGACGGTCTGGCCGAGGACGACTGGGACGGCTGGAAGCTCCTCACGCAGACACTGGGCGGAAAGGTCCAGATCGTCGGGGACGACCTGTTCGTGACGAACCGGAAGCGTCTGGAGAAAGGGATCGGGCTCGGCGTAGCCAATTCGATCCTGATCAAGCTCAACCAGATCGGCACGCTGACCGAGACCCTCGAGACAATCCAGTGCGCCCGTGAGGCGGGTTACACTACGGTCATCTCGCACCGCTCCGGCGAGACGGAGGACACCTGCATGGCCGACATCGCCGTCGCCGCGAACTGCGGGCAGATCAAGAGCGGCTCCCTCTCCCGGACGGAAAGGCTGGCGAAGTACAACCAGCTCCTCCGGATCGAGGAAGAACTCGGGGGGGCGGCCGTCTATAGGGGGCGGTCCGCCCTTTATTCGCTCGGGGGGAAGAGGTAGCAAGACCCTTGAAGAACGCACAGCGACGCTCGCCGCGTTCCGTCCCGTCCTTTCGAGACGCAAAGCGCCACGGCAATCTGATCCGGCAGGGGATCCGTTTCGCAAAAGTTTTGCGGCGTCCTTTTTCGGCGGCGCATGCGGTCTGGCACATCAACCCCGCCTTGCCGGAACAATGTCCGCGTCGGCGAAAAAACTCATGAAGGGGGGCGGCCACAAGGGGAAAGGTCTCGGCAGCTACAGGAATTTGAACAGCCGGCGGCGGAGGGATTCCATCTGCACCCTGTTTTCCGTCAGGGCGCACCGCTTGACGGTCCGCTTTTCCCTCTTGTCCTGAACCCTCTTGTCCTGAACCTCCGTCACGGTGATGATGTTCACATCCTGGAGGTACCGGATTGCACTCAGATAATTGGACTGGGACAGGGCCTCCGCCCTCCGGATCTCGCCCTTCCGGTACATCCTCGCCCCGAGCCCCCGGATGCCCTTCAGCCAATCCCGTTCCGCCTTCGGACCCTTCCGCAGGTAGTAGCATCCCCGGATGACCACCCAGTATGATTCCATATAGTTGTGAATCAGGCCCGCAAAAGGGAGAAGGTTTGTTCTTCCCCGCCCCTTCACCTCGATCCAGGCCTTCTCCTCATTGTCGAAACCCGCGATCATCCCCCGGCTATGGAGATAGGCGAGGATTTCCCTGACCTCGTCCCGGTCATTTTTCCGCTCGTCAAAGATGAATTCATGCCGGAACAGCCGCTTGAAGAAGGCATAATCGTCGTTGATCCGGTTTACCGGAACCATGTCCTCCAGGATAGTCAGGATGGAGGACGCCACAAAGCTCACCGGAAGAAAGTAATGCAGGATGTTGTTTTTATAGTATTCGAGATTCATCCGCTTGTCGTCATCGAGGGAATAGACAATTTCCTCGACTTCCTCTTCCTCTTCCTCCGCCCCCATCCGCGAGATGAGATCTGACTGATCAAAGAGGTTCAGCGCCTCGGCTATAGCCGCCTCCCGGTCCGCAAAGGTCATGGCGAAGGAGACCTTGCGGAAGAAGAGATAATCGTAGAACGATCTCAGGACCTCCCCGAGATCCCCGTGGGAGATGCCCCGCCGGTCGTAACAGAGGAGCCCCGCCGAGGTGAGGGCGAAGGGGGTGACCACGGAAACCTGGTTGATGGCCCGGACGATCTTGTAGCCGATCCGGCGGTAGAGGCTCTGCCGCTCGGAAACGCTCATCTCCTCGAGGGGCTTTTCCTGCTCGGCGAGGTAGGATTTCAGGAGGATCGGGTCCCCGACGTTCATGTAGACGCGCCCATAGCGTTTCCGGAGCAGCTTGCCGCCCTTGATTATCTCGGTCGCCTTTTCCTTCTCCTTCGGGGCGCCTCCGAGCTCCTGGAGATAGGCCTTCTCCTCGATCACACGGTCGTACCCGATATAGACGGGGATCGCCGCCAGGTCCGGACAGGCCTTTTCCTGATAGGCCTGGATGATCATCGAGAGAAGACCGTACTTGGGCATCGCCATCTTCCCCGTCCGGCTGCGCCCGCCCTCGATGAAGAATTCCAGAGGCAGCCCCTCTTTCAGCAATACTTTGACGTACCGGCTTAAGACCTCGGCATAGAGCTCGTTTCCCTTGAATCTCCGGCGCAGAAAAAAGGCCCCCGATTTACGGAAGATATAGCCCATGGGAAAGAAGGAGAGGTTTGTCCCGGCCGCCACGAACGGCATTTGGATGTTGTTTTTGTAGAAGATGTAGGAGAGCAGGAGATAATCGATATGGCTCCGGTGGCACGGGATGATGACAAAGGGCATCTTCTTGGATACCTGACGGATCTTCGCGATGCCTTCCGTGTCCACAACCACGCCGTCGTAGATGTTGTGCCACAGCCAGGTAAGGACCTTTTCCCAGATCTCAATATAGATTTCGTTGTAATCGGAGGCAATCTCGTCCAGATATTTTCTCGCCTCCCTCCGGACGGCATGGAAATCCCTCTTCCTCTTCCTTTCCTTCGCCGCCGTCTCAGCCATGAAGTCCACCAGCCCCTTGTCCCTGAGCACCATCCCGATGATCTCTTCCCTGGATTTCAGGATCGGCCCCAAGATCGTCGCCTTCTCCTGATCGATCTGATCGATCAGCTCCGCGCGGAGCTGGCGGACCAGTTCCTCCCGGGGGATGCCATCCCCGGCCTTCATGAACTCCGCAAGATTGATCGGCTCGGCGGAGATGACGGAGGCCTTGTTCGAATACCTGAGAAAGGTGATCACGCGCCGGAGAGGATCTGTGGCGTCGGTCTGACCGAAGAGGATGTTGATCAGGCTTTCCTCTTCCTTCTCCCTTCGCCTGCCGTAGGTGATCAGCTCCGGACAGATAAATATCGGCCTGGCGGAGGTTTTCTGAACATCCATCAACCGGGACAGGGTCTCTTCTACAAAGGGGTTCTCGAAGATTTCCGAGTACCCCAGATGGATGATGGAGCTCTTCTTTTCCAGGGTAAGCTGCTTAAGATGATCGTCTCTTACGGGATCGAGCTCGGTCCTCTTGAATATCAGCCGGGAGAGATGGGACATGATCACCCTGAGGCCCATCAAATAAGGCTGCCAGGTGAGCATGTTGATGCCATGACAGTAGACGGGCCGCGGGATCCCTTTCCGTCCGGAGAGGTCCCGGAGGATGAGGCTGTTGAGCTGGCTTTTGTTCTTCAGGGCATAGATCACCACGCCCTTTTCCGAGAGAGACCTGAGCTCTTCCGCTGTTTTCTCGGCGATCCGGACCTTGGAGAGCACCTTCCTCACCAGCCAGGAGAGGGGGAAATTGTCCTCGGGGTAGAGGCTCCCCGCATGGTAGACGCCGATCTCTGTGGTCCATGACCGGATGGCCGACAGGAGGGACATGATCTTTCAGGTCCTCCCCGCTTCCGAAAATAAATGCGGAACCGCCGCGTTTTTCCGGAGTCGCATGAAAATGGCTCCTGTCTCAGTATGGTCGTCGGTTATGGGTCACAGGCAACGAGCAACTCTTTTTCCCATCGCCCATAACAACTTTTCCCCGACCTCTAACCGATTTTATCATCAACCGTTGATCTGAAATTCATCCGGGAAGCGTTTCCGCATGGTCTCCTCGACAAGCGCCCGGATTTCCGAAGAGGAGTGAAGTCTCATCACCTTTTTCAGGAGGGCCTTCGACTCCTTCAATGTGGCCCCCCGGACGATCTTTTTCATCCGGGGGATGGCCAGCGGATTCATGCTCAGCTCGTCGAGTTCCAGTCCCAGCAGGATCATGGCATAGGTCGGATCGCCCGCCATCTCCCCGCACATTGCCACCCGGATGCCGGCCCTGTGCCCGACATCCACGACCTGCTTAATCAGGCTCAGGACGGCCGGATGGAGGGGCTCGTAAAGGTATGTGACCCTTTCGTTGATGCGGTCGATCGCCAGGACATACTGGATGAGGTCGTTCGTTCCGATGCTGAAAAAATCGGCCTCCTTGGCCAATTCCTCGGCAATGATCACCGCCGAGGGGACCTCGATCATCACCCCGATTTCGATATCGTTCCCGACCGGCGTCCCTGTTTTGAGCAGCCCGTTTTTCACCTCGTAAAAGATCCGCTTGGCCTCGCGGATCTCCTCGATGCTGGAAATCATCGGGAACATGATCCGGAGCTTACCCCGGGCGCTTGCGCGGAGGATCGCCCGGAGCTGGACCTTGAAGAGTTCCACCTCCTTCAGGCAGAACCGGATGGCGCGCAATCCTAACTGCGGGTTCAATTCGCGGGAGGGTTTGGCGCCGGGGAAAAACTTGTCGCCTCCCAGATCGAAGGTGCGGATGGTCGCCCAGGAAAGGCCGGTCACGCCGACCACGGAACGGTAATTGGCAAGATGATCCTCCTCGTCGGGGAGCTGCTTCCGGTTGATGTAGATGAACTCCGTCCGGTAAAGTCCGATCCCGTCCGCGCCGTGGGCGATTGCGGAGGGGATCTCTTCGACGAATTCTATATTGCCGCCGATCTCGACACGGTAGCCGTCCTTCGTCACGGCGGGGAGTTTGGCATGATCCAGCAGATCGTCCCGGGCCTTTTCGTACAGCCGCTTCTTTTCTTCGTAGCGCTTGCTGACCTCCGGATGGGGACGGACTATCACAACCCCGGCGGACCCATCGATGATGATGTCATCGTTGGTCTGGACGCACCGGGTGATATTCTCCAGGCCCAGCACGGCGGGTATCTCGAGCGACCGGGCCACAATCGCGGTATGGGAGGTCTTCCCGCCCATGTCCGTGGCGAACCCGAGCACTCGGTCGATCTTCATCTGCGCGGTGCTGGCGGGCGACAGGTCGGTGGCGATGATGACGAACCCTTCCCCAGTCTCCATGACCGCCCGGTCTTTTTCGCTGAGATTCTCGATGATCCGCTGCCCCGCGTACTGGATGTCGCTGATGCGCCCGCGGAGATAATCGTCCTCCATCCTGTCGAAGATCTCCCGGTATTTGTCGATGGTCATCCGGACGGCCCATTCGGCATTGACGCTTTTCTCCTGGATATTCTGGATGGTGCGGTCGATGAATTTCCGGTCCCGCAGAATCATGATATGGACGTCGATGATGTAGAGCGGCTCCATCCCCCCGCCCAGATCGCCGAGCCGCTTCGTCAGCTCGCGGAGCTGTTTTTCCGACTCCCGAAGGGCACTCCGGAAACGCCGGATCTCCTCGGCGATCAGGGATGGGGCGCTGAGCTTGTAAAGGGGAACCTGGGTGTCCAGACGATCGAAGAGATAGGCCTTGCCAATGACTACGCCGGGCGAGACCCCCACCCCCCTCATCACAATGGTTTCTTTTTGATTATCCTCGTCCATGAACGTTTTTAATCCCCGCAGATCGGTCAACGGCCGCGACCGCCGCCCCGTCACCCCTCGCCGAATTTCTCCGCGATCAGCCTGGCGAACGCCTCCATCGCCTCACCCGCATCCGCGCCCTCGGCGCGGATCGTCAACCAGCTGCCCCGGGGGCAAAACAGGGTGAGGATGCCCAGGATGCTCCGCCCGTTGACCTCGACCCCGTCCTTCTCCAGGAAGATCTCCGACTGGAAGCGCGAGGCCGTTTCGACCAGCTTCACGGCTACCCGGGCATGAATTCCCAGCCGGTTCGTGATCTCAAATGTCCTTATTTCTATCATATCAGATGGACAGCGCCATGCACAAGAGGACAGTTCCGTAGAGGATCCTGACCGGCGAGATTCCCCTGCGGACCCCCAGCAAGCAGAGGATAATCAAAGAAAGCACAGCCGCCTTCACCGGAATTTCGGCCTGGAAAGTCAAGGAACGCCAGGCCATGTCCGCGGCCGTCGCCGCCAGGATGCCGACCATGATCAACGACAGGACCCTGATTCTTCCCCCTACGCCAGGCAGGTCCTGACCCTTGATGAAATCGATCCCCTCTTTTCCCCGACGGTACCCTTCCCAAAACCCCTTCCCCCTGATCCAGAGGTGTGCAGGATTGTACAGGAGAAGATACACCAGCGGCGCTGCAAGATGCCCCTGGAAAGCCAGGATCACGGCGCCGGCGGCAGAAAACGTCCGCAGCGCCCCCCAGAAGAAGGAGTCCCCGATCGCCGCATACGGCCCCATGAGGGCCTTCGTCAGGTGATCCGCCTCCTCCCCCTTGCCCTCTTCCTCGAGCTTCGCCACGGCGCCGATGACCGGGGCAGCGAGATAGGGATGGGTGTTGAACATCTGCAGATGCCTGGCCAGCGGCGCCGCTATCCGGCGCTGATCCCCCTCCCTTGAACGGATGAGCGGCAGCATGGCAAAGGCAAAACCAAGGTTCTGCATCCTCCAGAAGTTGAAGGAAGCCTGAATGGTCAGTGATCGTATGAAGATGTTCAGCAGAACCGATCTCTTCATCAAGCACGCCCCACCGCCGCTGTTGCCGGTAAACTCAAGCATTGAAGGCGTTGCCTAACATGAATGGCCGGTGAAGTCAATCCATTGATCTAACATTAATTTTTTCACGATTTCGACCAGATAGGATAGGGGAACGGGACCCGGGCCGCCGCAAAGCGGCTCAGCCGCAGCCATTTTTTGGACATTCAACCATCCCTGACAGTATATTCACTTGTATTTATTACGTTATTTTACAATCGGCCCCTTGCATAATTTTTGCGTAATTTTTCTTGACAGACATTCTATTTTTTGATAGCAAGGCTCGCCCCCAATAAGGGATCAACCGACCCGACTTGGCCACGATTTTGGTTTTGGAAGCGGGTCGGTTTTTTTAGAGTAAGGACTGATCAATCGGGAAAAGGAGATGAACATGATTTGTCAAACCATCAAAAGCGGCGTCGAGTGCGGTTTCATGATGAAAAAGGGATGCGGTTTCAACGGCGGCAGCTGTCACGAAATCATCGACAAGTGTGAAGGATGCAACAAGGTTATCGTTTGTGAAACGGGCAGGTTTTGCCGGGTGTATCCAGATCCGGCCGGAAAATGGCGGGCCGCGAAATGCCCGACGGCCTCCAATATGAAGCTGGAAGTCAAAGAAACGGCGCAGAAAATCAATCCGCTGAAGGCCTCCAAGCGGGCAAACAAGAAATAATTTTAAAAGGCGTCCCCCTGCTCTCTCGGGATGCAAAAAATACAGCGCCCCTACCCTTTCCTCGGGTAATGGGGCGCTGTTCTTTTCCTGCCGGGTTCGCCCGCGAATCGGACAGGATCAACTGACGATTTCCCTGATCTTCCGCAGGCCCTCCTCTATTTCCGTAAGGAGCTCCTCCCGCCTGTCGCCGGCGTCCCCGCCCTCGGCCCTCATCTTCTGGAGCCGTTTTCTGGCCCCATTGATGGTAAATTTCTCCTCGTAGAGGAGTTTTTTAATATTCAGCAGCTCCTCGACATCCCTCCGCCGGTAGAGCCTCTGATCGGAGCGGGTGCGGATCGGTCTGACCGTTTTGAATTCTGATTCCCAGTAGCGGATCACGTAAGGCTGGACATCCAGCAACCGGCTGACTTCGCCGATCCGGAAGTAGGACTTGTCGGGAATCGACCTGTCCATAATCAAATCCCAATATCATGCACGACGACCCCGGTTCCCCGGCCCCCGTCACGCCTTTGCTGCGAAATCCATGCCGGTTATTCGTTGACGGCTTCGTAAAAAGTCCGGATGCAGCGTTGCGCTTCATCCGGAGCTTGTTCCGAGCGAAGCGAGGAATCTCCGGGTTTGATTCGGCTAAAGCCTCACAACCATTGCGGCGTACGCCAAAGTACG
>JAHJXP010000132.1 GCA_018827585.1 Pseudomonadota bacterium | reverse complement strand
ATATTATCGAAGGGATAAGTCGCGGGGTTGATATCTTTGATTGCGCCTTGCCTACCCGCGTGGCTCGAAATGGCGCCTTTTTCACCAACCTGGGGCGGGTGAACATTCGAAATGCTATCTACTCTAAGATGGAGCAACCTGTTGACCCTGATTGTGATTGCTATACCTGTCGTAATTACTCACGGGCCTATCTGCGGCACCTGTACGTCTCCGGAGAGATCCTGGCCCTGGTTTTGAATACGATCCACAACCTCCGGTATTATCTGCGTCTCATGGAGCGGATACGCGAAGCGATCCGGGAGGACCGGTACCGGGATTTCCGGGACCGTTTTCACAAAGAGCGGAAAGATGCCGGGGAAAGCAACACGCAGTGAGCGGCTCCGGCAAGAATGTAAGATGTAGAAATAATATTTTATGAGGGAGGGCTTTACCGTGACGAATTTGGCTTATGCATTGGGTGCTCCGGGAGGCGGAGGCGGCGGCGCCGCCGGCGGCGGTGATTTCAGTTTTATCATCATGATGGCCGTTCTTTTCGGCATCTTTTACTTTCTCCTGATCCGGCCTCAGCAGAAAAAACAGAAGGATATCAAAAACATGATTGCCAATCTCGCCCATGGCGATCTGGTGATGACTTCCGGGGGGATTCAGGGAAAGGTCGTCGCGCTTACTGACACGGTCGTGACCGTCGAGATCGCCGACAAGGTGAAGATAAAGGTCGCCAGAAACTTTATCGGCGCCGTCCTGCAGAAGGCGCCCAAGGAGTGAGCGTGAAAGGGGTAAACCATGCTTAAAAGCATCAAAATCAGGGCCGTCGTCACGACCGTCCTCTGCCTGGCCGCGCTCGTCTATCTGGCGCCTACCCTGACTGCCGATCTTCCCGATTCGTGGAAAAAATACCTCCCGGCGGACAAGATCCGCCTCGGACTCGATCTGCAGGGGGGGATGCATCTTGTCCTGGAGGTTCAGACCGCCAAGGCGGTGGAAAGCACACTGGAGCGCACGATGGGCGACCTGAAGGAGACCCTGATGGACAACCGGGTCCGCTTCAAGCTCCACGAACAGACCAAAGACAAAAATATACGCCTTGAATTCCCGGATGCCGCTTCGCGGGACGCCTTCGAGCGAATCCTCAAGAACCAGTACCCCGACCTTGAAGTCGCCGCATCGGAAATGGCGGAGGGCCGAGGTCTGGTTTCCCTCAGGATCAGGGACAAACGCGCCGCGGAAATCGGGAAAATGGCCGTTGAACAGAGCCTGGAAACGATCCGCAACCGGGTCGACCAGTTCGGGATCACCGAACCCGAAATCATCCCGCAGGGGACTGACCGGATCATCGTCCAGCTTCCCGGGATCAAGGACACGGCCCGGGCGAAAAGCCTCATCGGCCGGACGGCCCTACTGGAATTCAAGCTCGTCGACGAGGAGCACAGCCTCGAGGAAGCCCTCAAGGGTAATGTCCCCGAAGGAAGCGCGATCGCCTACGAATCCCGGATGGACCGGAATTCAGGACGGCGCACGGAGATCCCTCTGCTTCTCAAAAGCAGGACGCTCCTGACCGGCGACGCCCTGGAGGGCGCCAAGGTCCAGATCGGCGACCGCTTCGGCGAGCCGCATGTCTCGCTCAAGTTCAACACCCAGGGGGCGAGAGACTTCGAACGGATCACCGGGGAGAACGTCAAGAAACGCCTGGCCATCGTCCTGGACGGAGTGGTCCACTCCGCGCCGGTGATCCAGGAAAGGATCTCCGGCGGTCAGGCCCAGATCACGGGCTCTTTCACGATGGAGGAGGCGACAGATCTGGCCATCGTGCTCAGGGCCGGATCCCTGCCGGCGCCGGTGACCATCCTCGAGGAACGAACGGTCGGACCTTCCCTCGGCCAGGATTCGATCGACCTGGGGACCTGGGCGAGCATCATCGCCGGCATTCTGATCCTGATTTTCATGATCGTCTACTACCGGCTCACCGGCTTCATCGCCGATATGGCCCTGGTCATGAACATGCTGCTCCTTCTCGGCGTCATGGCGGCCTTCAAGGCGACCCTGACCCTTCCCGGCATTGCCGGCATAGCGCTTACCATCGCGATGGCCGTGGACGCCAACGTCCTGATCAACGAAAGGATCAGGGAGGAACTTCACCTTGGGAAAACGCTGCGGGCGGCGATCGAAGCCGGCTATACCAAGGCCTTCCTGACCATTTTCGATTCCAACGTGACCACCCTGGTGGCGGCGCTGTTCCTCTTCGGTTTCGGCACCGGACCGGTAAAGGGGTTCGCCGTGACGCTGACCATCGGCATCGTGGTGAGCATGTTCACCGCCATCTTCGTCACGCGGATCGTTTTCGATCACCTCATCTGGAATCGCAGGATCGAGAAGATAAGCATTTAGGAGAATTCAATGGAAATCATAAAATCGGAAACCCGGATCAATTTCGTCGGGATGATGAAGCCCGCCGTCATCCTGTCGATCGCCGTAATCATCATCGGCATCGCCTCCCTTATCTGGCACGGAGGGCCCAACTACGGCATAGATTTCGCGGGCGGAACCCTGATTCAAATCAAATTCCAGAAGGAGACGCCGACGGACAAGATCCGGACCGCTTTCCGGGCGATCGGCTTCGAGGGAAGCATCATCCAGGATTTCGGACCCAAGGAGGTCATCGTCCGCACCGCCGAGTCCGGCGCCGATCCCAAAGGTCTGACCTCCCGCGTCGATGACGCCCTTCTGGCCGCTTTCGGCAAGGGCGCCTATGAGGTCAGGCGGGTCGAAGTGGTCGGACCGAAAGTCGGACGGGATCTAACGCGCAAGGCGCTGCTGGCCATCATTTTCTCCTGGCTCGGGATCCTGATCTATGTGGGGGTGCGTTTCGAGTTCCGCTACGCCCTGGGCGGCATCGTCGCCCTGATCCACGACATCCTGATCACGATCACCTTTCTCTCGCTCTTCGACAAGGAGTTCGACCTGAACATCGTGGCGGCGATGCTGACGATCATCGGATTTTCGATCAACGACACCATAGTCGTCTTCGACCGGATCAGGGAGAATTCAAGAAAGAATATCAAGATGCCGCTCATGGACATCATCAACACGAGTGTGAACCAGACCCTCAGCAGGACGATTCTGACATCGTTGATGGTGCTGATCGTCCTGCTGGTCCTGTTCTTTTTAGGCGGGGCGGTCATCCATGATTTCACCTTCACGCTCCTGGTGGGGACGATCGCCGGCGTCTATTCCACCGTTTTCATTGCGAGCCCGATCGTGCTTCTATTTGAAAGGATCAAACCGACCGGGCTGAAGAGGAAGAGATAATTTGTCGCCCCTGGAGATCGGAGGATTGACCGTCTTCATCCTGGTGCTTTTTTTCGGCGCCTTCTCCGTCCTCTTCGGCTTTCCGGGAACCGTCATCATCCTCCTCGATGCGTTCGTCTATGCCGCCGTTACGGGGTTCGAGAAAATAGGGTTCAAGGTTCTTCTCACCCTGCTGATACTCTCGGTGCTCGCGGAGATAGCGGATTTTGCCGTGGGGATGGCGGGTGCGGCAAAGTTCGGCGCTTCCCGGCGGGGATTCTGGGGATTTCTTGTCGGCGGCCTGATCGGGGCCTCTCTCCTGGCCCCTTTTCTGCTTGGGTTGGGGATAATCGCCGGGGCTCTTCTGGGAGGCTTCCTCGGCATGACGGTGCTGGAACTTCTCCAGCGGCGCCGGCTTAAGCCCTCGCTGCGGGCTGCCTGGGGAGCTGTCCTTGGCCGGGCGGCGGGGACCATCGTGAAGGGGTTGTTCGCCCTGATCATGATAATCATAACCCTGGCGGGCGTCTATTCTTGACGCATTTGAGGCTTTAGAGAATATTTATGAGTCCGTCCCTCTTAAGGAAACACTAAATGGGAAGACAAAAATCCAAACTACGGGAATACAGCGAAGCGATCATCCTGGCCATCGTGATCGCCCTTTTCGTCCGGACCTTCGTGATCCAGGCCTACAAGATCCCGTCCGGCTCCATGAAACCGACGCTGCTGGTCGGCGATCATATCCTGGTGAGCAAGTTCAACTACGGGATCAAAATCCCCTTCGTCCGCACCACCCTCATCCCCGTCGGCGCCCCGGAGAGGGGGGATATCATGGTCTTCATCTACCCGGAAGACCGTTCGAAGGATTTCATCAAGCGCCTCATCGGCCTGCCCGGGGACACGATCGAAATCCGCAACAAGAAGATCTTCATCAACGGCCTCCCGTACAACGACAAGCATGGGGTGCACGTGGACAATCTCATCATCCCCGGCGGTGTTCAGCCCCGCGACAATTTCGGACCGGCCAAGGTGCCGGAAGGCGCCTTCTTCGTTCTGGGCGACAACCGGGACGAGAGTTACGACGGCCGGTTCTGGGGATTCGTCAGCGAGAAGGACATCCTGGGAAAGGCTCTCATCATCTACTGGTCATGGAACCAGGAGGAATACGGGGTCCGCTGGAGCCGCATGGGCAACATTCTGCGTTAAAAATTGACGGCTTCGTAAAAAGTCCGGATGCTGCGTTGCACTTCATCCTTCGTCATTGCGGCGTACGCAACAGTACGCCTCATTCCTCAGGATTCGCGCGCCTTGCCTGCGGCCTTTTTACGAAGCCGTCCCCTTTTTGCGATTTTAAGCCTTGATTCAGGACATCAGGCGGGAAACGGCCCCGCCGCCCTCCTGAGGATTTCTTTGGCCTCAGAAGAGGGAAACAACGATCAGGGCGAGCGACAGGACGCTGAGGACCGCCACCGTCAGCCATGAAACGCAGTTCATCAGGCGGCCGTTTACGTATTTCCCCATGATCCGCCGGTCATTGACCAAAACAAGCATGAAGATGAGAATGACGGGGAGAATCGCCCCGTTGATGACCTGCGAGTAGAACATGATCCCGATGAGCGGCATGTCGGGCAGGAGGATGATCCCGGCGCTCAGGAAGATCATCAGGGAGTAGAGGCCGTAGAACTGGGGGGCCTCCAGGAATTTACGGTTCAGGCTGGACTCCCATCCGAAAGCCTCGCAGATGGTATAGGCGGTCGAAATAGGGAGGATGGAGGCGGCAAAGAGCGAGGCGTTAAGGAGCCCGAAGGCAAAAAGCCAGGCGCAGTATTCGCCTGCGAGCGGCGCCAGCGCCTGGGCGGCGTCCTTGGCGCTCTCGATCTTGACGCCGTTCTGGAAGAGCGTGATCGCACAGAGCATGATGATGAAAAAGGCCACCACACTGACCATCACCGACCCGAGTATCACATCCATTCGGATGTACTGATAATTCTCCGCCTTGAGCCCCTTGTCGACCACGGATGACTGCAGGTAGAACTGCATCCAGGGGGCGATGGTCGTCCCGATCAGGCCCACGGCCATCGTCAGAAAACCCGCCTCCATCCTGATCTCCGGCCTCAGGAAGGAGGCCCCGATCGCACCCCAATCCGGCTTGCCCATGAAGCCGGAGACGATGTAGGAGAGATAGAAGACGCAGGCGTAAAGAAACACCTTCTCCACAGACTTGTAATTCCCTTTGACCACCAGCCACCAGACGAAAGCGGCGCTGAAAGGCACGGAGGCGTACCTGCTGACGCCGAAGATCTCCAGGCTCGCCGCGACGCCGGCAAAATTGGAAATGGCGTTCCCCAGATTGGCCAGAAAAAGGACGATCATCAGGTAGAAGGTGATCCGCACCCCAAACCGTTCGCGGATCAGATCGGAGAGGCCCTTGCCCGAGACCACGCCCATCCGGGCGCACATCTCCTGGATGATGATCAGCACCCCGGTGATCGGGATGAGCGTCCACAGCAGCGCAAGACCGTACTCGGCGCCCGCCAGCGAATAGGTCGTGATGCCGCCCGCGTCGTTGTCTACATTTGAAGTGATGATCCCCGGCCCGATCAGCGCGAAAAAAAGGCCTAACCTCTTCCAGTGTTTCTTGCCGGACAGGGTCTGCCAAAGCCCGCGGGAGACTCCGGAATGGTTATCCGCCATAGAGCACCGCCGCCTTCGTCATCGGTCATGGTTCTACCTCCCCAGCTTCGGCGCCACCACTTCGAGAAGATTCTTGAAGAGGATGACCCCTTTCAAACGCTCGTCGCCATCGACGACCGGAATGGCCATTATCCCGTACTTGGCAAAATCATCGGCGATCTGGTCCTTTTTCTCCTCGATGCCCACCGAGATCACCCGCGTGTCCATAATGTCCGACAGTGAGGTTTCCGGTTTTGCGATGAGCAGATCGCGGAGGCTCAGCACCCCGAGGATATGCTCCTCGCTGTCCACCACGTAGAGGTAATAGATCAGATCCATGTCTTCGGCCTCGCTACGGATCGTCTCCAGCGCCTCACCTACCCTCACCGCGGGAGCAAAGCGAAGGAAGGAGGTGGTCATCAGGCCGCCGGCCTTTTCTTCAGGATGGCTCAGAAGCTCCTTCATGTCATCGGCAATCGCCTGCTCCATCTCCCGCAAGATGCCTTCTGCCTTGTCCCTGGGCAGATCGCCCAGGAGATCCGCCGCCTCGCTCAAGGACATCTCTTCGATGATGTCGGAGGCATTGGCCATGTCGAGGTCCTGGATCAGGCTGACCTGGATCTTCGGGTCGGTCTCCTCCAGGGTCTCGGCGGCCATTTCCACGTCGAGAGACCTGAAAACCGCCGAGCGCTGATGGATATCCAGCTCCTCTATGATGTCCGCCAGATCGGCAGGGTGGAGATGGGCCAGGCGCTTGTGGGCAATCGTCAGCCTCAGCAGATCGGGCGAGGAGAGCGGCTGAACGAACTTCCAGGAGATGAGCTGATCCGTCATGTTGTAATCGAATAGCTTCCGGAAGAGAAACCCCGCGGGACGCTGCAATCCCACGCGCCGGAGCAGTCCGTGAAAGCCCACATCCACGTGGACCAGATAGAGGGCCTTGTGCGCTTTGAGGAACTGCAGATCGTTGACACGCCGGATCTTGGCCCCGTCCGTATCCACCACCTGCTTATCCAAGAGGGCATCCTTAAGGAAAAGCTCGCCGGCGGTGAGCGCCGGCTCGCGGAAATCTTCCTGCTGCAGGGCATGGGCAATAAGCGTTCCATTGCTCAGCTCGACCTTCCGCCAGGACAACTGAACGACCCTTTTTGCCTTTTCCAGTCGCAGAAGGACATGGGTCACGGGTGGGTAACTCTCCTGGATGTTCCCTACCAAATCAAGGACCCTTCCGACGGCATGGCCTTCAGAATCAACGATCTTGCTCCCCAAAATCGCGCTCAAGAATAAAAACGACTGAGGTTCGCCGCCAACCGCCATGACCATCGCCTCCCCCGCGAAATGAGCCTATAACACCATTCAAACATATTTCAAACGCTTTTTTCCGGAGATCTTTTGTCTTGACACCGTCCCTGTTTTTTTATTATAAAACATCGCAGGAACGTAGTAGCTTAAGAGCTTTCATTCAGTCCAGAAGAGGAGGAGTTTTGTTGTCAACCTTAGTCCGTTGCTATCCGCTCTGCCTGCCTTCTCCGCTTAGGGGGAAGGCTTTTTTTTGATGCGGCGTAAGGTCATCCGCGATGGAGAACAGGCAAAAAACCAAATCCCACAACCTATGACACGTTGTAAAGGATAGACCATGGAAAAAAAGAAGGTGGTGATGGATGCCGACGGTCTCGACCGCTCCCTGACGAGGATCGCCTACGAGATCTTGGAGAAGAACAGGGGGGTGGAAGAGCTGGTTCTCGTCGGCATCCAGACCGGCGGGGTTTTTCTCGCCCGGCGTCTCCAGCAGAAGATATCCGCCATGGAAGGGTTTGAAATTCCCCTGGGGATCCTGGACATCACCCTCTACCGCGATGACATCCGCACCGCCCAACGGAAACAGATGCTGGGAAAGACGGACATTCCCTTCTCCTTGGACGCCAGAAAAGTGGTCCTCGTGGACGACGTCCTTTTTACCGGCCGGACGATCCGCGCGGCCATGGACGCCCTGATCGACTTCGGCAGGCCGAAGCTCGTCCAGCTTGCGGTGCTCATCGATCGCGGTCACCGCGAGCTTCCCATCCGGGCGGACTTCGTCGGCAAGAATCTCCCTTCCTCCCTGTGGGAGGCGGTCAGCGTCCATCTCACGGAGAAGAACGGCGCAGACGAGGTGCTCATCGGAGATAACGTCTGAAAAGCCCGCACCAAGGGGCGGCATACTTTGCCTGCGAGGTTCGCTTATGAAATTGAACAGGAAAGACGTCCTCGGCATCCGGGAACTCTCCGTGGAGGAGATCCGGCTGATTCTCGACACGGCGGAATCCTTCCTTGAGGTCTCGACGCGGGAGATCAAGAAGGTCCCCACCCTCCGCGGAAGGACGGTGGTGAATCTCTTCTACGAGCCGAGCACCCGGACCAGGACCTCGTTCGAGATCGCCGGCAAGCGCCTCAGCGCAGACACCATCAACATCTCCGCCTCGACCAGCAGCGTCGTCAAGGGAGAAACCCTGATCGACACGGCCAAGAACCTCGAGGCCATGAATCCGGACATCATCGTGATCCGCCACAGCGCTGCCGGCGCCCCCCACCTGCTGGCCGGCCTGCTCAGGCAATCAATCATCAATGCAGGCGACGGGGCGCACGAGCATCCCACGCAGGCCCTTCTGGACATGATGACGATCCGGTCCAAAAAAGGGCGGATCGAAGGGCTGCAGGTGGCGATCATCGGCGATATCGCCCACAGCCGCGTCGCCCGGTCCAACATCCTGGGTCTCACCAAGATGGGCGCCCGGGTCTCGGTGGCGGGTCCGGCGACGATGATCCCCCGCGGCATCGAGAAGATGGGCGTCATCGCCCATACCCGGATCGAGGAGGCCATCCGGGATGCGGACATCGTCATGATGCTCCGGATCCAGACCGAAAGGGAACGTCAGAGCATCTTCCCCTCCCTGCGCGAATATGCGCAGTACTTCTCTCTCAACCGCCGGAACATCGAGCTGGCAAAGCCTGACGCCCTCGTCATGCATCCGGGACCGATCAACCGAGGGGTGGAGATCTCCCCGGATATCGCCGACGGCCCCCGTTCGATCATCCTCGATCAGGTCACCAACGGCGTGGCCGTGCGGATGGCGCTTCTCTATCTACTGACAGGAGGCGACACATGACTCTATTGCTTAAAGGCGGCAGGGTGGTCGATCCCTCCCTGAACAGGGACGAGGTGGCGGACCTGCTTATTAAAAACGGAAAGATCGTTAAATTGGGCAAGGACCTCTATAAAGCGAACAAGGCGGCGCCCGATATCGAGGTCCTCGATCTGCGGGGAAAAATCGTCGTGCCGGGGCTCATCGACATCCATACCCATCTGCGGGAACCGGGATTCGAGTATAAAGAGACGATCGCCTCCGGGAGCGAGGCGGCCCTTGCCGGCGGTTTCACCTCCATCGCCTGCATGCCCAACACGAACCCCGTCAACGACAACCGGTCCGTCACGGAATTTATCCGCCGCAAGACGACCGAATGCGGCCTCGTAAACGTCTACCCCATTGCGGCGATCAGCGTGAAATCGGAAGGGACCTTTCTGACGGAATTCCTGGACCTCAAGGACGCCGGGGCCGTCGGGTTTTCCGATGACGGCAAACCGGTCATGAACGCCGCCCTGATGAGGCGGGCACTTGAATACGCCTCCTCCCTGGACATGCCGATCATCGCGCACTGCGAGGACAAGAATCTCTCCGCCGGCGGCGTGATGCACGAAGGGTTCGTCGCCGCCGAACTCGGGCTTTCCGCCATCCCGAGCGTTGCCGAAGAGATCATGGTCGCCAGGGATCTCCTCCTGGCCGAATTTACTTCCGCGCCCTTGCATATCGCCCACGTAAGCACCGCCGGGTCGGTCCGTATGATCAGGGAGGCCAAGGCGAGAGGCATCCGGGTGACGGCCGAAACGGCGCCCCATTACTTTACCCTGACCGATGAGGCGCTCCGGGGTTTCGATACCAACCTCAAGGTCTACCCGCCCCTGCGCAGCCGGGAAGACAGAGCGTCCGTCCGCGAAGGTCTCTCCGACGGCACCCTCGATGTCATTGCCAGCGATCACGCCCCCCACGCCCGGACCGATAAGGAGGTCGAGTTCGACTATGCGGCAAGCGGTCTGACGGGGCTGGAAACGTCCCTCTCCCTCTCGCTTGGGCTCGTCGCCGACGGCGCCCTCACTCTTTTGTCCCTGATCGAAAAGATGACCGTCAATCCCGCCGGGGTCCTCCGCCTCCCGAAGGGCGGCCTCGCCATCGGCGCCGATGCCGACGTCACCGTCATCGATCCCGACCGGGAATGGATCTGCGATCGCGCCTTGTTCCGTTCCCGCGGCAGGAACTCCCCCTTTCACGGCTGGACCATGAAGGGGAAAGCGATCCTGACCATCGTGGGCGGGACGGTCCGGTACCGCGACTTTTAAAACCATTGCGAGAGGAAAAATGGTGAATGCAAAGACCTCGCAGCGGGCGGAGGCGATCGTCCTTCGCCTGATGGATTACGGGGAATCCGACCTGATCGTGACCTTCTGCACCGCCGAGCTCGGAAAGCTCAGGGGAATCGCCAAGGGAGCCAGACGCAGCCGCAAGCGGTTCGCCAACGCCCTCGAACCCTTTTCCCGCCTGCAGATCCTTTTTTCCCGCCGGCGACCGGAAAGCCTGGCCCTGATCGAGGCATGCACCGTGATCTCCCATTTTCCGGCAATCCGCGCCGATCTGGGGAAAACCCTGATCGCCTCCTATCTGATCGACCTGACGGATCAGTTCATGCCGGAAGAGAAGAAAAACGCCCCCCTGTTCGGGCTTCTGAACGATTTTCTCCGGCTTCTCGACGCCGGTCCCGTGACGGAGGCGATCCTCCGTTTCTTCGAGATCAGACTCCTGCGGCTGTCCGGATACGACCCGGTGCTGGACCACTGCCTTGCCTGCAAAGCGCCCGTCGGCGGGAAATCCTCGTACCGGTTCACCGCCGACGGCGGATTGATCTGCGCCGCCTGCCGTCCCGCGAGCCCGGACGCCATACCCGTATCCCTCGGGACGATCATGACCCTGCTTTTGGGACGCGAGATGGAGATCGACCGGCTGGGCCGGCTGCACCTGTCGGAGCAGTCCGCGGATGAGAGCCGGCGCCTCCTGGCCCATTTTATCCGGCATCTCCTCGGACGGGACCCCAAATCGGTTCATGTCCTTAATGAAATCAGGCGTATGGGAATATAAGCGCTTCAGATTCGCATTGACACGAACGGGCCGCCGTGTTAAGAACGCGCAACTCGAAAAGCGTCGCGAAATCAAATCAACGTCTTCTCGCGACGCTCCTTGAGACAAAAGGCGGGCATCTCGGCTGCGGGTTTGCTGTTGCTCTGATTCGGCCTTGCCGCCGCAGGGGGAATTTTTTTATCGACAGGAGGAGTTGTGACCTTTCAGGAATTGATCTTCGCCCTCGAGCGGTACTGGGCCGCGCAGGGATGCGTGATCCAGCAGCCCTACGACGTCGAGGTGGGCGCCGGGACCTTCAACCCGGCCACCTTTCTGCGGGCCCTGGGACCGGAACCCTGGAGGGTTGCCTATGTGGAACCGTCCCGGCGGCCCACGGACGGGCGCTACGGCGAAAACCCCAACCGCCTGCAGCACTACTATCAATATCAGGTCCTCCTGAAGCCGTCGCCGCTGAACATCCAGGATCTCTATCTCGACTCCCTCAAGAGCTTCGGGATCGACCCCCTGGAACACGACATTCGTTTCGTGGAGGACGACTGGGAATCGCCCACGATCGGCGCCTGGGGACTCGGCTGGGAGGTGTGGCTCGACGGGATGGAAATCTCGCAGTTCACCTACTTCCAGCAGGTCGGCGGGTTCGATCTTCATCCCATCAGCGTGGAACTGACATACGGCATCGAACGGATCGCCATGTATATCCAGGGGATCGATAATGTCTACGATCTCAAGTGGACCGAGGGGATCAAGTACGGGGACGTCCACCACCGGGGCGAGGTGGAATGGTCGGTCTACAATTTCGAGAGCGCCGACACCGCCCTGCTGAGGAACCTTTTCGACATGTACGAGGCGGAGGGAATCAGGATGGCGGAAAAGGGGCTGGTGCTGCCCACTTACGATCACTGTCTCAAGTGTTCCCATACCTTCAATCTTCTGAACGCCCGGGGGGCGATCAGCGTTGCCGAACGGACGAGCTATATCGGACGCGTCCGGAACCTCGCCCGTCTCAGCGCGGAGGGATATCTGAGGCAAAGGGAAGCCATGGGTCACCCGCTCAAACACAGTGCTGAGTGCTGAGTGCGAGGCAGGGGGGGTTACCCGGCATGCAAAGCTGATGAACTCGTAAAAAGTTGTCATACCCGCGAAAGCGGGTATCCAGTACCATGAAACATCTTGAAAAGACTGGATTCCCGCCGGAGTTTACCCTCGCGAAAGCGGGGGCGGGAATGACAGAAAATAGGGTTTCCAGACTTTTTTGCAAAATTGTCAAAGCTGTTTTTTTATGGAGAATTATGATGGGCAAGGAACTGCTCCTGGAAATAGGAACCGAGGAGATACCAGCCGCCTTTTTGCCGAAGGCGCTCACGGATATGGCGGAAATCACCCGGAAGGAGCTTGCGGCAAACCGCATCCGCCACGGGGAGGTCCGGACGATGGGTACGCCCCGCCGGCTCTTCCTTTGCGTTGATGGAGTAGCCGAAAGGCAGGAAGATCAGGTCATCGAAAAACTGGGGCCGGCCAGAAGTGTCGCCTTCGACGATCAGGGCAACCCCTCCCGGGCCGTACTGGGTTTCGCCAAGGGACAGGGGATCGCCGTCGCGGAACTGGAAACGGCAACCACGGATAAGGGGGAGTACGTCTGCGCCCGGAAGAAAATCACCGGCGAGGCGACGGCGGGCCTTCTCCCCTTCCTGCTGCCAAGGGTCATCGCCGGGATTGCCTTTCGCAAATCCATGAGATGGTCTGATCTGGAGTTCCGCTTCGCGAGGCCGATCCACTGGCTTCTGGCCCTTTTCGACGGCAGGATCGTTCCCTTCCGGATTGCCGAGATCGAAACCGGCAACGCCAGCCGCGGCCACCGTTTCATGAGTCCGGCGTCCTTCCCCGTAGCCAACGGGAAGGAATACCTGGTAAAAACACGGGAACATTTCGTCATCGTCGATCCCGCCCAGCGGAAAAGGATCATCGCCGAAGAAGCCAAGAAGGCGGCTCAGTCCGTGGGCGGCAGCATCCTCCCGCACGAGGAGCTCCTCGAAACGGTCACCTTCCTCACGGAATACCCGACCATCGTTTGCGGGAGTTTCGACCCCGAATATCTCAAACTGCCCAGAGAAGTCCTCATCACCACGATGATCTCCCATCAGAAGTATTTTCCGGTCCTGGACAATAACGGCGCCCTTCTCCCCTTCTTCATCGCCGTCAGCAACACCGTCGCCCGCGACCCCGCAGTCGTGAGACGGGGAAACGAAAGGGTCATCCGCGCCCGTCTGGCCGATGCCAGGTTTTTCTTCGAAGAGGACCGGAAGATCCCCCTGGAGGACCGCATCGAGGGTCTCAGGAAGGTGACCTTTCACACCCTTCTGGGGACGTCGTACGAGAAGGTCCTGCGTTTCCGCAAACTCGCCGCCGTCATCGTCGCCCGGATCGATCCGGCCCTCGCGCCGCTCGTGGAGAGGGCTGCGACACTCGCCAAGGCCGATCTGGACACCCAGATGGTCGGCGAATTCGCGGAGCTGCAGGGGATCATGGGCCGTGAATACGCGCTTTTGGCCGGTGAAGATCCCCATGTCGCCAAAGCCGTTTATGAACACTGCCTTCCCACGGCCGCGGGCGGCGGACTCCCCGAAACCGACGTGGGGGCCATCGTCAGCATCGCCGACAAGCTGGACTCGATCACGGGATTCTTCGGTGTCGGCCTGGCGCCGACCGGGACGGCCGATCCCTACGCCCTGCGCCGCCAGGCCCTCGGCGTCATCAACATCATCCTCAACAAACGCTATTTACTGCCTCTCGGCGCCCTGATCGACGAAAGCATCGCCATCCTCGGTCCGCTCCTGAAACGTCCCGCCGGCGAGGTGAAGGCCGATGTCCTGGAATTTTTCCGGGGCCGGTTTGAAAATCAACTCCTCTCCCAGGGGCATCCCTACGACGTCGTCGCCGCCGTCGTCGCCGCCGGCGCGGAAGATCTCGTCCGGGCGGAGGAAAAGGTCCTTGCCATGATTGCCTTCAAGACCCATCCCGATTTCCAGCCGCTGGCGATCGCCTTCAAGCGGGTCGTCAACATCATCCGGGGGTTCGAAAACGGCGCCGTCGACCCCTCCCTGTTCGCGAGCCCACAGGAGACGGAGCTCCATGAGGCCTTTGTGCAGATCCGCCAGACCGTTCTTGCCAAGATCAGCGGCGGCGACTACCTGGCGGCCCTGGTCGAGATGGCCCGTCTCCGCAAACCAGTGGATGCATTCTTTGAAGCCGTTCTGGTCATGGCGGAGGAAGAGCGCCTCCGCTTCAACCGTCTCTCGCTTCTGAAAGAGATTGCCGATCTTTTTCACGGCATCGCCGACTTCTCGCGGATTGTCACCGAAGGGTAGGCGGGCGGCTTTGCAAACTTCATATTGAATTTTTTTCAGTTCTGATTTAGTTTCAGGTGCGGACTGCTCAGGGCGGGATGGATCATCTTAACCCTGCAACGATAAGGCGTGAAGCTTTAAAGCAGCATCCGGACTTTTTTTTACGAGGTCGTCAATACTGGAGTAAGCCATGGCGGATCAGGTCAAAGACGGGAACGTCACCGGTCTCGAAGAGTTGCTTCGGCAGCGCAAGGCCCTGCTGGACATCACCAACCGGATACATGCTGCCCAGAACATCAAGCAGATCCTCGTCGATCTCAAAGACGGGATACTGAACCTCTTCAGCGCCCACTCCCTGACGATCTATGTTCTGGATCGGATGCGCAACGAAATCTACTCCCTGTTCCTGGCCGGCAAGGAACTCAAGGAGATCCGCGTGCCGATCGATAAGAAGAGCATTGCCGGCTTTGTCGCCTTAACCGGGAAGGTCGTCAACATCGCCGATGTCTACGACGTCGCTGAACTCGGGATAATAGACCGGGATCTCTTTCACGACTCCAGCTGGGACAAGAAAACCGGCTTCCGGACCAGACAAGTCCTCGCCGCCCCGATCGTGCATAACAAGACGATCATGGGGGTCGTCCAGATCCTCAACAAAAAGGGAGATGCCGGCAAATTCACCGAGGATGAAAAGGGCTTTCTGCAGGATATCGCCAACGTCCTGGGCATCGCCGTCTCCAACCAGGAAAGGTATGCCCGGCGGCGGAAAACCCGTTTCGACTTTCTGCTCAGCCGCGGCCTCCTCAAGGAGGAGGAGCTGGACAGCGCCTGGGAGAGTTCGCGCGAGGCCAAGGAAAACATCGAGACTTACCTGATGAAGAAATTCAAGATCTCCCGGGAGGACGTCGGCCGCTCCTTCGAGGAGTTCTTCCGCTGCAAATTCATCCCGTTCTCCGACAGGTACCTTATCCCCGGGGACCTGCTCAAAAACCTCAAGCGGGAATACCTCCGCCGGGAACTCTGGGTCCCGCTGGAGAAAAAGGACGGCTTTATCCAGGTCATCGTCGACGATCCCAACAACATCCTCAAGCGGGACATGATCGAAAACCTCCTCAAGACAAAGTCCGTCCGCTACAACGTATCCTTCCCCGAGGACATCATCAAGTTCATCAACCTCTTCTTCCAGTCCCACGAGGACGAATCGACCCTCACCGATATCCTCGGCAAGCTTGGCGCGGCCGACGAGGAATCCCAGGAGGAGGAGGATGACGAGGTCGTCACCGAGTCCGACAGCGTGATCATGCAGCTCGTCAACAAGATCATGCTCGACGCCAGCGCCCGACGCGCCTCTGATATTCACGTCGAACCCAACGTCGCGAAAAAAAACGTCGAGGTCCGCTACCGGATCGACGGCGACTGCGCCCTCTATCAGACCCTCCCCTACAGCTACCGGGCGGCCGTCGTTTCGCGCATCAAAATCATGTCGAACCTGGACATCACGGTCCGGCGCCTCCCCCAGGACGGCAAGATCAAGTTCAGGAAACCGGGCGGCGAGGAGATGGAACTGCGCGTCGCCACCATCCCGACCCAGGGCGGGGTGGAAGATGTCGTGATGAGGCTTCTGGCGAAGGGGGAAACCATGCCCCTGGAGGCCATGGGGATGTCGGAGCGCAATCTCCGGGAACTCAAGAACATCTTGGAGAAGCCCTACGGCATGGTCCTCGTCGTCGGTCCTACCGGATCCGGCAAGACGACCACCCTGCACGCCTCCCTCCGCGAGATCAACACGCCGGACAAAAAGATCTGGACGGCCGAGGACCCGGTGGAAATCACCCAGTACGGTCTGCGTCAGGTTCAGGTCCAGTCCAAGATCGGCTTCGACTTTGCCGCCGCCATGCGCGCTTTCCTCCGGGCCGACCCGGACGTGATCATGGTGGGCGAGATGCGGGATTTCGAAACGGCCAAGACCGGCGTTGAGGCGTCGCTGACGGGTCACCTCGTCTTCAGCACGCTGCACACCAACAGCGCCCCGGAGACCATCGTCCGCCTGCTCGATATGGGAATCGACCCGCTCAATTTCGCCGACTCCCTCCTGGGCATCCTGGCCCAGCGTCTCGTCCGCACCCTCTGCAAGAAATGCAAGGAGGCCTATCATCCGGACCGAAACGAATACGGTGAAATCGTGGAGAGCTACGGCGAGGAAGAATTCCTGAAACTGAACATCCCCTACGACGACAAGTTTACGCTCTACCGGCCGAAAGGGTGCAACGCCTGCGACAAGACCGGGTACAAGGGAAGGATGGGGATCCACGAACTGGTCATCGCCACGGACAGCATCAAACGCCTCATCCAGAAACGGGAGACGGTCGAGGTGCTGCGGAACACCGCCATGGCCGAGGGGATGACGACCCTCCTTCAGGACGGCATCTATAAATCGATCCAGGGCTTCACCGATTTCAAACAGGTTAGGCGGGTCTGCATCAAATAAGGACGGGCTGTTGAAAAACGCCCATCTACTGCGTTTCCCTCATCCTTCGCCGTTCAACGTACCGTAAAGTACGCCTCACGGCTCAGGATTTCGGGGGCCTTGTATCTGGGCATTTTTGAACAGCCCTTGAAACAGCGACAGGTTTGAGCGTCACTCCCGCCCCAGCCTCTCCTTCCAGGAGTTCAGTCTCTGAAGTGCTTCGAGGGGCGTGAGATTCATCAGGTCGCTCTCTCTGATTTCCCGGATAACCGAATCTTTTTCATCCATAAAGAGGCTCAGCTGATTCGCATGGGGCCGGGGCGCCTTCCTGCCCCGGGCGATCTTCGGCATCCCGACCTCGTCGAGCTCCCCCTTCTCCAGGTTGCGGAGGATCTCCTTCGCCCGCGCGACGACCTCGGCGGGGACCCCGGCGATCCGCGCCACCTGGATGCCGTAGCTCCGGTTCGTCCCCCCCTCCATGATCTTCCTGAGGAAGATGATCTTCTCCCCCCATTCCCGGACGGCGATGTTGTAGTTTCGCACCCCCTCCTTGGCCACGGCCAGCTCCGTCAGCTCATGATAATGGGTGGCAAACAGCGTCCTCGACCCCAGATGGGCGGCGTCGTGGATGTACTCCGCCGTCGCCCAGGCGATGCTCAGACCGTCGAAGGTGCTTGTCCCCCGCCCCACCTCGTCCAGGATGATCAGGCTCCGTTTCGTGGCGTGACTGAGGATGTCCGCCACCTCGTTCATCTCCACCATGAAGGTGCTCTGTCCGCGGGCCAGGCTGTCCGCAGCGCCGACGCGGGTGAAGATCCGGTCCGCCACGCCGATCCGCGCCCTTGTTGCGGGAACGAAACTCCCCATCTGGGCCATGGTGACGATCAGGGCGACCTGCCTGATGTAGGTCGATTTCCCCGCCATGTTGGGACCGGTGATGATCAGAAACCGGTTTTTTTCCAGATCGAGGACGACATCGTTCGGGACAAAGCCCGCCCCGCCGGGTATCCGCTCCACGACCGGATGGCGGCCGTCGATAATCTCGATGACATCCTCCGCATCGACCACGGGGCGGCAGTAGTTGTACCGCTCGGCAACCTCCGCCAGCGACGCGAGGGCGTCGAGATCGGCGATATGCGACGCCGTCTCCTGGATCCGCCGGATCTCCCCGGCGATCGTATCCCGGATCCCGACGAACAGCTCGTATTCCCTCTCCTGGCGCCGCTCCTGGGCATGGAGGACCGTCTCCTCATAACCCTTCAGCTCTTCATTGATGTATCTCTCCGCATTGACCAGGGTCTGCTTCCGGATATAGTCTGCCGGGACCAGGCGGGCGTTCGCCTTGGTGACCTCGAGGTAATACCCGAAGACGCTGGTGAACCCCACCTTCAGCGAGGGAATCCCCGTCCGCCGGCGTTCCTTCTCCTCCAGGGCGGCGATCCACTTTCTGCCGTCCAGCAGCACCGAAATCAGGCGATCCAGCTCCGGGTCGACCCCCTCCCGGATGACCCCCCCCTCGCGGATCGTCGGCGGCGGGTCTTCCACGATCGACCTTTCGATCAGATCCTTGACATCCGGCAGTTCGTCGATTCCTTCCCGGATCGCTTTCAGGAGAGGCGCTTCGCTTTCGCCGAGGAGAGCGCGGATCTCCGGCAGCACGCCAAGAGAAGTCCCGAGGGCCGCAAGATCGCGGGCGCCGGCGAGCCCCACGGCAATCCGGCTCCCGAGACGCTCCAGGTCGTAAACCAAGCGGAGCCGCCCGCGAAGCGATTCCCGCAGGAGGTGCCCCTCGCGGATCTCGGCCACGGCGGCCAGTCTCTCCCGGATGCGACCCGGCTCACGGAGGGGGCAGTTGAGCCACCAGCGGAGCCTCCTCCCTCCCATGGAGGTCACCGTCTGATCGAGGACGTGAAAGAGGGACCCGCTCTTCTTCCCCTCGACGATCGTGGCGAAGAGTTCGAGATTGCGTTTGGCGACCTCGTCCAGAATCAGCCGGGCGCCGCTTTCATGCCAGATGAGGTCGTTGATGTGGCCAAGGCGCCCTTTCTGGGTCTCGGCCATGTAGCCCAGAACGGCGCCGGCGGCAAGGGCCATCGCGGGATGGCGCTCGACGGCCATCTCGTCAAGCCTCTTTTCGGGAAAATGATCCCGGAGAAGACCGAGGGCGGCATCGAGTTCGAACCTCTCCCGCGGGAAACGGTTGATCAGGCAGCGCTCCTCATCACCGGCAAGGCCGCGGACCAGTTCGTCGTCGCGGAGGTCCTCGGGGATGATCAGTTCGCGGATCTCGAGACCGGCCGTCTCCGCGCGGAAAACTTCACGGTCGCCCGTCTCGTCCACCCGGAATTCCCCGGTGGAGATGTCGACGAAGGCAAGGCCGAACCGGCCGTCCCTGACGACCAGGGCCGCGAGGAAGTTGTTCTCTTTGGCCTGAAGATTTTCCGCGTCGAGGACAAGGCCGGGGGTCACCACGCGCACCACCTCGCGCCTCACCACCCCTTTCGCCAGTTTCGGATCCTCCATCTGCTCGCAAACTGCCACCTTGAATCCCTTCTCGACAAGCTTCGCGATGTAGGAGGAGGCTGCATGGTAGGGGAATCCGCAGAGGGGGATGGCGTCCCGGCTGTTCTTGTTCCGGGAGGTCAGGGTGATATCGAGGACGCGGGAGGCCCTCACGGCATCCTCGAAGAACATCTCATAGAAGTCTCCCATCCTGAACAAGAGGATGCAGTCCGGATAGCGCTCCTTTATCTCCGCATACTGGCGCATGGCCGGGGTCAGGTCGTTTACTCCCACCGATCCCCCTTCTTCTGCATCTCGATGTAGGATGTGCGTTCCACCTTCCCCCGTCCGCCAACGAAGGCGTTGAGAAGCCAGCTTGTCACGCCGATGATCAGGGCGCCGGCAACGGCGGTCCAGAAACCCCGGACGGCAAAGCCGGAAATCACGGCGGAGACGATCTTCAACAGCAGGGCATTGATAAGAAAGGTGAACAGACCGAGGGTGAGGATGTTGATGGGCAGCGTAATCAGGATGAGTAAGGGGCGGAAAAATGCATTCAGAATTCCCAGCGTGGCCGCCGCCAGCAGCGCCGGGAACAGGCCATCCACACGGATGCCGTCGAGGAGCCAGGAAGCCGCCAGAACAGCGGCCGTCAATACCAGCCAGCGCAACAGAACCCCTCTCATCACACCCCTCCTCCCCTTGCGGGATATCAGCAGCCAATGTTGACGACTTCGAAAAAAGTCCGGATGCTGCGT
>JAHJXP010000131.1 GCA_018827585.1 Pseudomonadota bacterium | reverse complement strand
CTTCGTTTCCCACAGAAACAATCCCAAGGATTCCTTAACAATGTCGCTCTTGTTCCTGCCCGTTGCTTTGGCAATGGCATCAAGTTCCGCCGCCACTTTTTCCGGCAAGCTTACCGATAAAACAGTTCTCATGTCTTTCACCTCCTGAACTACAATACACTACACACATGATTGCATCAAGCAGATTCTTTCAGCAAAAGAGCATCGGCAATTCTTCATGGTTTGTCTCGGCATGTTTGGATCAGAATTCAATGATCTTGACTGAGTAACTGCAGCGTAGATTTGTATTTGAGGGCATCCGGCGTTAAAAACTTACCGGTTAGACATCAGGATTGGCGCTCTCGATATATTGTCTTGACACGTAAGAGCCGTCTTCATATTGTAGCGGGCAATGAGAAGGATCATAGGAGCCGTTTCATGAGCACTGCCGAAAAAATCTATATGCCCGCGGTCCTGTTGATCGCGACGTTCGATACCAAGGCCGAGGAGGCCCTGTACCTCAAGAAGAAAATGGAGTCTCTCGGATGCAGGGTGCTGCTGATGGACACGGGCATCCTCTCGGAAAGCGGCCAGGAAACCGACTTCAACCGCCATCAGGTGGCGATGGCCGGCGGGTCCTCGATCGAGGAGATGATCGCTTCCGGGGACAAGGGGAGGTGCATCGGCGTGATGCTCAGGGGCGCCTGCGTTCTGGCGAAGCAGCTCTACGGGGAAGGCAGGTTTCAGGGCGTCATTTCCATAGGCGGGGCGCAGGGGACAGATATCGGGACCGCGGCGATGCGGGAGCTTCCGTTCGGCGTCCCGAAATTCATGGTTTCCACCGTCGCCTCCGGGAGGGCGACTTTCGGGCCGTTTGTGGGAACGAAGGACATCGTCATGATGCACTCCGTGGCGGACATCCAGGGCGTCAATTTCGTGACCCGGCGGGTTTTTGACAACGCAGCCGCGGCTGTCTGCGGCATGGTCCTGGACGCGGCCGGCGGGGGTTATGGGCCTTCGCCCCGCCCGCCCGTGGCCCTTTCGATGCTCGGCACCATCACGCAGGGGGCGATGAGGGCCAAAAAATCCCTTTTTGAAAGGGGATACGACGCCGTCGCGTTTCATCAGAACGGGACCGGCGGGATAGCCATGGAGGACATGATCCGGGAAGGGGTTTTCAAAGGGGTGCTGGATCTGGGTCTCCACGAACTGGGAGATTCCGTGGTCAACGGGCTTCATGCCTCGATCAGGGATTACCGGCTTCTCTCCGCGGGGGCGCTTGGCGTTCCGCAGGTGGTGGCGCCGGGAAGCATCAATTATGCGGTTCTGGGGCCGGTGGAAACACTTCCACCGGAGATGCTCAAAAGGAAATATATCGTGCATAATTCACAGCTCACGCTGGTCAGGCTGTCTGTGGAAGAGCTTGAAAAGGCGGCGGTTCTCGTAGCGGACCGGCTCAATGCGGCAAAGGGGCCGACGCACGTGTTCATCCCGCTGAGGGGTTTTTCGTATCCCGACCGGGAAGGGCGCGCGCACTGGGACCCCGCGGGCAACGAGGCGTTTATCCGTGCCCTCAGATCGCGCCTTTCAGCTTCCATACAGTACGACGAGCTCGATCTGCACATCAACGACGATGCGTTCATCGATGCCGCCGTGGATGAACTCGTGCGGTTTATGAATCATTAGGAGGCTTGCATGGCAGGAAAGAAAAGAGAATTGTCCGGCGTTCTGGCGCCGATGGTCACCCCCTTCAGGGACGACAGGGTGTTGTTCGACGGTCTCGCCGGGAATGTGGAGAAGATGAACGGGACGTCGCTTACGGGATATTTTGTCCTGGGGACGAACGGAGAGTACAAGTCCCTGACCGTCGCGGAACGTTTCGAGGTGCTGAGGACAGTTGTCAAACACCGGGCGAAAGACAAGCTCGTCATGGCGGGGGTGGGTTTCGAAAGCACGAAGGAGACCATCGAGACGGCCCTTCGGGCCGCGGATGAGGGCGCCGACATGGTGAGTCTGCTCATGCCCCATTTCTTTGCGAAAAAGATGACCTCGGAGGTGCTTGCGGGCTACATCACCGCCGTGGCGGACGCCTCCGTGCTGCCGGTCGTGCTGTACAACAATCCTTCCGTCGCGGCGGGGGTAACCATCAAATCCGATCTGATCCATCTCGTGAAGGACCATCCGAACGTCATCGGCCTGAAGGACAGTTCGAGCGAGACCTACAGCCAGAACCTCGAGGCGGCAAAGGGAAGGATGTGCGTCCTGGCCGGTTCCGCGAACTATTTTCTGGAGCTGCTGAAGTTGGGAGGGACCGGCGGCGTGCTTTCCCTGGCGAATGTTTTTCCCGATGCCTGCGCAAGGCTCTATGAGCTGTTCCGGTCGGAAAAGATGCAGGAAGCGCAGGAACTCAACGCGTCTTTGATCGGTTTGAATCACGAGGTGTCCGGCGCGTTCGGCGTCGCCGGGGTAAAGGCGGCGATGGACCTCCGCGGGTTCTGCGGGGGCGCTCCGAGAAGGCCGCTTTTGCCGCTTACTGCCGTGCAGTTGGAGACCCTGAAGCGTTCCCTCGGTGACAGTCCCTTTGCAAAGGAGGTATGAATGGAGAGGCTCAAAGGCAGGGTGGCTGTTGTGACCGGATCGGGACAGGGGATGGGGCTTGCCATAGCCCATGCCTGTGCGCGGGAAGGGGCGAAGGTCGCCATCACCGATATCAATGACAAAACGATCGAAGCGGCCGTTGAAGAAATCAAGGAGAAAAACCGCGCGGACGCCATCGGGATCAGGATGGACGTGACGGACAAATCCCAGGTGGAAAAGGGCGTACAAAAGGTCCTTGACGCCTGGGGGCGGGTAGACCTGCTGGTGAACAACGCCGGCGGCGCGCTCAATACCCCGCACAAGCTTGCCGAGATCGAGGAACGGCACTGGGACCTGGTGGTGAACGTCAATCTGAAGGGGGCGTTTCTCTGCTGCCAGCAGGTGATTCCGGCGATGGAGAGGCAGGGCGGGGGGGCGATAGTGAACATCTCGGCGCTTGCCGGGCATTGGCGGGCCTCACTGGCGGGCGTTCAGTACACGGCGGCCAAGGCAGGCGTCGAGGGGCTGACCCGTCAACTGGCCTACGATTTCGGACCGCTGGGGATCCGCGTCAATGCGGTTGCGCCCACGGTCACCATGACCGGCGACAGGATAAAAGGCCTCTGGGATGAAAAGGGGCCGGAAGAGAAGGAGAGGGTATTCGCCCAGATCCCTTTACGAAGGCTCAGCACCATGGAAGAGATCGCCGCCGCGGTCGTTTTCCTGGCGTCCGACGAGGCCAGTTATATCACCGGCATCACCCTGGACGTATGCGGAGGTCGCTAT
>JAHJXP010000130.1 GCA_018827585.1 Pseudomonadota bacterium | reverse complement strand
TTGATGGCCAATCCCTTCTCATATTCGGTATCGGTGACGACTTGGCTGAAGTGCCCCGTCTTGGGCGGAACGACAATCAACTTCGACAGTTCATCTAATTTTACGTATTTAGCCATTTTCGCCTCTCAAGTCCTGATATTGGTTCAATTAAAGCCCCACAAGTCCATCAAAAACTTGTCCCGCCGCGTCCGCGAGATGGAAACATCCATGAGACCAAGTGTCAGCCGTCCCAGACGAGGGATCCTTATCTATTTTTTCTAAAGCCGTCAAGATTGAGCATTTGCCAGATCCTCGTAAAAGGAGATGATATCGGCATTGTCCCATTCACCCCTTCCCTTGGCCACCTCCGACCTCAGCGCCTGGGCGTGCAGTGCACTCAGAAGAAGCGGGGCGTTCACCCGGTGTCCCAGATCGAGCATCAGTCGCACATCCTTCAGATGGAAGGCCAATTTGCCTTCGGCGGGGAGGAACTCCTTTTCAACCATCTTCAACCCCTTCTGGTCCATGGCACTGGAATAGGCCGCCGATTCCTTCAACACCGCCAAAGTCCGGTGAGGATCCATCCCCGCCTTCTTAGCCAGGCAGAGCCCCTCGGCCAGCACCATGCGGTTGAGCCCGAGCACCAGATTGACCACCAATTTCGCCACCGCTCCGGCGCCGTTCTTCCCCATATAGAAGGTTCGTTTCCCCAGGGCCGAAAAAACGGGGGCGCACCCTTTGCATGCCTCTTCGCTGCCGCCCACCAGGAGGGTCACCTTCCGTTCGGCGCACATTTTGCTCGTTCCGCTGATGGCGGCATCGAGCATCTCAATCCCCCTTTCTTTCAACCGGGCGGCCATCTCCTCGGACAGAACCGGATCGGCCGTGGTTGTGTCGATCAGGATCAGCCCTTTTCTCCCCGTCTCGAACAGCTTCAAAGAACCCTCGATCACACCATTGACCACATGGGAATTCGGCAGCGACAGAATGATCGTCTCCGCCAGTGAGGGGATGCCTTCCGGAGAGTCGGCCTTCTGAAAACCCTCGCCGACGAGGGCATCCATCTTGCTCTCATCGATGTCGTATCCGATGACCGGGAAGCCTGCCGAAAGGAGATTCCTGACCATCCCGCTTCCCATCAACCCGAGACCGACAAACCCGATCCGCTTCTTCTCCATCTTCCCTTCCCAATCGCAAAAAAATGAAGGCAGAATCAAGGGACAGTCCGTTTAATTCCGCAAAAGGCGCTTCCTGACCTCGGCCAGGGCCATTTTGGTCATGCGGTTTTCGATGAACCCCATGGCCGAAGGCCAGCGCTGCTCGACGCAATGCGTCCCGCCCGCCTCGGCTAGCGCGATATAGATTAGGTGGTCCCTGTCCTTCCCTCTGCCGACTTGACCGGTAATTCCCAGCCCGAGATCCGATCCGGCAAGCCGCCGAACCCCCTCGGCCAACACTTTGGCCATCTCGGCACTGACACTATTTTCTTCATTCCAGAGAGATGTCGGCATGGATATCAGCTTGTGAGCCATCTCAGGGCCGACGATCGTCACGCCCAGTCGAAAGAAGTCTGCACTCCCTTCCATCAATTTCAGCATCTGGATGATCGAACTGCCGAAAGCCGTTTCGGCCACGGATAAAGTCAGCCCCGCTTTCCGGAGATCAGAACTCAAAACCCCTTCATAGGTCTCCCCATCGACCCCGAAAATGAATTTCTGGAGGCGCTCGCGAATCTTCGCCTCCAGGGAGGCATTCAAAATCTCTGCCTGGGATCTCTCGGTTGCTTTGGCCGTCAAGCGAATGTGGATCTCCCCGATCTGGGTATGGGCCAGCAGTCCGATCGTGGGGTTGGTCCCCAGTTCGATCAAGTCCTTGAGCCGCTCATCCACAAGACTTTCGCCGATCCCGAAAAGCTTCAGGACCCGGGAAACAATCACCTCCCGGATTCCCAATTTATTCCGCAAATAAGGAAGAACGCTGTGTTCCATGAAATAGCGCATTTCATGGGGCACGCCGGGAACGGTGATAATTGCCTTGCCGTCTTGTTCCGCAATGAATCCAGGCGCGGTTCCGACCGGATTTTCGATCGGGATCGCCCCTTCGGGAATGTAGGCCTGCTTGCGGTTGTTGGGGCTTACAGTCCGCCCCAGACGGGCGAAGAAATCGCTGATCTGATCGAAAAGGACCTGCTGAAAGACCAGCGGCCTTCCCAACACTTCCGCCACGGCCTCCCGTGTCAAATCGTCGAGGGTCGGTCCGATCCCGCCGGTCGTGATAATAAAATCCGACCGACTCATTGCGTTTCGCAGCGTGGATTTAATTCTTTCCAGATTGTCTCCCACGGTGGATTTGAAATGCAAATCCAGGCCCACGGTGGTGAGCTGCTGGGCAATATGGGCC
>JAHJXP010000129.1 GCA_018827585.1 Pseudomonadota bacterium | reverse complement strand
GGCATCAAGTCCGGAACACTAAGTTTATCGGAGCGCGGGGGTGAGGTCAAACGGCTGGGGCGGCCGTTCAGCGATTTCGCAAGGCGGGGTATGGTGGTGCGATAACCGCAAGGGCGGAATGGAGTTTTGCGCTGGAGGGCCAGTGAGAAGGCCTGCAAAAGCGGTTTTCGCTTGTAGGACGTGGGGTCCGGCCCTCCCGGCGGGTGGATGAAGCCGACGCGGGGAATAGGGGGGCACGGCGCCAGCGGCGGGCACCGGATATAGGGCAGCAAGGGAACAGCAGCGGGAGCGGAGAGCAGCGGAAGGATCTCAGCTGGAATCGAACTGCAGCGTGAGAAACGCGTAGCCGAACTGTCGCGCCATCTGGCAAAAGCTGGGCGGGGTCGTGCGCGCATGGCTGCGCACCTGGCGGAAGTAGAAGACCATCGCCAGGGTGTAGGCCAGCACCCGGATCATGGTGAGCACGACCAGGGCGCCGCTTTGATGAACAGAGGGCTGCTTCAGGTGGCAGTCCGTGGTGATGGTTTGGAAGGCTCGCGCATCGATGACCCAACGGCTGCGACCGAGTTGATGGATGAAGAAAGGCGGAATCGCGCCCAGATCCACATTGGTGGCATAGTAGTTGGTGCTGACGATGGGGGCCGGCTGTTTTTCTCGGATGGGTCGGTCATCCTGCTTCCGGACGGCGACGCGATTCGCGTTCTGCACCCGGCCCGTTTTCACGACTCCAATGAGACGATCGGCAACGGGCCAGTCCACTTCCGGCAGATGCCAGAGTTCGAGTTCCTCTCGCGCGTTGGCGTCACGATAATCGGCGGGGCGGTTGGTAAGCCGTTCGGCTTCGGCCGCCAGGTCCGGCTGGTTGTCCTTAAGATTGATCACCCATTCCAGGCCCAGCGATTCCAACGCCCGGACAAACGGGGTCTGTAAGTACAGCGCGTCGGCGACCAGGATGTCGACAAAACGCTTGCCCAGCTTGGCCACGAGTTCCTGCAATAGGGCCAGCGAACAGGCCACTTCCGTTTCGCCGGATTTCTGGAATCGGATTCCCACGAAGATCGGAAACGGCGTGCTCACCACGGTGACGGCCGAGAGCCGGTGGTAGTACTGCGTCCACTCTTCCAACTTGCCGTCCACCTTCCGGGCGACGGTTCTCTCCAGGCAAGCTTCGCAGCACCGGCAATACGAACTGCAAATCTCGATTCCATCCACGGCGGCTACGACGCGCCCGCGGGCCCAGTCCGAGCGCAGCACGCCGTTGCGCTTCAGTTGCCGGGCGACCAAACAACCGAGATCCAGCACCTCTTCGGGGGACTGGCGTTGAAGCGCGTAGCCGACCGTGTCCTCGCTCAGCGGTCCGATCCGTTTGTGGAGCACGCCGTCTCTGCACTCCGCCTCGACCCGGTGCACCGGACCAAACTGACAGGCCGAGGCCAGGAAGACCGCATCGAACACCTTCGGCCAGGGATGAGTCGGATTCTGCCGGCCTTCCGCCATGGTCGCCACCTGGGCGGTCCAATCAAAAACCTTGTCGAGATAGGCTTCGAACTGGTGGCGACGCAACGCTTACGGGCGCTCCTTCCGGCGAAGAAAGCGGCGCAGGTTGAGGTGAGCAATCTGGGCGGCGGCCTGCTCGAAGCGTTTGCGTTGGGCGACTTTGGCGCGCACCTCCTCGGCCCGTTCCGTGGGCACATGGAAGGTCCTGGGCTGGCCATCCACCAGCACGGACAGGAGGAACTGGGGATGCAACTTCTCGCCGCCGGCGCAATGGCAGGTCGGCTTGCCACACTTCCGGGAACGTTCGACGAAGGAGCCGGGGAGCATCTCGCGCAAGGCTCCGAGGCTGCGCACGAGTCGGCCGCGAAGGTCGAGTTCAGGATCCGCGGGCATGAGTTTGTCTCTGTCACTAATAGTAGTGCCAGAAACATACCAAGTCAAGCCCTGCGCGAGATTTGCAAGAATGCCGCTGGCGAGAGTCTGAGGCCGATCCCCCTGACAGCCAAGGCGTTTCCCGGCGGGGCGGCTACGGCTTACGAAATCGCTGCGGGCCGAGGGCGCGCGACACAGAAGTGCAATGTGACGGGGTTTCTTTTTTG
>JAHJXP010000013.1 GCA_018827585.1 Pseudomonadota bacterium | reverse complement strand
GTCCGAATTCCCCTCCCCCTCGACGGGGTGGAGGGTTAGGGTGGGGGAAAATTTACTTTTTGCGAGAGCGTCATGGTTATTACCCTTGAACAGCCGTGTGGATCATGTTAGTGAAATCTCTAAAAAAATTCGTCGCCAGCCCGGCGCTGGATTTTCCGTTACGGTTGTGTTAGTCTGCCTCTCCAACAGAGGGCGCCTCCAGTGATGAGGCGTCTTCCCCTTCCCCGTGGGAGAAAGAGTTGGGAGAAAGAGTATAGTCAGCGGTAATCGTCAGAATTTTAGAGGATGCAATGAACCCCAGAGCGAATCCTGGCCCGACAGGAGACAACCCGCAGCACGCCCGCATCGTCCGCAGCCTGCTTAGGTTTTTCGGCCTTATTTTTTTCCTCATGCTCCTCCAGGTCCGGCCTGCCGGCGCTGACTGGAACCCGCTCGTCGAGCGCCTGACGGCCGACGGTTTCGACCGCCGGACAGTGGAAGCCCTTTTCACCAGACAAGAGGCCCGTTTCGAGCCGGATGCGATGGCCGGAAAGCTCAGGAGCCTGATCCAGAGCCTGACTCCCGTGCCCGACTCCCTCGCCGTCAAGCTCAGGGACGCAGTCCATCGAACATATCTCACAAGCTGGATGGTCGCCCGCGCACGCTCGTATCTCCGGGAAAACATGTCCCTCTTGGAGGAGATCCAAACCCGCTACGGGGTTCCCAAGGAGATCGTCGTCTCGATCCTCCTTATCGAAACCCACCTCGGGGAAAACACTGGCAACCGAATCGCCTTCAACAGACTCGCCAGTATGGCCCTATACCCCGATCTGGAGGCAATCCGCCCCTACCTGGGCGGCTCCCTGATCACCCCGGACAACCTGGAGTATGCCCGCCGCCGCTGCCGGGAGAAGGCGGACTGGGCCTACAACGAACTCAAGGCCCTGCTCCGCCTGGCCGACCGGGACAGCCTGGATCTGATGACCATCCGCGGGTCGATCTACGGGGCGATCGGTCTTTGCCAATTCATGCCCTCCAACATCTTTGCCTACGGCGTAGACGCCGATCAGAACGGCCGCATCGACCTGTTCACCAAGCAGGACGCCCTCCACAGCATCGCCAATTATCTGCAAAAACACGGCTGGAAAAGGGATGCCGACAGCAGGAATCAGCACCGCATCCTCTTTGCCTACAACCACAGCAACGTCTACGCAAACACGGTCCTGGCAGTCGCCGAAAAGCTGCGGGACCGCCGGTAACGCACGCAACCCTGACACGAACGGACCATCCCCTTTCCGGCGCCGCCGGCCTCACCATGCGCGGAAACACAGCGGACGGCGCAGTCCGTCAACCGGGCGGTTCCCCGGGACGGGTGGCGCCGTCCCGCTGGACCGCTTCTCATTGACACGCCCTCTCCGATTGGTTATATTATGGTTGTGGCGAAAACGGCCGCCTGGGAATAATGGATTCGGAAATGGGGTGTCCATGACGCCTGAACCGGAAATCCTGTCGGAAGTAGGCGTGAAAACGGACCGGGAGATCCGGGAACCGAAGATGTACCGGGTGATCCTGCACAACGACGATTACACGACGATGGACTTCGTGATCGAGGTCCTCATCTCCGTTTTTCACAAGCCGGCAGCGGAGGCGATGAAGATCATGCTCGACGTCCACAAAAAAGGAAAAGGGTCCTGCGGGGTCTATACCTATGACATCGCGGCCACAAAAATCGCCCTGGTCCAGCAGTTGGCCGCACGGAAGGAATTCCCGCTGAAGTGTTCCCTGGAGGATGCCTGACCGCCGTCAGAGGGGTTAGGGGGTTGGAATCATGAAGATCAGCGAAAACCTTAACCGGATCATCATGGCCGCTTACGCCGAGGCCAACGTCCGGCGGCATGAGTTCATCACTCCGGAACACCTCCTGTACGCCTGTCTTTTTTTCGATGAGGGGAAGGAGATCATCGCCAATACCGGCGGAGATCCGGCCCTTCTGAAAAAGGTTCTCGAGAGGCATCTCGACGGAAACGACATGATAGCAACCGCGACCCGGGCCATTCAGTCCCTCGGATTTCAGAGCGTGCTGGAGAGGGCCGCCTGGCATACCTCTTCCGCCCAGAAGGAGACCCTCGAACTGGGGGACGTCCTCGTCTCCATCCTCGAAGAGAAAGAGTCTGTCGCCGCTTTCTATCTCCAGAAACAGGGGATCACTCGAATGGCGCTGCTCAACTACCTCTCCCACGGCGTCCCGGTCCTTCCCGGCGGTGGGTTGGGCCAGCGGCAGCAGCCGGGAACGGGGGAAACGGTACGGGAGACCAAAGACGATCAGAGCAAGTTCCTCCGCGCCTTTACGGCGGAGCTGACCTCCCCGGCCAGGCTGGCGGAGACGGACCCCCTGATTGGCCGGGAGGATATCCTCGAACGGACGATCCAGGTCCTCTGCCGCCGCTTCAAGAACAATCCTGTTCACGTTGGCGAGCCGGGCGTGGGAAAGACCGCAATCACCGAAGGGCTCGCCCGGCGGATCGCCGAAGGCAGGGTGCCCAAACGGCTGGCCGGGGCCAAGATTCACTCCCTGGACATGGGGGCGATCCTCGCCGGGACGCGCTTCCGCGGCGATTTCGAGGAGCGGCTCAAAAGGGTCATCGCCGAGCTCCAGAAACTGGAGAAGGTCATCCTCTTCATCGACGAGATCCACAATATCGTCGGCGCAGGGGCCGTCTCCGGCGGGTCGATGGACGCCGGGAACATCCTCAAGCCGGCCCTCGCTTCCGGGAAGCTCCGCTGCATCGGATCGACGACCTACGACGAATACCGGAAGTACTTCGAAAAGGACGGCGCCCTTTCCCGCCGCTTCCAGAAGGTCGAGGTCCCGGAGCCGTCGGTCGACGACACCTTCCTGATTCTCCAGGGGATCAGGGAGCGGTATGAAGACTACCACCAGGTCTGCTATGCGGAGGAGAGCCTCCGGGCCGCCGCCGCGCTTTCCGACCGGTACATCAGCGACCGCCGCCTGCCGGACAAGGCGATCGACGTTATCGACGAGGCCGGCGCCTTCGCCTCCATGAACCGCGCGGACAACGTCCTGGACCGGGTGGCGATAGGAACGCGGGAGATCGAAGCCGTGGTCGCCCGGATCGCCCGGATCCCGGAGAAGAGCGTCTCCTCCACGGAGATTGAGAAGCTCAGGGACCTGGAGACGGAGATCAAGGCCCGGATCTTCGGGCAGGACGAGGCCGTGGCCCGGGTCGTCGAGGCGGTCAAGCGCTCGCGCGCCGGTTTCCGCGAACCCAACAAACCGGTCGCCTCGCTTCTTTTCGTGGGGCCGACGGGGGTGGGAAAGACGGAGCTGGCGCGGCAGTTGGCTGCGACCATGGGAGTGCCGCTGCTGCGCTACGACATGAGCGAGTATCAGGAAAAACACGCCGTAGCCAAATTCGTCGGGGCGCCCCCCGGCTACGTGGGCTATGAAGAGGGAGGTCTCCTCACCGAGGCGATCCGAAAGAACCCCCACGCGGTCCTTCTTCTGGACGAGATCGAGAAGGCCCACACAGACATCTTCAACACGCTCCTGCAGGTGATGGATTACGCCACACTCACGGACAACAACGGCAAGAAGGCGGATTTCCGCAACGTTGTCCTCCTGATGACCTCGAACGCCGGGACCCGGGAGATCGGCCGGCAGACGATCGGCTTTGAGGGACAGCCCATCAACCGGGACGCCGTCTACAAGGCCCTGGAGAGGACCTTCTCGCCCGAGTTCAGGAACCGCCTCGACGGCGTCGTGAACTTCCAGGGCCTCACCGACCCGGTCGTCCTGAAGATCGTGCGGAAGGCCATCGCCGAGTTCTCCGCCCAACTCGCGGAGAAGAGCGCCCAGCTCACCGTAACCGATAGCTGTTACGACTGGCTCGTCCGGAAAGGCTACTCCCCCGAATTCGGCGCGCGGGAGATCGCCCGCCTGATTCAGGACAAGATCAAGCGGTTCTTCGTGGACGAGGTCCTTTTCGGCCGCCTCCGCGAAGGGGGCGAGGCGGTGGCCGACATCGAGAACGACGACGTGGTCGTCCGGATCGTCCCTGCCGGTTCATCGACACCCTGAAGTTACCGTTTTCCCTTCCCGAACATGATGTAAAAAGCGGCCCTCTGGCCGTCGGCGGCGACCTCCCTCCAGGGCGGCTCCACCCCGCTTCCCTCACCGTGTGCTCCACGGCATCGCCGGGTGGTGCGTCGGTGCATCTCTCCCGGGAACGGAACGTTTTCTCGACGGCAAGGGGATGCAGGCACAAATTTCGGATCGCAGGAGAAATTTCAGCCCTTTTCGCCGGATTTCTTCCGGTTTGCAATGACCCGGTCGTAGACGGTCTCATAGTCCGCGGCGCTCCTTTTCCAGGAGAAGTCCCGCGCCATGGCCGCGCCGATCATCCTGCGCAGGTGATCGGGGCGGTCGTAGTAGGTGCTCACGGCCCATCCCACCGTGTAGTACAGGGCGAGGGGGGACGGCTCCCGGAATTTGAACCCCGTCCCCTCGCCGGTCGCCTCGTCATAATTGTCCACCGTGTCGTCGAGACCCCCGGTCGCGTGGACGATGGGAAGGGTGCCGTACCGCTGGGAGTACATCTGGTTGAGGCCGCACGGTTCAAACAGCGACGGCATCAGGAAAAAATCGCACCCCGCCTCGATGAGGTGCGCGCGTCGGTCGTCGAAACCGATGAAGGAGCCGGCCCGCCCGCCATACCGGGCGGGGAGCTCCGAGAAATACCGCTGGAGTTCCTCTTCACCGGATCCCAGAATCACGAACTGCACGTGCATGTTCCGCAGGATCTCCTCGATCGCCTGTGCGATGAGGTGGAAGCCCTTCTGCTCCACGAACCGTCCGATCGCACCGATGACGGCGATATTATCGTCCTGCGACAGGCCGAACACCTCCTGGAGGCGCCGTTTGCACGCCCGCTTCCCCTCCAGGTTTCCCGTACCGTACCGGGCGGGAAGGAGGGGGTCGCGCCCGGGGTCCCACAGGGAATCGTCGATGCCGTTGAGGATACCCACAAGATCGTCGCCCCGCCGGGCGAGATCCGCTGACAGGCCGAAACCGCCGAGCGGCGCAGTGATGTCCCGGGCGAACGAGGGGCTCACCGCCGTCACGACGTCGGCGAAACGGATGCCCGCCCGGAGAAAATTGATGCTGCCCGACGCGTCGAACCCGTCGTCCGCGAAATGCCGGCGCTCCAGGCCCAGGTACCCGCAATGGCTGCCGGGGTAGCTTCCCTGATATGCCGCGTTATGGATGGTGAGTGCCGACGCCGCGCTGCCCAGAACGGGGTCGGCATGATGCCAGATTTTCAGGTAGGCGGGCGCCAGGGCGGTCTGCCAGTCGTTGGCGTGGACGACATCCGGCCTGAAGCCGATTTCCCGGCAGAGCTGCAGGGCGGCGCGGGTGAAAAACCCGAAACGCATCGGGTTGTCCGCGTAGTCTCTCATCGATGCGTCGTGGTACAGCCCGGGACGCTTGAAATATTCATGATACTCGATCAGATACACAGGCACGCCGGCCTCGGAGGCGGTCTGCCAAACCGAGCACCACTCCTGCACGCCGCCCATCCATACCCCCATGATCGGGAGGCATATCCGGGAATTGAGGCGATCGACGTCGATCACGCCGTACCGGGGAATCGCCGCGCGGACGTCATTTCCCAACTTCTTCAGCGCGGCGGACAGGGACGACACGACGTCCCCCAGTCCTCCCGCCTTGGCATAGGAGTGCATCTCCGACGCCATAATGAGGATGTTTCTCGTTCGTTCCATCTCCCCCCCTCAATCACCGGTGGAAACCATCCTCAAGGATTCCAGCGCTCCTTCTTCCGGTAGGCCATCCCTTCGAAGAGGGAAACCACCTCCCCTGTGGAATCGGTCACGCGGACGGTGTAGACGGCGATCTTCGGACCGCAGGAAACCTCTTGAACCTCGGCGAGGAGAAAATCCCCCTGCACCGCCTTGAGGTAAGAGACCGAACAGTGAATCGCCACCGCGATCCGTCCCCTCGAGTGCACGGCCGCGGCGAAGGCCAGATCGGCCAGGGTGAAGATGGCGCCTCCCTGAACGAGTCCGATGCCGTTGCGGTGATGATCCTTCAGTTGCAGTTTGGCAGTCGCCCTGCCGTCGCCCGCCTCGAGAAGTTCGATGCCCACGAATTCCGCAAAGAGGTCTTTGCGGAAGAAGGACTTCAGCGCCTCGGATGTGATCTCCTGCTCCATGTTCTGCTCCTCCATTTAGCATCTCGTCCGGAATCACTCCGGAAAACACTATGACATCCCAGCATCCTCTTGGGGGAAAGTAAAGAAAAAACTCATTTTTCAATCGATTTTTCTTGACGAACCCGCTTTCTTTTGGATAGACTCGCGTCCAAAGTAAATTTTTCCTAAGTGCCGGCAATACATCGGCCAAGGAGATAAAAAATCAACGGAAAGGAGGTGAGAAAGTGGGCAATAAGTTCTGGAGGATTTTGATCGTCAGTGTCTGCATCGTATGCTTTGTGACCTTGGGTGTGGCCTTCGCTCAAAAGAAAGCGGGCGAGAGAGATGTCAAATATGAAAGCAAGACCGCGGGAGCGGTCCTCTTCAGCCATGAAACACACATGAAGGTGCCAAATACGAAATGCAACGCCTGCCACACAAAAGTCTTTAAGATGAAGAAAGAAGTGAAGATTGCCAAGGAGGAACATAACGGAGACAAGTTTTGCGCGGCCGCGGCCTGCCACGACGGCAAGAAGACTTTCGGCATGAAGGCCGAAGCCGATTGCGCCAAATGCCACAAGAAGTAGTTTTCTTAAGAGGCTGTTGAATTCAAACCGGCGTTGGGCGGCGGCCCAACGCCGGTTTTTTTGTCTTTACTTTATTATTCTCCTATGGCATGAGCACGGCATAATTTATATGAACACAGGCATTTGAAAATCTGATCCTTTCGTCATCCTGATGAATTCCGGATCATTGTCCGGAACAGGCGCCGGAATCCAGGATGCCTTTGAAAAAACTGGATTCATGCTTCCTAAGGAATGACGATTTGCCAAGTTTCAGAAAAAACGCAAAGTTTTCTATATAAAACACGAGGGGTAGAAAAATGGAACCACTGGAATGTCCCGACTGCGGAAGTGCCCTGGGAAAAGGGGTCGCGGTCTGTGGAGAGTGCGGTAAGGAGTTGAGTGATGAGGGGAGACCCGCGGCGGAAAGACCCTTGCCCCAGGAGGAGAAGTGCGGCAGCAAGAACATCTACGCCATTCTCGCCGTTTTTCTGGCGGTGGTCGGAGGCGCGGCCCTTATGATTTATATAGGCCTGCTGCCCAATCCCGTAAAGGCCGGCTCGACGGCGGCGATCGTCAACGGGGAGAGGATATCCGCGGAGGAAGTGGACCGGAAACTCGAGATCTTCAAGAAAATGAACGCCCAGGGCGGCAAGGTCGATTTCTCCAGTCCCGAAAGCAAAGCCGCCATGGCAGACATGAGGATGCAGATCGTGCAGGCCCTGGTTCAGGAAAAAATACTGGTGACCGAGGCCGCCAGGGAAAAGATCACCGTGCCCCCGCACGAGATTGCCGACAAAATCGCCTCCGTAAAGAAGGGGCTGAATCTTTCCGATCAGGATTTCGAGGCTTTTCTGAAAAACCACGCGATGAGTTTAGCCGCTTTCGAAAAGCGCATAGAAAAAGACCTTTTGATTTCCAGACTGATCGCCAAAGGCACGCAGGAGAAGGGATTGACCAAGGATGCCTGGATCAGCCAGCTCACCGCAAGGGCAAAGGTCGAGATACTGGCAAAATAAGGCTTTTCATTAGAGGCAGGGGGCTCTGGGGCTGTTCATATGATTACTCACCCCTCTTCCCGGATCATCGGCGACCGTTGCTGCGGTGGTGATCTGTGGGAGTATTTTTTTATGACACGGGGGGTTAAGTGCCGGAGGAAAAAAAGACTAAAGAAACACAGATCGATATCATAGACAAGGTATGGGGATTTTTCGCCTCCCTCAAGCTGGTCATCATCCTGTTGCTCGTGCTGTCCGTGCTGTCCATAGCCGGCACGATCATCGAGCAGAACAAGCCCCTTCACGAATATTATCGTTTATTCAAACCGGAGACGGTGGCGCTCTTCGGCAAGCTGGGCCTGCTGGACATGTACCACAGTTGGTGGTTTCTTGCCTGCCTCGCCCTGCTGACGCTTAACATCATCGCCTGCACGATGGAGCGCTATCCTTTCATCATGAAGGGGATGAGGAACCGGAGTGTCGTGCTCGATGAAAAGACCGAGGCGGGACTTACGAATGCGGCCAGGATCAGATACAGCCTGCCCGCAGAAGTGGTGGAGAGCCGGGTAACGGCCCTGGCGGCGAAAAGCTTCTCCGCCCGCCCCGTGGTGACCCAAAAGGAAGAGGCGAAACATTTCTTTTACGAAAAGGGGAGATACACCCGGCTCGCCTTTTTTCTGACGCACCTTAGCGTTCTGGTGATCTTCATCGGCGCCATCGTCGGGTCCCTGTTCGGGTTCAAGGGATATGTGAACATCAACGAGGGCGAAACGATCTCCTCCGTCCAGACCAGGAAAGGGGAAACCAAGGACCTCAATTTCGGCGTGAAGTGCATCTCCTTCGCTGTCGACTTTTACCCCAACGGCGCCCCGAAGGATTACCGGAGCGATCTGTCGGTCATCAGGGACGGCAAGGAGGTGGCCCGGAAAATCATCCGCGTGAACGACCCGTTGGATTACGAGGGAATCACCTTTTACCAGTCGAGTTACGGGCGGCTTCCCGACGAGGTCACCTTCGAGATCAGGGGCAGGGACGGAGTCTCCCTGGGGACCGTCACCGCCCCCTACGGGACGCAGGCAGCCATTCCCGGCCAAGATGTCAAGATCGAGGTCCTCGACTACCAGGAACATTTTCACCTGCGCGACGGTTCCGAAGCGGGCCCGGCGTATGGGGTCAACATCTACAGCCAGGACGCGCCGCCGCGGGGGATCTGGGTGTCGGAGCCGCGGCCCGAAATAAACCGATTCGGGGCGTATTCCTTTGTCGTAAAAAATGCCAGGCTGAAAAATTACACCGGATTGCAGGTCAACCGGGACCCCGGCGTCTGGTTGGTATGGACCGGCTGCATCATGCTGGTGGCCGGCATCATGACGGCCCTCTTCATGTCGCACAGGAAGTTCTGGATCAGGATAGGAACGGACAGAAAAGGCCGGGTGGAAGTGACCGCCGGTGGAACGGCGAACAAAAACAAACACGCCTTCGCTTCCGAGGTGGAGAGGCTGCTTGAAGGCTTCAGGGGAGTTGCTTAATGACAAATTCATTGCTCTTCGGAATTTCCACATTCGTCTATTTCTTTGCCATGATGCTGTACGTGTCTTATCTCGCCTTCAGGTCCGAAGGCCTGGGGAAGGCGGCCACGCTAACGCTGATAGGAGGGGTCGTTGTCGGGACAGCGGCGATGCTGCTGAGGTGGTACGAATCCTACCAGATGGGGATCGGCAGGGCGCCGCTGACCAATCTCTACGAATCGCTGGTCTTTTTCGCCTGGACGATCGCGATCGTCTATCTGCTGATGGAAAGGAAATTCAGGATCAAGACGGCGGGGGCCTTCGTCGCCCCCTTTCCGTTCATCATCATGGCCTATGCGTCGCTCAACCCCAACGAGATTCAACCCCTGATTCCCGCCCTGCAGAGCAACTGGCTCATTTCCCACGTGGTGACCTGCTTTGTGGGATACGCGGCCTTTGCCGTCTCCTTCGGCGTCAGTTTTCTGTATCTTTTCAAGGTCAAGGCTGAAAACAATCCGGGCAAAAAGGGGGAGGGATTTCTGGGTTACCTGCCGGCGGCGGAGGTTCTCGACGAGGTCGGCTATAAGACCATCGCCATCGGCTTTCCGCTTTTAACGATCGGCATCATCACCGGCGCCTTCTGGGCAAATGTGGCCTGGGGGACCTACTGGAGCTGGGACCCCAAGGAGACATGGTCGCTGATCGTCTGGCTGATCTATGCGGCCTACCTCCATGCGAGGATCACGAGGGGCTGGAGGGGGAAAAAGGCGGCGATCCTGTCGATCGTCGGGTTTGGAGCGACGATTTTCTGTTACCTCGGCGTCAACCTGCTGCTCTCCGGCCTCCACAGCTACGGCGGATAAACATGTTAGCAACCAGCCAAGAGACGGGGGAAGGCCGCCGGCCGCCCCGTCAGGCGGAGGCGGAACGTCCGGCCAGCCAGGCGCCGGCAGCGATCAGGACGGCGCCGGGAATCAATCCCGGCCCCATCGCCTCCCGGAAAAGGAGAGAGATCAGCAGGGTCGAGCCGATGGGGATGAAGTAGGCCAGCGTGCTGATCATCGGCACGTTGCCTTGTTTGACGCCGATCTCCCACCAGTGGTAGGCGAGCCCCACCGGGCCGATCCCGCCGAAGAGAACCCAGAAAAGCGCTTCGGCGCCGACGGGCGGCAGGTTCTGCCACTCGCCGCGGAAGGCCGCAACGACGGCGGCCATCGCCGCACAGACGGTAAAATGAAACGCCGTCCCGCCCTGTTCTTCGGGAATCCGCCAGCGCCGGAGAAGCACGCTGTAGCAGGCCCAGAGAAATCCTCCCAGAAGCGCCAGCGCCAGAGGAAGCGGATCGTCCGGCAGACTAAGCAGGTCCGTTGCTCCGCGCGCGACCACGATCCCCGCAAAGCCCAAAATGATGCCGGCTATCGCGGGGAAGAGGCGCGTCTTTTCCCTGATCAGGAAAATAGACAACAGGACGATCCAGACCGGCCAGAGGTAGTTGAGGAGGTTTACCTGCCCGATCGCGCGCCCCTTCGCCATACCGAAGGCGAGCGCCAGGATGACCGTGTAGAAGGCCACGCCCCAGAAGCCCGCCGCGATGACCCGGAAAGGGAGACGAACGAGGTCGCCCAGGGGCCGCCGCCGGAGGAACTGCAGGCCGGCAACCGTGAGCACGCCGGTCGCCGTCATCAGCGTCAGATAGGCCATCGGCCCCATCAGCCGCGCCCCGCTGGTGAAGCAGACGCCGCTGGCGCACCACAGCAGGATCGAGCCGACCGCGGCGGCAGTCGCCCTCGTCCTCACGTCGAGCGGATCTCCTGCCTCATGAACACCGCATAGCAGATCCCGAAACAGACCAGGGTGATCGCGATGAGCGAGATCAGAAACGGCGCCACGATCACCACGCTCTGCCCGAGCGGGAGCGGGTTCTGGAAGCGGGAAAGGGAGAACCTCTCCAGCGGCCCCATCAGGACAAAGGAGCGGGGCGTCTTCCGGAGCGGATCGAGGATCGTCGAGGTCGCGTCCCCGTAGAGCGTCATCGGCGAGAAGAGCGAGGCGGCCCGCTGGATCTCCGCATTTTTCACGAAGGCGCTGGTCGCCTCCGCCATGTCGGCCGTTTGCTTAATCGGCGAGATCGCGTCCGCTAAAAACCCGCCGCCGAGGCCGACAAAGAAGGACAGGCCGATCCAGACTGCGAGCGACGCCAGGGCCGAGGTGGCCGTGCTCCTGAAGACCACCGAGAAGAGGATCGCCGCCCCAAGCCAGAAGGAGATGTACAGGATGCTGATGACCAGATAGATGACAAGCCGCCATATCTCCTCCGCTCCGGGAACCACGCCGATCAGGCGGATGCCCAGGCCGGAGATGATCAGGACGAGCGAGACCATCACGATCGCGATCATCGTCACGCCGGCCAGGAACTTCGCGTTGATGATCGCGTCCCGGTAGATCGGCTGGGAGACAAGCTTGCTGAGCGTCCGTCCGCTCCGCTCCCGGTTGATTGCGTCGAAACCGAGGATGATCCCGATCATCGGTCCCAGCAGGCCGATGAACTGAATGAAGGAGAAGAGCTTTCCCGTCGAGGTAAACAGCATCAAAAAGACGAAGGTCGGCTTGGCGACCCCCCAGAGCTCCTCCTGCATTGACATGCCGACCATCGAGGCGATGATCACCCCGATCATGACTACCAGCGCCGCGATGAGGAGAAACCGCATGCTGCTGAAGTGGTCCTCCATTTCTTTCCGGTATATGGTCAAGATTCCGTGCAACGTCACGCCTCCTTGAAATATTTCATGTAGATCTCTTCGAGGGTGTAGCTCTCGCCCTCTTCCAACCCCAGCCCCCGTTGCGCCAGCTCTGCGAGAGGCCCGGCGGCGACGAGTTTCCCCTTGATCATGATCCCGATCCGGTCGCTGATCTGCTGGACCTGATCCAGCAGATGCGAGGAGAAGAAGATCGTCATCCGCCTCTCCCGGCTGAGGGACCGGATCAACTCCAGCATCCGGTTCGTCCCGTCGGGGTCGAGGCCGATCGTCGGCTCATCCAGAAAGACCACCCGCGGCTCCTTGATCAGGACCTCGGCGATCCCAAGGCGCTGCCTCATCCCCTTCGAATACGAACCCACTTTCTTCCCGGCCTCCTTCGCGAGGTCGACCTCCTCGAGCAGCTTATCGATCCGCGCCGCCGAGACCCGATCGGGGATGTCGTTCAGGCGCGCGATGTACCGGAGGTTCTGCCGCGCGTCCATGTCCTCGTAGAAGCCGACGTTCTCCGGCAGATAGCCGATGATCTTCTTTACCTTCAGGGGGTCGCGGGCCGGGTCGAACCCGCAGACCCTGACCGTCCCGGAAGTCGGCTCGGTCAGGCCCAACAGCATCAGCATCGTCGTGGTCTTCCCGGCCCCGTTCGGCCCAAGGAAGCCGAAGACCTCCCCTTCCGCGACCGAGAGGCTCAGGCTGTCCACCGCCTTCTGCTGTCCGTAGAGCTTGGTCAGCTCTTCCATCCGGATGACAATCTCTCTTTCCACCTCAGCGTCTCCCCATCTTGATGAACAGGAAGCTCAGTCCCGCGATCACTGCGAGGATGATCCCGATCCCGATCCACCCCCAGGCAGAAGAGGCCTTTACCGTGACCCGCATCTCCACGGTTTTGTCAGCCCTTTCCCCGTTGGTCATGATGCCCAAGGAGTAGTCCCCGACCAGAGACTGGGGCCCCGGGGTCACCTTGACCTCCACCTGCTTCATTTCTCCCGGTGCGAGGGCCTCGATCTTCTCCGGCGTGAAGGTCGTCTCCC
>JAHJXP010000128.1 GCA_018827585.1 Pseudomonadota bacterium | reverse complement strand
CCTACACGCTCTTTACGCCCAATAATTCCGAACAACGCTTGCACCCCCCGTATTACCGCGGCTGCTGGCACGGAGTTAGCCGGTGCTTCCTTTGATGGTACCGTCAGACACAGGGGCTATTTACCCCTATGCGGTTCTTTCCATCCGACAGAGCTTTACGATCCGAAGACCTTCCTCACTCACGCGGCGTTGCTGCGTCAGGGTTGCCCCCATTGCGCAAGATTCCTCACTGCTGCCTCCCGTAGGAGTCTGGACCGTGTCTCAGTTCCAGTGTGGCTGATCATCCTCTCAGACCAGCTAACCATCGTCGCCTTGGTAGGCCATTACCCTACCAACTAGCTAATGGTACGCGGACTCATCCTTCAGCAAGGGCATGCAAGCAGAGGCTCTCTTTGGCTGATCGACCAAAGTCTCACAGCATTATCCGGTATTAGCCCACCTTTCGATGAGTTATTCCAAACTGAGGGGCAGATTATCCACGCGTTACTCACCCGTGCGCCACTTTACTCAGGTCCCGAAGGACCCTTTCTCGTACGACTTGCATGTGTTAGGCACGCCGCCAGCGTTTGTTCTGAGCCAGGATCAAACTCTCAAGTTTTAATCCCGTTCAAGGAGATTGCTCTCCCTTTTGTTACGTGTATAAAAGGACCCACAAATCAATTATCCCTCTATTCAATTTCCAAAGAGCCAGTTAGAAACGAGCGGTCGGAAGTAAACTAACTTTTATTCCCTGTCAAGAACAATTTCTACAACTTGCTTCTCGCTGCCCCTCCATTCCGGAGGGATTTGTATTTTACATCTTTTGCATTGGAGAAGTCAAGGGGAAAATCAAAATTTCATTTTTCCAACTACCCTTGTCAACGAACGAGGGAGGCTTCTACCTTTTCTGATTTCAAGTGTCAAGCATTAATTTAAATTTTTTCGTCCCATTCATGGATTTGAAATCACTGTGAATATTCATCAGGAGTCTGTTTGGAGAACCGGCCGCCCTTCATCTTACGAAGACGATCGCATACTTCTTTTTACCCTTCCGCAGGCGGATTTCACCGTTGTCGTCCGCATGCTGAAGCCCGATCTTTTCGTCGACGGCCGCGATCGGCCTGTCATTGACATAGCCGCCGCCCTGGGCAATCAGCCGTTTTGCCTCTCCCCGGGAGGAACACAGGCCGGCTTCCTGGAAAAGCTCGAAAGCGGATATACCCGCAACCAGCGCCGCGCGGCTCTTTTCAATGGAAGGCATGGCGGAGCTGTCGAGAACCTCCAGCCCTCGCGGAATAGCGCTGGACGGGAACAATCCCTCTTCCACAGGTTTCGCACCAAAAGCCTTTGCCGAGGCCCTCCAGGCGGCCACCGTTTCCTCCTCCCCGTGGGTGATCTTCGTCGCTTCAAAGGCCAGAACGGCTTTGGCCATATTGAGACGGGCGTCGGTCAGCGTCCTCACCGCCCGGATCTCCTCAATCGGCAGGAAGGTAAAAAGGGACAGGAAACGTTCCACGTCTGCATCCTCGGTGTTGATCCAGTACTGGTAATACTCGTATGGAGAGGTGAGCCCTGCATCGAGCCATACCGTCCCCTTTTCCGTCTTTCCCATCTTGTGGCCCTGCGCAGTGGTGATCAGGGGGAAAGTCATGCAGAAGGCCTCTTTACCTGCCACCCTCCGGATCAAATCGATACCGGCCACCATGTTGCCCCACTGGTCATTTCCCCCCATCTGCATAAGGCAGTCGTAATGTTCAAAGAGATGGAGAAAATCGTAGGCCTGCAGTAGCATGTAGTTGAATTCAATAAAATTGAGTCCTTTTTCGAGACGAATCCGATAGCTCTCGGCCGCGAGCATCCTGTTCACGCTGAAATGCCGTCCGATATCCCGGAGAAATTCGATGTAATTCAAACCGGTGAGCCAATCGGCGTTGTTCAGCAGGATCGCCCTGTCTGCGTCGAAATCAATATATCTTGAGAGCTGTCGCTGCAGACAGCGGGCATTGTGATCGATCTGTTCCCGGGTGAGAATCTGGCGCATCTCCGTCTTGCCGGAAGGATCTCCGATCAAACCGGTGCCTCCCCCAACCAGGGCGACCGACCGGTGGCCGTGCCGTTGCATGTGGGCCAGGGACATGATTGGCACCAGCGACCCGATATGCAGGCTCGCCGCCGACGGGTCAAAGCCGATATAGCAGGTTATTTTCCTGGATTCGAGAAGATCTCTGATCAACGGTTCAGCGGTGATCTGTTCGATAAATCCCCGCTCCTTAAATATATCGTAGACGCTCTTCAACGTATCGCCCCCTATTGCCCGGAAACTGTCCAACGACTGCAAGTCATCGCCAAAGCACCCCCGAATCGAAGCTCTGCGCAGCAAGCGTCAATCCTCGCTCCTTAAGAGGAACAAACCATTTCGTTTTCGCCTGCATACCCCGCGGTAGGCCGCGGGAAATGCGATCGCCGACGGATTCAAGAATGAACGCCCTCTTCCAAAGCCACATTCAACCTTTGTATCCTCTGAGCCCGGCCGTCCGGAGCGATCTCCACAATCACCGCCTGGAGACGGACATCCCCTTTGGCGACATCAAATTTATTGGGAATCTGCATCAGAAACCGCTGCATGATGACATCCTTCTTGATCCCGATGACGGAATCGAAGGGGCCCGTCATCCCGACATCGGTGATGTAGGCGGTGCCGCCGGGGAGGATTCTGTCATCGGCGGTCTGGACATGGGTATGCGTCCCCAGAACGGCCGCGACCCGACCATCCAGATACCAGCCCATGGCAATCTTTTCCGACGTCGCCTCCGCATGCATATCTACAATGATGACGTCGGCCTTTTTCTTCAATATCCCGATCTCCCGGTCGGCTGTCCGAAAAGGGCAGTCAAGAGGATGCATGAAGATCCTGCCGGCGAGATTGAGCACCCCGATGCGGGCGCCGCCCTGCGTTGTCATCACCACGCTCCCCCGGCCGGGCGCTCCTTCGGGATAGTTGGCCGGCCGGAGAAGCGTCTCGCAATCCTCGATAAATCCCATAACCTCCTTCTTGTCCCAGATGTGATTTCCGGAGGTCAGGACATCGATCAGGGCCCCATTGAGATCTTCGACGATCTCCGCCGTCACGCCGAATCCGGCCGCCGCATTTTCGCAATTGGCAATCACGAAATCGATGCGATTCTCCTCGACGATCCCCGGGAGAAGTTCGCGGACGGCTCTTCGACCAGGCTTTCCCACGATATCACCGATAAACAGTATCTTCATCAGGACACCCTATCGCGCAAAATCGGAGACCCTCGTCTCCCGGATGACGGTGACCTTGATCTGTCCGGGATAGGATAGCTCCGCCTCGATCTTTTTAACTATATCCTTGCAGAGCATAACCGTATCATTATCCGAAATCTTCTCATTCTCCACGAGAATCCTGATCTCTCTCCCGGCCTGAATCGCAAAGCACCGGTCGACGCCGTTGAATGAATTTGCTATATTTTCAAGTTCTTCCAGACGTTTGACGTAGCTCTCCAGCATTTCCCGCCGCGCCCCCGGTCTTGCCGCCGACAGCGTGTCCGCCGCCTGGATGAGAACGCCCAGCAGGGTGTTGTTCCTGCCGTCGTCGTGGTGGGTGGCAATCGCCTGGCTGATCCGAAGCGATTCGCCGAACCGCTTCGCATAGTCCGCGCCGATCGCAGCATGCGTCCCTTCCACCTTGTGATCGATGGCCTTCCCTATATCGTGGAGGAGTCCCGCCCTCTTCGCTTCCTTGACGTTCATCTTCAACTCGGCCGCCATCATCCCCGTCAGATGGGCCACCTCCATGGAATGCTGGAGGACATTCTGGGAATAGCTCGTCCTGAACTTGAGGCTGCCGAGCAGGGTGATCAACTCGGGATGGAGGTCGTGGACGCCGACATCGAAGGAGATCCGCTCTCCTGTTTCCTTGATGATGGACTCCACCTCTGTCCGCACCTTTTTGACGATCTCTTCGATCCTGCCCGGGTGAATCCGACCGTCGGTGATCAACCTCTCCAGGGAGAGGCGCGCCACTTCCCGCCGCACCGGATCGAAACTGGAGAGCACGACCGCCTCCGGCGTATCATCGACGATCAGATCGATCCCCGTCGCCGCCTCGATAGCCCGAATGTTCCTTCCCTCCCGGCCGATGATCCTTCCTTTCATCTCATCATTGGGAAGATTCACCACCGATACGGTGTTCTCCGCCACATAATCGCCCGCATATCTTTGTATAGCATAGGAGATGATCTCGCGGGAGGTCTTTTCCGCCGTCCGCCTGGCATCCTCCTCGATCTTCCGGATCATCAGCGCAGCATCCCGTTTTGCCTCCGCCTCCATCGCCTGGATGAGAAAGTTTTTTGCCTCCTCCGAGGTAATCCCGGCGATCTGCTCCAGCTTGAGTTTCTGCTCATCGAGCATCCGGTTGGCCCGCTCATGCTTTTCATCGAGTTGAGCCTCCTTGCTCAAAATCGCCTTCTCCCGATTCTCCACAGCGGCTTCCTTCTGCAACAGGAGATCGGATCTCCGCTCGATGTTTTCTTCCTTAGACCTGATCCTTCGCTCCAGGGTATCGAGCTCGACCTTCCTGTCTCGGCTGTCCCTTTCGAATTCGGTCTTGACCTTGAGAAGATTTTCCTTGGCCTGGAGAACGGCCTCCTTCTTGATGGTCTCCGCTTCTTTCTTGGCCTCGTCGATAATCCTTCCCGCCAGGTTCTCGCAGGATTCAAGTTTTTTCCGGGAAAGCCGCTGCCTTATAATAGAGCCCAGCGCCACGCCGACGGTCAGCGCCGCCAATATCAACAGTATCCACACACTTGCGTTATTTGGCAAAGTTATTACCTCCTTATTCTTTTGCAAGAACCAGTCGATTAATACGAAGAATGGATGCGGGCGGGGTCAGGGGAAGGGATGATATCGAACCGACAAGCGGGGAAGGGCTTAAAAAAACCCCCACACATGCCGTGTTAACCACCTTTTTGAACCTTTTGAAAAATGGGCGCCTAATATTGCCGCTTCAGGCTTTCCGCCATCCGCAGCCGCGGACTGTCGGCGGACATGCTCACGACGACAAGGAAAGGCCCCCGGTTCCAAGGTGTTGGCTCAAAAAACGAATGTTAATCACGCACATCGCAGGGGATACTTATTTACTTAATATCGTTGATCAAATGAATCAACTGTTCCGATCTGCTCTCCAATTGGCCATGAATGTTTTCTTTTGTTCCCATCATCCGCAAATACTCATCCGCGACGTTCAATGCGGCCAGGATGGCAATGTTCAAGGCGTTCTTGCTGCCGGAGATCTTTCCCGCCTCCTCCACCTTTTCACTGACATCCTGATAACATTTGCTACATGTTCATCCCCCGAATCGCTTGCAACGGATAGATCCTGCCCCAGTATCCTGATTTCAAAGCGCTTTTTCAATGGACGACCTCGAGGTTTGTTCTAAGGCGCCTTTATCTCCTGAAGCAAATCAAGAAGCGAGTCCACCTTTGTGCGTACGGCATCCCTTTCTTCCCTCAACCCCCCATTTTTTTTACTGAACTCTTCCAGCTCCGTAGTTTTATTTTTCAGCTGCTCCTCTAATTCCAGGTTCCTCTTCTTCAGTAACGTATAGTCCTCGATCAGACCGGTGATCTTCTTCTCCAACTCATCAAATTTCAGAAATTCCACATCCTCACCTATCTTTCCCGTCATCGCCAACCAGATCCGCGCCAGCCGGACCATGGCGTCACTCAATTTTGGTCGATTATGGCAACAGAACTTGTGAATGTCAAGACCTTATTTAGGACAACATCGGAATTCCGACGTCTTCCCCGCGAGGATTCCATCTGTAAATTGTCGTTATCACCCGGGCGGGTCTCTTATCGCCCGCCCGGGGCCCATAAAAACGATTACTTCTCGTATTTCGGATTCCAGTTTTTCTTTTCTTTCAAATACTTGACCATGCCGGGATGGAATTTGTATCCGAAGCTCTGCGCCCAATCGGCGCTGCGGTATACGCTCCCCATGACCCATTCCTTGCCCGCCGGATGAATGTCGGCGATTTCCTGCCAGTGGTCATGAATCGCCTTGATAACATTGTAAACAAGATTCGCATCCAACCCGCTCCGGCAAACGAGCATCGGGGAATAGCCCACCGTGTAAACGTCCTTGTCCTGGCCGCGATAGGTTTTCGCCGGAATGGTATAGCCGAACTGGTAGGGGGCCACTTCCTGGAATTTCTTGATGTCGTCTTCCGTGAAAGGAAGGAGGACCGCATCGACGCTCTGCGTGGCGCTGACGATCGACGCCAGCGGGATGCCTCCGCCGACGAACATTCCGTGGATCACGCCGTCCTTAAAGGCTTCTGACGCTTCCGACTGGCTGATTTTATGGGCTTCGATATCGTCGAGGGTCAATCCGACTACCTTCAGTAGGACCAGGTTGCTCGACTGGACGGAGCTTCCCGGCGCGCCCACTCCCATTTTCGCGCCCTTCTTGACAAAATCGCCCGCCGTCTTCATCCCTTTGGCCTTCGCCACATCCGCACGCACGAGCATATGTTGAACGGTGCTGTGAATGCCGGAGACGAAACTGACCCTGTCCGGCCCAGACGTTTTGTCCTCCTTGATCCTCTTGAAGTCGGCCGGCGCCATCATGCCGAAATCCAGTTCGTCCCGGTAAATACGACGCATGTTCTCCAGCCCGCCCGCCGTCGCTTCCGGAGTCATCTTTACGCCCGGGACATACTTGTTGACGATATTGGACACAGCGGTGCCGACATAGTAATACGTACCTCCCGATCCGGCGGTACCGATCTTTAAAAATAGAGGCTCCTTCGATGCCGCAAAAGACGACCCCAACCCCAAGACCATCAGAACGAACGTCCCCCAGACCGCTACAGCCGTCAGCTTCCATCCTCTTTTCATGGTTGTCCCTCCTCTTTCTCGAATTTTCATGGTTGTCCCTCCTCTTTCTCGAATAATTCGTCTTGGCGATTCATTTCTGTTTTTTAAAACTCCTACGCCGCCTGAGCGGCGCCTTGCTGCCGTTTTCCCTTGAAAATGGCCCATACCTGCATCACGACCAAAACAATCAATCCGGCGACGCTCGGCAGGATGGTCGGTGAAAGCAACAAGAGGCCGGACGCGAAAAGAATGCATCTTTCGAATACGTTCATGAAGGTCCTGTTGAGCATAATGCCCTGGAGTCCAGCAGCGATAGCATACACGCCTATCGCCCCCGTTGCGAAGACCCATAACGTATTATAAAAGGGAGCCTTCGCCTGTAAAATGAAGACGGGGTTGACCACGAAGAAGAAAGGGATCAGAAAGATCGGCAAACCGATGCGAACGGCCTGAAAAGCGACCTTGAGAGGATCGGAATTCGCAATGCCCGCGGCGACGAAACAATCGGGCGCGACCGGCGGCGTGATCATGGAAAGAACTCCGTAATAGAAGACGAACAGATGGGCGGCGATAGGAAGCACGCCCATCTTGATCAGGGCGGGAGCGACCAGCAACGCCAGGAGCGTATAACAGATCAGGATCGGAAGCCCCATGCCCATTATGATGGACGTGACCGCCGTCAAAAGCAGCAGCACAAAGAGATTGCCGCGGGCCAAGTCGATGAGAATACCCGAAAGTTGAAGTCCGAGACCGGTTACGGACACAATCCCCTGAATTAGGCTCGCAGCGGCAACCAAGCCGATCACCACGAGGCCGTCCTTGGCCGCCTCTTCCAAGACATACAGCAGCCTGCGCCAATTGAGCCGAAGAATTTTCGAGATGGCCCCCACGATGACGGCCGAAACGATGGCCCAGAAACCGGCCTTCGTCGGCGTATAGCCTTGTGCAAGCAGGCCGATCAGGACAACGACGGGCAGTACGAGAAACCAGCCTCCCTTGATGGTCTTCCAGAACGAAGGCAAATCTTTTCTGGGGAGACCCACCAGATTCTGCTTAACCGCCTCGGCATCGACGGCCAGAAAAACACCGATGTAAAAAAGACATGCGATGGGAAAGGCGGCCACGCAGATTGTCCAATACGGGATGGAAAGGAGTTCCATCATGACGAAGACCGAGCCTCCCATGACGGGCGGCGTAATCTGCGCGCCCATGCTGCTGGTGGCTTCCACGGCGCCTGCGAAATCCGGGCGGTATCCCATTTTTTTCATCAAGGGGATGGTGAAGGCGCCCGTGCCCGCAACATTGGCGAGACTGCTGCCGCTTACCATGCCCATAAGGGAACTGGCAATGACGGCCATCTTCGCGGGTCCCCCGCGAAACATGCCGATTACGGACATGGAAAAATCCATGATGAACTGTCCTACGGCCGTGTTGCGGATGATGCCGGCGAAGAGGATAAAAAGAAAGATGTAGTTTGCCGATACGCCGGTAATAAAACCGTAAGGTCCTTCCAGCGTG
>JAHJXP010000127.1 GCA_018827585.1 Pseudomonadota bacterium | reverse complement strand
TAACCGTAGGCCCCCAGGATCCTCATCGCGTACTGGGAACACTTGTAGGCCAGCTCGCCGGCCAGGTACTTGGCCTGGGCCACCTCCAGGTTGTTGGTCAGATTCCCCTGGTCCTTCTGCCAGGCCGCCCTGTACACCATCAGCCGCACCGCCTCGATCTCCGCCACCATCTGGGCGATCAGGTCCTGGTTCATCTGAAAATGGCCGATCGGCTGACCGAACTGCTGGCGCTCCATGGCATACTTCGTCGCCGCATCCAGACAGGCCTGGGCCAGACCTACCCCGCCGGCCGCCGCTGAGAGCCTCGTCTGGGCCAGCGAGCCGAAAACGATCTTCGTGCCGTCCCCGGGCTTGCCCAGGATGTTCTCCTTGGGGACGCGCGTGTCTTCCAGGATGATCTCCCCCGTCGGCGAGGAGCGCGACCCCATCTTGTCGAGGTCCGTCACCGTGATCCCGTTGAAGTTCTCCAGGTCCACCACGAAAGCGGACAGACCTCTCCCCCCGGCGGAACGGTCCGTGTAGGCGTAGTAAATGTTGATGCCCCCCACCGTGGCGTTGGAGATCCAGGTCTTCGTTCCGTTGAGAAGCCAGTGATCGCCCTTGTCCTCCGCCGTCGATTTGATGGCCATCACGTCGGATCCCGCCTCCGGCTCGGTGATCGCAAAGGCGCCCAGCGTCTCGGCGCTCACCAGCTTAGGGATGTACTTCCGCTTGAGCTCTTCCGAACCATACCGGTAGATCGTGTAGGCGCAGCCGATCTCCTGCATATTGATCTGAACCCTGAGCGAACTCGAGGCCCGCGCAATCTCCTCCGTGATGATCGCCGCCGCCAGCCAGCCCATTTCGTTGCCGCCGTACTCCTCGGGGATGACCGTCCCGAACAGGCCCAGCTCCCCCATCGGCTTGACCACTTCCTCGTAGGGAAAATAGTGCTTCTCATCCCATTCGTCCGCATACGGCGCGATCTTCTCCGCCGCAAAACCGCGGACCATCTCCCGCAGCATCACCAACTCTTCGGATAATCCGAAATCCATGATACGTCTCCTTTGTGATTATCATTTTGTCGCCCGGCGCTGCCGGGCCGTTTTCATGCAATTCGCTCTAATCGTGAAGTCCGGACATTCGTCTGGGGGCTTCGGGATTCATTCTGCGTTTCGATCTGTCGTATTTCATATTGAGGCAAGGGGTAGTAAAATGTGAAATACGGAATTCTATGTCGTGGACCTTCCTACTACAGGCAGTGTCGAAAATCAATTTTTTTCACCGCTCGAGGGTTGCGATCCGTGGCGGAAATCCGGATCAAAGTGTGATAGTGATCACCGGGAATATGGGTAAGGGAGTGGGGCATGAAAACCGATCTTTTTTTCTACACGGGAACCGGAAATTCGCTCTGGACGGCCAGGACTCTGGCCAAGGAATTAGGTGACGCCGAGATCATCCCGATCTCGGCCATTTCCGGTGAGGCCGTCGAGAGCCGGGCCGAGGCGCTCGGGATCATCTTCCCGGTTCATATCTGGGGAGTGCCGGGCAAGGTGATCGCCTTTACGAAAGCGCTAACGAACTCCTCAGTTAGGTACTGCTTTGCCGTGGCCGTCAATGCGGGTCAGGTGGCCGCCACGCTGCTCCAGTTGGAGAAATTGATGCAGGAAAAGGGATTATGTCTTTCCTCGGGATTCGAGGTCGCGATGCCGTCCAACTACATCCCCTGGGGCGGACCCGGGCCGGAGGAAAAGCGGATCAGGCGGATCGATGAGGCGAGGGGAAAGATCGCGCTGATCGCTGCCGCGGTTGCCCAAAGAGAAGAAAGGCCGGTCGAAAGAGGGCCCCTGTGGCAGAATCTCCTTTTTACCTGGCTCAACCGGCTCTCCTTTCCCCATGTCCCGGCGATGGACAGGAGTTTCTGGGTCGATGAGAAATGCAACTCCTGCGGGATCTGCGAGAGGATCTGCCCCTCGGGAAACATCGCTCTGCAAGCGGACAGACCCGTTTGGCTGCACCATTGTGAACAGTGCCTCGCCTGCATCCAGTGGTGTCCGGCCGAGGCGATCCAGTTCGGCAAAAAAACGCCCCGTTACGAGAGGTATCACCATCCGGAGGTGACACTGACGGAGATGCTTGCCATCTCCGCGACGCGCGAAAGAAAGGGATAGCCGCCGGAAATTAAATGTGGCTAACTTCATAGCTTTCATATAACATTCATTCTCCGTGACAAAATGGCTTCTTAAGAGGCGGGTCTTGAAGAACAGGGTCTTGCTTTTTCCCTGTCCTTTCCGAGGTTCTCGACAGACAAAAGGTGAGCGAGTGGCCCATCGCGCCCTACGAGGACGTGATGAATATCTTCGACAACCAGAAAAAGATCGCCCTTGCCCCCTGCATCTGCCGAACGCAGGCAAAAAAGGCCGGCCACGGCTGCGACAAGCCGATGGAAGCCTGCTTCCTCTTCGGTTCCCATGCGAGTTTCTACGTGGACAACGGCCTGGGGCGGTACATCACCCCGGAGGAGGCGAAGGAAATCGCCCGCAGGAATGAGGCTGCCGGGCTCGTGATGCAGCCGTTCAATTCCCAGTATGCTGGCGGCATGTGCAGTTGCTGCGGCGATTGCTGCGGAATGCTCAGGTCGCTCAAGAAACAGGAGAGTCCTGCGGCAGCGGTAAAGAGCAACTATTATGCCCAGATAGACGGCGACGAGTGCACGGGATGCGAGACCTGCCTGGACCGCTGCCAGATAGAGGCCATCGCAATAGTCGAGGAAAAGGCCGTGGTCAATCTTAACCGCTGTATCGGGTGCGGTCTGTGCGTTTCCACCTGTCCGACGGACGCCGCGCGTCTGCTGAAGAAATCCGAGGACCGGCAGTATGTCCCGCCGGAAACCGGGATGGAGACCTATCTGCGAATCGCGCAGGAGCGCGGGAAGATCTAAAGGAGGGGGCAATGGCTTGTGCGGGGGTGGAAACTTCGGCAATATGCGCAAATCAGCGGCGAAAGCGTTTCTTGGGTCCCTTTGTCTTCCTGGCGGTCCTTTCCTGCGCCGCGAATCTCCAGGCCTTCGACATCGTCCCTTTCCATGCGAAAAACCAGAGTCCCCTTGTCCAGATCTTTGGGCTCCCCTCGACGGGAAATGCGATCCTGCTCGCGCCCGGCCGTAAAGAGTTTCGGCTGTCTCTCGATCATTCCAGCAACTATATAGAAAATTCCAACCCCAGGGAACAGATCGTTCTCGACGGAGAGACGACCAGGATGACGCTGGGGGGCCGCTACGGGCTGACAAAGGGCGTGGAATTGGGGATGGAAATCCTCTATCTTGTCCACGGCGGCGGATTTCTCGACGGCTTCCTCTCGATTATCACAATGCCTTCGGCTTCCCACAGGGAGGACGCGATACGGCCCCCAGCAACCGCCTGCTCTACCGGTACAGCCGCGACGGAGCGGAGAGGTTGAAGATGGAAGGCGCCGTCAACGGCTTGGGCGACATCAGCCTGACCGCCGGCCTGAAGCTTTACCATGACGGGAAGGAATACCCGCGGGCGGCGGCATTGCGGGCGAGCGTCAAGCTCCCGACGGGCGACAGCGCTTCCCTTTTCGGCAGCGGGAGCGTCGATACTGCTTTGTGGATCAGCGCCAGCGACGACTTTAAGCTCCCCCTGGGCCACGGGACGGTTTTTGCGGCGGCGGGGTTGATGGCGATGACCAAAGGAGATGTCCTGCGCAAACAGCAGCGCAGTCAGGTCGGCTTCGGGAGCGTCGGGGCGGGGTGGAACCCTCTCTCCTGGCTTGCCTTGAAGGTTCAGTTGGACGCCCATACCCCTTTTTACAAGGACAGCAGCCTGAAGCCGCTGTCGGCAAACGCCGCACAATTGCTGATCGGCGGCACGCTGGGCCTGTCCGAGCGGACCACCCTGGATATCGCCGTCTCCGAAGACATCGCAACGACGACCTCCCCGGATGCGGTGTTTCACTTCAATTTGAGCACGCGGTTTTGATCCGCGTGAGGTTATATAATTCTCCGCGAAGGCGAAACGCGCGTTTCGCGCTCAGACGGCTTAATCTGCCGGCTCTCTTTTTTCTTGCCGCGCTCCCCGCAGTATTATGGTCCCAGGGCGGGGCGGCCGGGGAACTGACACCGGGGGAGACACCCTCGTATGATTATCGGGTCGTCCGCACCTATCCCCATGACCGGCAGGCTTTTACCCAGGGGCTGGCCTGTGCCGACGGCGTCTTCTATGAAGGCACCGGGCTGCATGGCCGGTCGTCGCTGCGCAAGGTGGACCGGGCGTCGGGCCGCGTCCTGAAGGAGGTCAGACTCGAGCCGCACTATTTCGGAGAGGGGATCGCGGTCTTCGGCGACCGGATCGTGCAGCTCACCTGGCGCTCCCAGATCGGTTTCGTTTACGACAAAAAGACCTTCCGCCTCCTTGAAAAATTCTCCTACCCGGGGGAAGGCTGGGGGCTCACCCATGACGGCAAACGCCTGATCATGAGCGACGGGACGGCGGTGTTGCGCGTTCTGGACCCGAAGGATTTCCGCGAAACGGCAAAAATTTCCGTCCACGATGAGCGGGGGCCCGTCGCCGGCCTCAACGAACTGGAATACGTCCGGGGCGCTATTTACGCCAACGTCTGGCCGACGGATGAGATCGCCGTCATCGATCCCCGGACGGGCCGGGTCAAAGGCTGGATCGATCTGCAGGGACTGCTTGACAAGGGCGATTCGCCGGGCGTCGACGTCCTCAACGGCATCGCCTATGACGCCCTGGGCAATCGCCTGTTCGTCACGGGGAAACTCTGGCCGAAGGTGTTTGAACTCAGGTTGATCAAAAACTAACCCTTCTCCTTCAGGCCAAGCCGCGCCTGCATCTTTTGAAAATTCCTCACACCGCCTTGTCGGCCGCCCCTATTCGAGTGGGGCAATCTTCAGCAGTTCTTGCTGCGCCCGCGCCCTATCCCAGTCAATGAAAAGTTCCTGTTGGTGGATCGTTGCCCATTCAATCACGAGTCCCATCACGCGCGGCGGCAAGCGACCGGAGAAGACCGACAGGTTGCGAATGTCGATCAGAGCGATGTCCCCGTCGTACTCGGCATGGAAATGCGGCGGGTTGTGATCGTCAAAGAACATCTTGATTACAATGCCTAAAAAATGGCTGATCTCAGGCATAGGCAGCCTCGCGACGCAGGACGGGGAAAACGTCTTCCGGCTTCTTGCCCGTCGCCCTAAGGTACAAGGCGTCAGGGCAGAGATCAATTTGATCGCCCCAGGCAAGCTCGCCAAACGAACCGATCCGAACCTGTTCGAAAACATGACGGTCGCGCCACAAGGCGAAAACGCCCGTGCCGACCAGCTCGGAGAGGTCCACCACCCCTTCCAGCCCGTCGTCAAAGGCCAATTCCAGGCGATACCCCTGCAATACCTTGACTTTGGTGATTTTAGCCATTGTATTATTCCTCCTTGGGCGTTTATGATACCACGAATCGGGATCTCATGGAATAGGGCCGGCTGTAATTATCCGGCGATTCGGCGTGATTCATTGACAATCCGGCAAGTCGGGCTTAGAATAACCGCCAAAGTCATGATGAAACAAGAATGGGCAGGGCAAAAAGTCGTCTCTACCTGCGAAAGCGGGTATCCGGGACCCTGGGAACATCTTGAAAAGACTGGATTCCCGTATCCACGGGAATGACAGACGAGTGCTATTAGGGACTTTTTACGGGTTCGTCAAAATTAAAGGAGTGCATTATGTGGGAATACACGGACAAGGTCAGAGAGCATTTTCTCAACCCCCGGAATGTGGGGGAGGTGGAAAATCCGGACGGGGTGGCCGAGGTCGGCTCCATCGCCTGCGGGGACGCGCTCAAGCTTTCCTTTAAGCTCGACGAGAACAAGCGGATCAAGGAGGCGAAGTTCAAGACCTTCGGCTGCGCCAGCGCCATTGCCTCCTCTTCGGCGCTTACCGAGATGATCAAGGGGATGACGGTGGAAGAGGCCATGAAGGTGACGAACCAGGACATCGCCGCCTACCTCGGCGGCCTGCCCCAGGAAAAGATGCACTGCAGCGTCATGGGGAAGGAGGCCCTTGAAAAGGCGATCGCCAATTACCAGGGGGCGCCGGCAAAGGAACCCGGGGCGCAGATCGTCTGCGAGTGCTTCGGGGCGACGGACAGGGAGATCGAGAGGGCCGTCCGGGAGAACAATCTCACCACGGTCGAGGAGGTAACCAATTACACCAAAGCGGGCGGCGGCTGCGGCAACTGCCATGACGCCATCCGGCAGATCGTCGAGAGGGTGCGGGCCGAGGCCAAACCGGCGGTGCGGCCGAAGCTGACCACCATCCAGAAGATCCGTATGATCGAAGAGGCCCTCGAGCGGGAGATCAGGCCGTCCCTGAAACACGACGGCGGCGACATCGAACTGATCGACGTCGTTGGGAACCGCGTCCTTGTCGCCACCCGGGGCGCCTGCGCCTCCTGCAAGGCGTCCGACATCACCCTGAAGCATTTCGTCGAGGCGAAGCTCCGGGATCTGGTTTCTCCCGATCTGATGATCGAGGAGGTGGCCCCATGAAAACCGTCTATCTGGACAACAACGCCACGACCCAGGTGGCCCCCGAGGTCCTGGAGACGATGTTTCCCTATTTCCACGATTTTTACGGCAATCCCTCCAGCATGCATTCTTTCGGGGGCCAGGTCGCCAAGAAGCTCCGCGAGGCCCGCGAGCAGGCCGCGGCGCTCATCGGCGCTTTGCCCGACGAGATCATTTTCACGAGCTGCGGCACGGAGAGCGACAACGCCGCAATCCGCTCGGCCCTGGCGACGCATCCGGAGCGGCGCCACATCGTGACCAGCCGGGTCGAGCATCCGGCCGTGAGGTCTCTCTGCGCAAACCTCGCCGATCAGGGCTACCGGATCACGGAACTGCCCGTGGACAAGAGCGGCCTTCTGGATATGGAGCAGCTGGAAAGAAGCCTGACGCCGGATACGGCGGTGGCGAGCCTCATGTGGGCCAACAACGAAACGGGGGTCATATTCCCGGTGGAGAAGGCGGTGGAACTGGCCCATGAGAGGGGCGTTCCGTTCCATACCGATGCGGTGCAGTCGACCGGGAAGATCCCGATCGACATGAAGAAAAACGTCATCGACATGCTCTCGATCTCCGGCCACAAGCTTCACGCCCCCAAGGGGATCGGCATCCTTTATATTCGCAGGGGGACGAGGTTCACCCCGTTCATGATCGGGGGGCATCAGGAGAAGGGACGCCGGGGCGGCACGGAGAACACCCCCAGCATCATCGGGCTGGGAAAGGCGTGCGAGCTGGCGGCCCGCAACATGGAGACGGAAAACACGAGGGTGAAGCGCCTGCGCGACAAGTTAGAGACGGCCCTTCTGGAGCGCATCCCGCAAAGCAGGGTCAACGGGGACCTTTTACAGCGCCTGCCAAACACGACGAACATCAGCTTCGAGTATGTGGAAGGCGAGGCCATCCTGCTGCTCATGAACGAATACGGGATCTGCGCCTCCTCCGGTTCGGCCTGCACCTCCGGGTCCCTGCAGCCTTCCCATGTGCTGCGCGCGATGGGCGTTCCCTTCACCATGGCCCACGGCTCCATCCGGTTCAGCCTGAGCGTTTACAATACCGAAGAGGAGATCGATTTCGTGATCGAAAAGCTGCCCGTAATCATCGAGAGGCTGCGGGGCATGTCCCCCTTCTGGACCTCCGTCGCGCAGGCCTGTGCAAGCTCGTAGGGCGTCACAAATGATAGCCCGGAAAAGTGCGTTATGAGGTCTCCCCAATTGTCAGCGGCGCGCGCCATATTTGCGGCGATTCTCATCGTGCTTCCCCTGACTTTGTCGGCGGCCGGGGGCCCTTCCCGGGACGAGTCGCTGCTTGCCGCCCACGCGGCATTTCTCGCCGGTGACAAGGCCAGGCTCGCCCGCCGGGCGGCAGACATCCGGGACCATGTGCTGGCGCCCTACGTCGACTTCTGGCGGTTGCGCCTGAATCTGGAGGAAGCCGCTCCGGGGGAAATCAAGGATTTCCTGGCCCGGCACGCAGGAACGGCGCTTGCCGAGCAATTGCGCCGGGAGTGGCTGCTCATCCTGGGCAAGAACGGTCAATGGGAGCTTTTCCGCGAGGAGCGTCCCTCGCTCGTCAAAGACGATCCCGATGTCGCGTGTTATGCGCTTCTGGCGCAACAGGGCGGACAGTACGCCCCGGCGCCCGCTGCCGGGATCAAACCGTTCTGGAGAACGCCGAAGGCGCTGCCCGAAGGCTGCGCACCGCTTGTCGATGCGATGGTGCAATCAGGGGAGATAACGCCGCGAGATCTGCGCGAGCGCTTCCGCCTTCTCGTCCAGACCGGCCTCCTGACGGAGGCCAAGCGGGTCGCTGAACGCCTGCCGAGAGATCAGGCCCCCCAGGCGGGACAAATCGACAATGCCGCCCAGGCGCCGGTCCGGGTCCTGGAGCGGTCCGGCGCCGACCTGAAAACGGCTGCCGAGCGCGAACTTGTCATCGTCGCGCTCTCGCGGCTGGCGCAAAACGATCCGCAACTGGCGGCGGAACGCTGGAACGGCAAGCTGCGGGACCGTTTTCCGCTTGAAGACCGGCAGTACGTGTGGGCGATGCTCGCCGTCTGCGGCGCGCGACGCCACCTGCCGGAGGCGGTGGAGTGGTTCAGGGAAGCCGGGGAGATGCCGCTTTCGAACGAACAGCTTGTCTGGCGCGCCCGGATCGCGCTCAGACAGGAAAACTGGCCGGAGGTGAGAGGGGCGATCGAGCGGATGTCGCCGTCTGCGCGCAACGAGCCGGCCTGGATCTACTGGCTGGGGCGCTCGCTGTTTGTGCTCGGAGAGCGGGAAAGCGGGCGGGCCCTTATGGGCCGAATCGCCGGCGGACATCATTTCTACGGCCGGCTCGCCGGGGAGGAGCTGGGGATGCCGCTGCAGATCCCGCCGAAAGAAGCGCCGCCCACCCAAAACGAGATTGCGGAAGTAGCCTCCCTGGCTGGCCTGCAGCAGGCGCTGGCCCTTTACCGGCTCGGCTTGCGGACGGAGGCGACGCCCGAGTGGATTTGGACGGTCCGCGCGCTTGACGACAGGGCGCTCCTTGCTGCTGCGGAGTTGGCGCGCCGCAACGGGATCTGGGACCGGGCCATCAACACGGCCGACAGGACGGTCGCCGCGCACGACTTTACCGTGCGTTACCTGACGCCTTACCGCGACGTCCTCTCGAAGGAGGCGCGCGCCCGGCAACTCGAGGAACCGTGGGTCTTCGGGCTGGTGCGCCAGGAAAGCCGCTTCATCCCGGATGCCAGGTCCTCCGCGGGCGCAGTGGGGCTGATGCAGCTTTTACCGTCGACGGCGCGCTGGGTGGCGCGGAAAGTCGGGATGAGGGGCTTTCATCTGTCCCGCGTGAGCCGGCCGGAGGTGAATGCCGCCCTCGGCGCCTTCTACTTGCGGCACGTGCTTGACGAGTTCAACGGCTGCCAGATCCTCGCGGCCGCCGCCTATAACGCCGGTCCGGGCCGCGCGCACCGATGGCGCGACGTCAGGCCGCTCGAAGGCGCGATCTACATCGAGACGATCCCGTTTGCCGAGACGCGCCAGTACGTCAAGAACGTGATGGCGAACACCGTGTATTACGCCGCCATGTTCGGCGGGGAGCAGCCCTCCCTGAAATCGCGCCTGGGGACGATTGCCGGTGCGACATTCCTGAAGGCCGGGGCGGGTCAGTAGGCTCAAGACCTTGAGTGACGGCTTCGTAAAAAGTCCGGATGCTGCGTTGCGCTTCATCCTTAGTCATTGCGGCGTACGCAACAGTACGCCTCACTCCTCAGGATTCGCGCGCCTTGCCTGCGGCCTTTTTACGAAGCCGTCCCATTTTCGCCACTTTTAAGACTTATTACGAGGTCGTCATTTATGGTTGACGGAGTAATAAAATATTTGGCGTATCCACTTGACTTCAGTAAATTGGAGATAACAGATTGAATCAATGGAACTTTCGGTCATTTTTCAATATGGAAGCGCCAATGGTTGAATTGTCTTTATATTCAATATGATAACAGTTACTTACTGCAGTCAAG
>JAHJXP010000012.1 GCA_018827585.1 Pseudomonadota bacterium | reverse complement strand
TTCAGGATCACCCCTCTTCCCCGATCCGATACGGGCTGAAGGTCCAGGATCTCGACCCTCGGCAGGCAGTCCGGGATGGCGAGCTCGGCCGGGTCAATGATCCGGATATCCTTCTTTTTGGCCTTCATCATGTCAGGCAGGGTGGGACAACGCGGCCGGTTCAGCCCCTTGGCGGCCCCGACCAGGCAAGGCGCCGTCATCTCTATCACCTCGCGCACGCCCCCCTCGACTTCCCGCTCGACCGTAACCAGGTCCCCGGCGATGGAAAAGGCAACCGCATCCACAATCACAGGCATATCCAAAAGGGCTGCCAGACGGTAAGGAAGCTGCATCCCCTCCGAGTCGACGGACTGCTTTCCGGTGAAGATCAGGCCCGGGGAACCGTCCCGCTCGATGGCCTGCCGGAGCAGATGGGCTGTCTCCAGGCTGTCGGTAAAATAGACGTCCGTTTTCACCAGGATTCCCCGGTCGGCGCCCATGGCCAGGGCTGTCCGCAACGTCGCAACGGCGGCTTCCCGGCCGACGGTAACCGCGATGACCTCGGAATCGCCGGTCTTTTCCCTTGTTTGGAGGGCCTGCTCCAGGGCATGCTCATCGTAGGGGTTCATGATGAATTTGATTGTCTCATCAAAGACCGGTTCGCCCAGGGGCCTGATATTGGACGCCGTATCGGGGACGTGCTTTATGCATGCATAAATCCGCATCGCTGCATCCTTGAGACAAATTGTCAGCCCTTACTTGCCGAAATAGTTTCTAATGAACCTGACGAATCGTTCGTTTTCCTCATCCAGGCCGGGGGTGACCCGGAAGTATCCGTCCTTGCCGTGGATGGGATTGATCTTTTTCAGGAAGGTCTTTTCCATTTCCATCCCGGCCGCAAGGATCTCGGCGGTGGTCTTGCCCGTCATGGTCGCGTCGATGAGCATGTAATTGCCGTGGGCCGGGAACGGCTTGAGCCCGACCTTGACCAGCTCCTCGGTGAAGATTTCCATCCAGCGGTTGTTGTGGGCGACTTTGGCCGCTATCTCTTCCGGATTGTCGAGAATCGCCTCCGCCGCCGCCATGGCCATCAGGCTCACGTTCCAGGGCAAGAACATGGTGTTGAAGGCATTGACCATCTCTTCGGTTCCCACCACATACCCGAACCTGATGCCGGCGAAACCGTGGGCCTTGGAGAAGGTATGGGAAAGGAACACGTGGGGGTATTTCTCGATCAGATAGGATTTGGAGGGGATTTCCGGATGGTAGTCGAGATACGCCTCATCGACGCACAGGGGGATCCCGGTCTCGCAGAAGCGGATCAGGTCCTCTTCCTCGATGAAGATCCCCGTGGGGTTGTTGGGATTGATGACGAGAATGAGTTTTGTCCGGGGATTTATGGCCCCGAGCATCCCCTCTACATCGTACTGAAGATCAGCGGGCCGCAGCGGAACGGAGACCACCTTCCCGCCGGCCAGCTCCGCCCGGGGCGGGAAGAGCTCGAAGGTCGGCGTGGACATGATGATCTCATCCCCGGGCTGCAAAAAGATGCGCATCATCGAATCGATAATTTCGGAGGAACCGTTGCAGAGACCTACATTTTCCGGCCCCAGATTATGGAGTTTCCCTAATTTTGTCCGCAATCTTTTCATGCTGTCCGGGTAGCGGTTTCCTTTGGCCGTGATTTCCGCCACCGCCTTGATCACCTTCTCGGAAGGCGGGATGGGATTTTCGTTGAGCATCAGGCGACCGTAATCAGGATTGGCCCAGGCCTTATCCAGAATACTTGTATTGTACTCCCGCGCGGTCAGCAACCAGGGGACGAACCACTCTTTTAACTCTTTCATTGATCGCTCCTTTCTTTTTCACGGATCTAACCGGATTTTCCACTTCACGACAGGACGGAGCTCTTGCCGGCTGTAAACCGGGACGCCCGTCTGTGCCAAAACATCATAACGGGTACAAACAGATCAAGCCTCAAGGCATTTCCCGGCAAATTCAACCATATCCTCCGTGGCTTTCGAAAATTGCTGCGCGGTCTTTACCAGCGACGGATGGGAGTTGTACTCCTCCCTGGTATAGCCGTCTTCGGCATAAGCCCGCTCGAAATAGGGTATTCGCATAAGCTTATCCAAGATATCCGGGGATATGTCCCGGCTGATGCGGTCCTTTACGAAGGAGATGTTCTCCGGCGCCGGAAAATTGATGACCTCGTCGATAAAAGACGGCGGGCAGGTGACCACGATGTCCGCCCCGGCCTTCTCCTCGAGGTGCCAGAGCCTCAGGACGCCGTCGACCTTCGGCCCGACCCTAAGGGAGCAGGAGAGAAGTTTGCTCGGATAGTTGCGTTCCTTGATCAGACGGTAGGCCTTCTTGAAGATGGCCAGTTCCGCCAGGCGGACGTCCCCTTCGGAAAGCTCAATCCCTTTTTCCCTGGCGAATTCCCTCAACCCCCCCAGATCGCCGTAGCGGGCCTCCATGTGAGTAATCACCGACCGCCAGCGGGAAAGGTCCACATTGTTCCTCCTGGCCTTTTCCAGGCCCCGCTGCACCGATTTGGCGCAGTCCATCAGTTGCGGCAAGACAAAGGTCAGGGTGTTGTTGGTCGAAATCCCCCGTGAGGTAAGTGTCTCGATGACCTCGTATCCTTCTTTCGTCCCGGGCACCTTGATCATGACATTGGGGTTGATGGCGGTGAGTTCCTCGGCATGTTTCAGCATGGCATCCTTGTCGAAGGACTTGCGCGGGTCCACTTGGCCGGACAGGAAGCCTTGGCGAAAGCCGGTCTTTTCAAAAAGGGGCAGGTACATAGCGGAACCGCGTTTCACGATCTCCTTGTAGAGAAGCCAGAAGAGAGACTCTTTGTCGATCCCGGGATTTTGACCGATGATGTCCTTGGTCACTCCCCTCCAGTACGGCTCATCGTCCTTTATCGCCTGAAGAGACAAGGCCGGATTGGTAGTGACGCCGCGAAAAAGCGATGCTTCCGGTTTTTCCTCATTGTACATCCGGCCAAACTGGCGCAGGAGCGTCTCCTTGTCGCCCTCTTGCGCCTTGGCAAGCAGCTTCCGGCACCAGTTTGCGAAGATCACCGGCGAAGAATCCCACCAGATCTCCATTCCGGGGCTTACCGCGACCAATTTTTCTAAAAGATTGTTTTCCTGCATAATTCCCCCTGTTTTACGTGATTTTCCATTGGCTGTTTAGATGTATATACAAGCAGGCCCTTCAAAAAGCAAGTCAATTATCGTGCACATGACTCTCCTCAAGATGATAACGGCCCAGTTCAACCTCAAAAACATATTTGTCTCCCCGGTAATATGAATACAGAAGCTCGACCGGGCAATTGTTTTCGTCATAGGTCAGGCTTTCCATGAAAAATGCCGCCGCATTTTCCGGCACATTCAGATAGGACGCGATGCGGCCCTTGAGATTGACCGCCCGGATCGTCTGCTCTGATCTGGCCAGGGTGACATTGAAGCGCTCGTAAATGATCTTGTACATGGAGCCGGTAAGATCCATCTCCAGGATTTCCCTGAAGGTGTGATAGGGAAGATAGCTTTCCTCGTAAATAAAGGGCGCCTTGTTGCCCGTCCGGAGACGACGGATGGCTACAACGGCGCCGTTCGGGCTGAGGATCAGTTTCCTGGCCACCTCTTCCTTCGCTTCTTCCACGCCCTTCTTGATGATTTTAGTCTCCTCCCTGATTCCGAGCTCCCGCAAGTCGTCGCTGAAGCTGGAAATGCTTTTGAGTTTGTGCTTGATCGCGAGGGGCGTCTCGGTGCAGATAAAGGTTCCGCGGCCCTTTTCCTTGCGGAGAATCCCCGCCGCGGTCAATTCCGAGACGGCCTGCCTCAGGGTGTTCCTGTTCACCTGGCAGATCCGGGCCAGTTCCACCTCCGACGGCAGATGATCGCCCTTTGCATACCTCCCGGACTGGATAAGTTCTTTTATCCAGGCGCTGATCTGGAGGTACTTGGGGATGGGGTTGTTCGGATCGATAATTTTCATTGTCAGGCCCTCAGCTATTTGGTCGCGCTCATTCCTGTAAGCCCTGAACTTCCGGTGGCAAACCGCATAATAATCAGGAAAAGCGCAACAATGAGCACCACTACCGTGCACATGGCATTGGCGCTCGCCGTACGACCGTCCACATCGAGGAAAATGATCTCGATTGCGGCAAGTTTGATCTGCGCCGAAACGAGAAACAAAACGGCGCTGATCGTGGTCATGGACCGCATGAAGAAGAAGATGGCGGTGGACAGGAAAGCCACCCTGGAGAGGGGGAATATTATCCTGGTAAAGGTGGTGATCGGTCCGGCGCCTAAACTCACCGCCGCCTCCTCTACGGATTTGTCGATCTGCTTCAAATTTGCCGTCCCGGAGAGGACCCCCAGGGTAAAGTTGGCGATAATGATATTGATGATGATTATCCAGATGGTGCCGTAGATGAAGAAGTATGGCTTGTTGAAGGCCAGGACATAGCCGAGACCGAGCACTACCCCCGGTATGGCCGCCGGCAGTACGGACAGGCTGTAGAGTAGCTGCTCGCCCCGGGGCTTCTTCTTCTCGATGATGTAGGCGGCCACAAGCGTGACGGAAGCCCCAACCACGGCCACAACGAGCGAGACCAACAGGCTGGTCCAGATCGGGGCATACTTGATGGCGATCATGGTGCGGAGAGGACCGGGCTCCAGCACGCTGTTCCAGAAAGAGGTCCAGAGCGGAACGGAAGCCCCCAGGGAGGGGAAGTCGAAATGGGCCAGCGTGAGGGAAAAGTCATAAGGCCAGGTGCGGACAAAGGAGCCGACAAACACCGTGACGAATACCAGAAGGATGCAGGCGCAGATCAGGGATGAGTAAATG
>JAHJXP010000126.1 GCA_018827585.1 Pseudomonadota bacterium | reverse complement strand
CTTTTGATGGGAAAAAGGTGAAAGTCATCGGACCGACCTACGAAGAGGGGAAGCCGGAAAAAGCCTACGATTGGCGGAAAAAATTACAGACCAGGGAAGAGATGCTCAACTATCTGAATGTCGGCGCTCGCTGATGCGCAGGCGCCGCGATGCAATGGAACAAGTGTACGGATTTCCAAGCTTGACGCTCTCAAGCGACCGTTAACAACGAGGGAGGAAAAGACAAATGGCATTTACAATACCGAAAATGACCTATACGGGAAAGATCAGAGAAATAGCGTTGGGCAAAGGGCCCAAGGCCCTAACGGTGGGGGGAGAGACTTCCTACCCCTTTCATCTTTTCGAGGGAGAGATGCCGCACGCCCCGCGGATTGCCGTCGAGGTTTACGACACGCCGCCGGACGACTGGGCGGATGCCGCATTGGAACCGTACAAGGATGTCGTCTCCGATCCCGTGGCCTGGGCGAAGAAGGCCGTTAACGTTTACGGGGCCGACCTGATCGCCCTCCAGCTCGTGAGCACCGACCCCAACGGACTCAACAGACCGACCGAGGAGGCGACGGAAACGGCCAAAAAGGTCGCAGCCGCCGTGGATGTGCCCGTCGTCGTCTATGGAAGCGGGAACCCGGAAAAAGACGCCGACCTGCTTCGCAAAGTCTCCGAGGCCTGCGACGGGATGCAGCTCGTCCTCGGACCGGTGGTGGAAGGCAACTACAAGCAGGCGGGCGCCGGCGCCATCGCCTATAAACATACGGTGGCCGCCTGTACGCCGATCGACATCAATCTTGCCAAACAGCTCAACATCCTCCTCGGCAATCTTGGCGTGCCGGACGGACAGCTCATCGTCGATCCCACCACCGGCGGGCTCGGTTACGGCATCGAATACACCTACTCCGTGATGGAGCGCGACCGCATGGCGGCCCTCACCCAGCAGGATGAAAGGCTCCAGTTTCCCATTATCTGCAACCTGGCCAAGGAGGTCTGGAAAACGAAGGAAGCGAAAGCGAAAACCGAAGACGCCCCGCTTCTTGGCGATGCGGCCAAAAGGGGGGTCCTCATGGAGGCCATTACCGCCCAGTTGCTTCTGCTGGCGGGGGCGGATGTTCTGGTGATGCGGCACCCCGAGGCAATCAGGCTGGTGAGGGAAATAATTACCGATTTTATGGCGAATGCATAAGCCCGACCGTCGCAAGCGGGAAAGGCGAGAAGGAGGAACTGATGGCAGACTTGGAAAAGAAGAGTATCGATCCGGCGACGATAAAAATGCTCAAAAAGGCAGCGGACGACGGTTGTGAAACTATATTCGATCGGGCGGAGGCCATGAAACCCTGTCCCATCGGAGCGGAGGGGAGCTGCTGTAAGAACTGCGCCATGGGACCCTGCCGCGTGCCCGCCCCGAAGAAAAAAGAAGGCGTTCCGCCTAAAGAACGGATGGGGTTGTGCGGGGCCACGGCCGAGACGATCGCCGCGCGCAACTTCGCCCGGATGGTCGCGGCGGGCACCGCTTCCCATTCGGACCACGCCCGCGGCATTGCCGAGGTGTTTCTGGCTACGGCCAAAGGCAAAATGCCGGAATTCAGCATCAAAGACGAACAGAAACTATACCAGGTCGCCATGGACCTGGACATTGAAATTGCCGATCGTTCCGTTCAGGATATCGCCGTTGATGTGGGCAGGAAGGCGCTCGAGGAGTTCGGACGCCAGGAAGGGGAACTCCTGTTCATAAAAAGGGCGCCGGCAAAGAGACAGGAGCTCTGGAGAAAGTTGGGCGTCGTCCCCCGCGGCATCGACCGCGAGGTCGTGGAACTGATGCACCGCACCCATATGGGAGTGGATCAGGATTACCAGAGCCTTCTTCTGTCGGCGGCGCGTTGCGCCCTGGCCGACGGGTGGGGCGGTTCGATGATCTCCACTGACCTGCAGGACATCCTTTTCGGCAATCCGGTGCCCGTCCTGGGGCAGATAAACCTGGGCGTCCTGAAAAAAGATCAGATCAACGTGGTCGTCCACGGCCACGAGCCGTTGCTGCCCGAGGTCCTGGTCGCGGTGGTCAACGAGCCGGAGATCCAGAAGGCGGCCCTGGCCACGGGCGCCAAGGGGATCAACCTGGTGGGGATGTGCTGTTCCGCGAATGAAATCCTGATGCGGCACGGCGTGCCGGTAGCGGGCAACTTCCTGCAGCAGGAACTGGCCATCGTCACCGGCGCGGTGGACGCCATGGTGGTGGACGTGCAGTGCGAGATGCAGTCCCTGGCCCAGGTCGCCAAATGCTACCATACGAAGCTGATCACCACCTCTCCCAAGGCCAAGATCGAAGGGGCGATGCATATCGAATTCGACGAGCATCGCGCCGGCGCCGTTGCCAGAAAGATACTTGCCGAGGCCATCGGCAACTACAAAAACAGGAAGAGCAACGTTGAGATACCCGAGGAGACGACGGACCAGGTGGTAGGTTTCAGTTACGAAACCATCAACTATCTGTTGGGCGGGGTCTTCAGGGCCTCTTACCGTCCCCTGAACGACAACATCATCAACGGGCGCATCCGCGGCATTGCCGGCGTCGTCGGCTGCAACAACGCCCGCGTCACCCACGATGATCCCAACCTGACGCTCATCAAGGAACTGATCAAGAACGACGTCATCGTCCTTGTCACCGGCTGCGCGGCCATGACCTGCGGCAAGGCGGGCCTCCTGACGCCAGAGGCTGCCAAACTGTACGCCGGCGAAGGGCTGGCCTCCGTATGCGAGGCGGTGGGCATTCCCCCCGTTCTGCACATGGGCGCCTGCGTGGACAACAGCAGGATACTCATGGCGGCGACGGCGGTGGTGAAGGCAGGCGGATTGGGCGACGACATCAGCGATCTGCCCGCGGCCGGCGCCGCTCTCGAGTGGATGAGCGAGAAGGCCGTCGCGATCGGTCATTATTTTGTGGCTTCCGGCGTTTATACCGTCTTCGGCGTCACCTGGCCGACATCGGGCAGCGAAGAGGTCACCAAGCTCCTGTTTGAAGAGTATGAAAACGTCTTCAAGGGAAAATGGGGCTTCGAGGCCGACCCGATCGAGGCGGCCCGGAAGATGATCGAACATATCGACAAGAAACGGAAAGCGCTGGGCATCGATAAGGCGAGAGAGCGGGTTCTCTTCGACATGGACAAACGTCGCGAGATCGACGCCGCCTAATATAACAACGCATAGGACCGTTCCTTTTAAAAATGGTCGATTCGCGGTAGCCATAAAGGAGGATGTAACGTGTCAAAAATTATTGCATCTGCAGCGATAAGAGGGGCTCACAAGATTGTAGGAAGGGCCGAACAGAAGTATCAGGAAGCCCTCGCAAAATGGGGACCGGATCAGGAAGTGGGATTCCCGGATACCGCCTATTATCTTCCCATAATATACGCCATGCTGGGCATCCCTGTACAAAAGATAGCCGATATGAAGCCGGTGCTGGAGAGGTGCCGGGCGCTATTGCCGCCCTTCGTGAAAGAAAAGGCGGCTCTGCCTTATCTGGCGCCCGCTCTCGACGCAGGTATGGCGACTTTTTTTGCGGAAGAGATGACCGAGGCCATCCGTTATCTCGAAGCGCCTAATTTTTACACGAAGATGGAAGACATAACGCCGGACAACATATGGCTCGGAGCAGCAAGTGATCTTATCTTCCGCAAGCGAGGCGTCGAATTTGTCGACGGGACGGCGCCGGGATTCGCGGCGATAGTGGGAGCGGCGCCTTCCGCGGAGATCGCCAAGAAGATCGCCACTGAGCTGCAGGAGAAGAACCTCTATGTCTTTATGTGCGGGGAGCACGAGGGAAAGCGCTTTTCCGAGCAGCTCGTGGAAGCGGGCGTCCAGATCGGCTGGCCGACGCGCCTTGTCTCCTTCGGCCCGGACGTATCGGCCGCCGTCTTTGCCATGGGCTTTGCCTGCCGCGTGGCTATGGCCTTCGGCGGCATCAAGCCCGGCGATTACAGGAAAAACCTCCTCTACAACAAGGACCGCACCTTTGCCTTCGTCATGCCCATGGGGTTTGTGACCGATGAGTGGTACGCCAATGCCGCCGGCGCCATCATCTGGGGCTTCCCCACGATTGCCGATACGCCCATCCCGGAGGTCCTGCCCACAGGCGTCTGCACCTATGAACACGTGGTGTCCAATGTGCCTCACGATCATATTGTGCAGAAGGCCGCCGAGGTAAGGGGTCTCAAGGTCACCGTCGCCTCCGTGCCCATCCCGGTGTCCTACGGTCCCGCCTTCGAGGGCGAGAGGGTCCGCGGCGAGGATATTTATCTGGAATGCGGCGGCGGCAGAACGCATGCCGTGGAGCTCGTCGTTTCCAAAAATATGGACGAGGTGGAGGACGGCAGGGTGGAGGTGATCGGCCCGGATGTCGATGCCGTTCAGCCGCCGGCCAAACTCCCCCTTGCCATCCTTGTCGAGGTGGCGGGCCGGAAGATGCAGGAAGACTTCGAGCCGATCCTCGAGAGGCAGATCCATCACCTGATAAATTATGCGCAGGGCGTCATGCACATCGGCCAGCGCGACATTGCCTGGTTCCGCATTTCCAAGGGCGCCGTGGACAAAGGCTTCAAGCTTGCCGATCTGGGCAAGATCCTCCACGCGAAACTGCACCAGGACTTCGGCGTGATCTTCGATAAAATCCAGGTCAAGCTCTTCACCGAAGAAAAAGACGTGGAAAAGGTCCTGGCCCAGGCCAGAGATATTTACGGAAAGAGAGACGCCCGGATCGAGGGCATGACCGACGAAACGACGGACACCTTCTATTCCTGCACGCTTTGTCAGTCCTTTGCGCCCAATCACGTTTGCGTCGTCAGCCCCGAAAGAACGGGACTTTGCGGCGCCTACAACTGGATGGACTGCAGGGCGTCCAATGAGATCAATCCCACCGGCCCCAACCAGCCCATTCCCAAGGGCGATATGACCGATCCGAAACTCGGGCAATGGACGGGAGTCAACAACTTCGTCCTCAATGCGTCCCGTCAGAAAATCTCGCAGGTCAGCCTCTACAGCATCATGGTCGATCCCATGACCACCTGCGGCTGCTGCGAATGCCTCGCCGCCGTCCTGCCCATGTGCAACGGCATCATGACGGTCAACCGGGACTTTCTCGGCATGACTCCCTGCGGCATGAAGTTTACCACGCTGGCCGGTTCGGCGGGGGGCGGCGCCGTGACGCCCGGATTCCTCGGACACAGCAAATACAATGTCACGCAGAGGAAATGGATCTCCGGCGACGGCGGTCTGTCGCGTCTGGTCTGGATGCCCAAGATGCTCAAGGATGAATGCAGGGAACGCCTGCTGAAGCGGGGCGAGGAGATCGGCATACCGAACTTCATCGATATGATCGCCGATGAAACGATCGGGGTGACGGAAGACGAGATACTTCCTTTCCTTACGGAAAAAAATCACCCCGCCCTGTCGATGGAGTCGATCCTCTGATAAGGGGAAGGCACAGAGGCGCAAAGACATAGAGTTCTCTACCATTTGCCGCTAATAACATTACTTCGCGAAAGGAGTGTAGATTATGGCTCTTACCGGAATACAGATCTTCAAATTATTGCCGAAAACCAACTGCGGGGAATGCGGCGTCCCCACCTGCCTGGCCTTTGCCATGAATCTGGCGGCGGGGAAAGCCGAACTGTCTTCCTGCCCCTACATATCGGAAGAATCGAAGGCCCTGCTTTCCGAGGCGTCGGCCCCGCCCATACGGCCCCTCGCCATCGGCGCCGTCGACAATCAGGTGAAAATCGGCGGCGAGACCGTTCTGTTCCGCCATGAAAAGACCTTCGTCAACAAGCCCGGCATTGCCGTCATGATCAGCGACGCCATGACGGACGACGAGGTGAACGGACGGCTCAGGCGTTTCCGGGAATTGCGCTACGACTGGATCGGCCTTGTCCTGCGCCCGGAAATGATCGCCGTAAAAAATGAATCCGGGGATGCGGGCAGATATGAGACCCTGGTGAAAAAGGTGATGGACGAAACCGACGCCGCGCTCATTCTCATGAGTGACAAGCCGGAGGCCTTGACTGCCGCCCTGAAGGCATCGTCGCCGCGGCTGCCCCTCATCTACGCCGCAACGGCGGCCAACTGCGACACGCTGGCCGCGCTCGCCCTGGAGTACAAGTGTCCGCTCGCGGCCAAGGCCGACGGCGTCGAAAACCTGACCGCCATTACGGATAAGCTTACGGCGGCCGGCGTAAAGGACATCGTGCTCGACAGCGGTTCCCGGACTCTCCGGGGCGCCTTCGAGGATCAGGTGGTTATCCGGCGCGCCGCCCTCGTCCAGAAGAGCCGTTCCCTCGGTTTCCCCACGATCACCTTCCCCTGTGAAATGACGGCCGATCCCCTGAAGGAAGCGCTTATCGCCGCGACCTTCATCGCCAAATACGCGGGCATCATCGTGCTTTCCGATTTCCAGGGTGAAAGCCTCTTCCCGCTGCTGGTAAGCAGGCTCAACATCTATACCGACCCGCAGCGGCCCATGATGATGCAGCAGGGCATCTACCCCATCGGCAATCCTGCGGAAGATTCGCCGGTCCTCGTCACCACAAATTTCGCCCTTACGTATTTCATCGTCTCCGGCGAAATTGAAGGCAGTCGCGTTCCCAGTTGGTTGATGGTCATGGATACGGAAGGACTTTCCGTTCTCACCGCCTGGGCGGCGGGCAAGTTCGTCGGCGACGCCATCGGCCAGTTCATCAAGAAAAGCGGGATTACGGAAAAGGTAAAACACCGCAAGATCGTCATCCCGGGATTTGTCGCCGCCGTAAGCGGCGATCTGGAAGAGGAACTCGGACCGGACTGGGAAGTCCTGATCGGCCCCAGAGAAGCCGCTCACCTGGCGCCCTTCTTGAAAAAGGGCCTTTGATGCTGCAAATATTGACAAACTCGTAAAAAGTCACCAAACCTGTCACTCCGGTCCCGTATCGCGGTACGGGATAAACTCCAGCCGGAGTCCAGAACTACTTGAAAGCACTGAGGCGATTTAAGAGTGTGCCACCCACGGCGCCTCTGGGTTTGGTATCGACATCAGGAGGAAAGAGATTCGGTGCCGGGAGCGGTTTTTGAGGAG
>JAHJXP010000125.1 GCA_018827585.1 Pseudomonadota bacterium | reverse complement strand
TCTCTTCGTTGGTGACCGGTATATCCGTAACGTCCAGATACGCCTCGTCAATGCCGACATCTTCCATAATCGGGCTGACGGTCCTGAGAACCTCTTTGAATTTTACCGAAGCGGATGAATAAGCCTCGTAATCTACGGGAAGGAATACCGCATGAGGACACATCCTATATGCGGTCTTCATGGGCATGGCGGAGTGAACGCCATATTTTCTGGCTTCGTAATTGGCGGTAGAGACCACGCCCCTTTTGGACGGATCTCCCTGACCGCCGATGACAACGGGTTTTCCTTCGAGCTCCGGCCTCCTTTTTTGCTCAACAGCGGCAAAGAAGGCGTCCATGTCGATATGAAGGATTCTCCTTTTCATGGACTGGCTCAATGGTTAATGTACGTGCCTGTGATGTGTGTCTGGCCAGTGGGGATGAACATGATTTTCTTCAAGGTGCTTGTGTTCGTGAACATGCGGCTCCTGGGCGAACTCTGCGGGTTCGTGAATATGATGCATATCCTTGTGATTGTGCAAATGCGTATGATCCGCCTCTTGATGTAAGTGCGGGTGCAAATGATTTTCAGTGCTTATAAACCAGAAACCAGCGACAGTAAGCATCATCGCCGGGAACATTACCCAACCGATCCACTCTTGAAGCAATATGAGGGATGTGACGGCACCTATAAAAGGGGCAAGACTGAAAAATATACCTGCTCTGAAAGAACCTAACCCTTCGAGAGCTTTTATGAAAAACACAAGGCTGATACCATAGCTGAAAGAGCCCAGTAACAGAGCATAAAAAATGGTTAAATCCCATTTAATGGCCATCCCGAGAGTATATGCCAGAGAGATCGATACCAAACCCGATACAAATCCCTTAATACAGGTGATCTGTATTGGATTTCTTGTTGAGATGTTTCGGGTCAGGTTATTATCTATGCCCCAGCATATCATGGAAAGGGTAACCAATAGGGGTCCAAGGAAGTTAAACTTACCCTGGCTTGAATCCCATGTTAAGAACACCCCCGCTGCGGTCATGCACATCAACGCCAGCCACAATCTTTTTCCCGCCTTCTCCTTGAAAAAGATAACGGCAACAACAGCGGTAAAAATCCCCTCCAGATTCAGCAGCAATGATGTGGTAAAACCGGAAATCTGGCTTAATCCGAACATCAGACATATTGGAGCGATAATCCCACCGGAAAATACGGCGCCGAACAGCCAGGGGACATCTCCCTTTTTTAGGTTGGCGCTTTTGATGTTTTCAGGAGAAACGATCCTCCTACCGATCGAATAGAGAGAAAGCCCCGCAAATGCACCTAAATAGAGAAGTCCAGCCAATGCAACCGGGGGGATGTCCTTCACAAGCAGCTTGGCGAGAGGTGGGCTGATTCCAAACAGGGCAGCCGAAATAAAGATGTATATCAGGGGTTTATTCAATTTATTGGACTTTCTAATTTATCGACTCTCTTCCTATCGGGTCATTTATATTCAATTCTGGGCAATATTTCAAATAGTATTCGGCATTCTTTATTTCAGTTGGAGCTGTTGACTTGTGAGGTCGAGGTCGACTGATATTCATTTCATTGCCCTGGTCGCTTCAATCAGGGATGGGGATCGCATTCTCGCAGACTCTCGGCATCACTCAACGGGCAGATCTGGCGTGTCGGGAGCGTAGCGCTCGCCTCCGTCGTCTGGTCTAAAGTGATCATTTCCCGGGGCTGCAATTCAGCCTGTGGGTCACGTTGGAGATGAGGCCGGTGATCTTGGCCACGGCATTGAGTTGCTTGAGCACCCTGTATACGATCCATGATTTTGTAACAATCCCTTGTGAACCTGTTGTAGCCGGCATAGCGTTCATCGCCTCATCGCACCTCACCGAATGGTTTTATAGCCTCCGGGGACGCCATGCTTTGAGAAGACGATTTACCAAAGTTGAACATGCCGGGCGCGAAAGGAGCCGGCGCAGTAAAGCAGGTAGTATTTCCACGTGCGGTAGAACCGCCCGCCGTATTTCGCTTTCAATTGAGACACATCGAATGCAAACAATTTTTCTTGCCTATGTCGGGAAAAAGCTTTAGTAATCAGAAAACATGAAAGACTACCCCAAAAATCAGGAGGACACACACCATGGCTTCAGATCTACTCGAATTAACGGCGGACATCGTTATTGCCCACGCTTCAATGACCGAAATGTCGTCGGACGGCCTGTTGAAGGAAATCAAAATGGTCTATGCGACACTGGAAGGACTGGCAAAGGGTAAAATTGAAATCTCAGCCCAGGAACCCAAGAAACAGGGTAGAAAAGCGCAGGGAACTGTCGCAGCAATTGCCGAGGAAAAGCCTGTTATCCCGCCGGCGCCGGCCCTGACCATCGAAGAGGCATTCAAGCCGGATCAGGTGGCCTGCATGATTTGCGGAAAGAAGGGCATGACAACCCTGAAACGTCATATCGCAACGGCCCACGATTTGAAGCCTGGTCAGTACAGAAAGCAGTTCAATGTCCCCAAGGACCAGCCGTTGGCAGCCACGGAATATGTTGCAAAGAGACGTCAGATGGCCCTGGATAGGGGCTTGGGAGAGAAGCTCGCTGCGGCAAGGGAAGCGAAAAAAGCAAGGCAGATGGGGGAATAAAAACGCACTGCGGTGCGGAAAAGGAGAACAACCATGAGTCTGACGAAGATTGATATCATCGAATCCATTTACGAGCAGTTCGGTATCCCCAAGAAAGATTGCTTCCGTATTGTTGAAAGCCTCTTTGACATCATCAAGGATGATCTCGACAAGGGTAATGACGTCATGATCTCCGGATTCGGCAAATGGACGGTCAAAGCCAAGAAGAAGCGAAAGGGCCGGAACCCTCAGACCGGGGCCGATCTGACCATTGACGCAAGAAGGGTTGTCAAATTCAAACCGTCTAATGTTTTGAGGGACGCTGTGAATTCGGGAGACTGATGGAATCGCAATGGCTGAAAAACTCGATTGGTTATCCCGGTGGAGAAGGGACAAAAGAGCTTACATAATCGTGACCGGGCGGGCTCGATGGGGCTTGCGGATGACCACAAAAAATGATAAGGATGCTACTATAATATTTTAGAAGAAGGGAGGTAACAGCTCGTGAAAACGCTATCGATCACCGTGCCGGACCATCTGGCCGAGCGCATCCATGATTATGTCCAGTCCGGTTTTTTCATGTCCGAGCCGGATGTCGTCCTGGCAGCCATGTCGGAATTTGTCCGTCGCAACCGGGTTGACCTGATGGAGCGCTTCGCCCGGGAAGACATCGCCTGGGCCATCAAAGAGGTTCATGCGGCCAAATGAGAACCGTCGTCTGCGATGCCGGTCTTATCATCCATCTTTACGAGGCCCATTGCCTGGTCTTGCTCAGGCAAACGGGCAGCCTTTACCTGCCCCAGCGCGTTTTCAACGAAGCTCAAGCCACCCTCCAGATGAAAGACCCCTGGCCTGAGTGGCTTCGGGTTATAAGTCTATCCCCCCATGAGCAACAAGAAGCAGGGATGTGGAAAGAAGTCGGAGATCTTCATGCAGGCGAGGCGGAAGCCCTCGTGCTTGCCCGCAGAAAAAAGGCAGACTGGTTTCTGACCGACGATTCGGCGACACGACTTTTTGTCTCCCTTTTGGGCATGGAGGTGCATGGATCTCTGGGCGTTATCCTTTGGAATGCCGCCCACAGGTATCTGTCGCGGGCAGAAACGGAACAGGCGTTAAACGATCTTGAAGCCTCATCACTCTGGCTTTCCGCCAGGATCTATCAGGAAGCCCGGCAGTCCCTCGATGATATTTATGCCACAGGCCCATAAGGGCAATCAACCTCTCAGGTGATCTTGGCCACGGCATTGGGCTGTTTGAGCGCCCTGTAAACGATTTCCATGATTCTGTAATCATCCCTTGTGAACCGGTTGTAGCCGGTATAGCGTCAATCGCCTCATCTCATCTCATCTCACCTCACCTCACCGAATCGTTTCATAGCCTCCGGGGACGCCATGCTTCGAGAAGACGATTTGCCAAAGTTGAACATGTCGGGCGCGAAAGGACCCGGCGCAGTAAAACAATTAGTATAAGCTACGGGGTATCAAAGATATCAAGCGAAAGAAACAAGCTTCGGGGAAAATGACCCGAAGGGATTTAATCCAGTTTTGCCTTGACAAGCGCCGGGGCTTTATTGTAGGAAATCGCGTACTGTGGGGCGGCGATAGTGTTTTTATTCCCCGGTTGCCGCCCCAAACATGAGTCTTGACGAACCTGTAAAAAGTGCCCAAACCGTCACTCCTGAGAAAGCAGGAGTCCAAAACTACATGACAGCACTGGATTCCGTGTCAAGCACGGAATGACAAAACAGGGCATAAGCGACTTTTTGCGAAGCCGTCAGTCTTACTCCCTGCGCTCGGGGAGCAGAGCAGAACTAATAAATCCATCTCAATACACCCATTCCCGCGAGGTAAGCAGATGCAGCTAAACGGACCGTTGGTAGCGCCCGGGAGTTCATTTTTAGAGGAGGTTGTTGCTGTAAGCGGGGTGGACATTCGGGCGTGTTATCAGTGCCAGAAGTGTTCCGCGGGTTGTCCTGTGGTTTCGGCGATGGACATCCTTCCCAGTCATATTATCCGTCAGATTCAGTACGGCAGGCGCGAGAAGGTATTGGGTTCGGGGAGCATCTGGATATGCGCCTCCTGCCATACGTGCAGCGTCCGCTGTCCCAACGACATCGATTTTGCCAAGGTCATGGACTGTTTGCGTCACATTGCGCTTGGTTCGGGGGTCGTTGCCGGGGAGAAGGAGATCCCCGTTTTTCACAAGGTCTTTCTGGACAGTATCAGGGGCACGGGCCGGATCCACGAGCTTTCCCTGATTCTGCGTTTCAAGTTGAAGACGAGGGATTTTTTTAAGGATGCGGGGCTGGGGTGGCAGATGTTCCGGCGCGGGAAGATCAAGTTGTTGCCGTCCGGTTTTGCGGGGTCCAAAGAGGTGAAGGAGATTTTCCGCGTTTGCGGGAAAGGAGCGACGAGGTGAGAGAGGTAACCTACTATCCCGGCTGTTCGCTGCACGGGACGGCCCGCGAGTACGACGAGTCGTTTCGGGGGGTGTCGGGTTTGCTGGGCGTCGGTCTTCACGAGTTGGAGGATTGGACCTGTTGCGGTTCCACGTCGGCGCATTGCACCGATGAGGCGCTGTCTGTGGCTTTGCCGGCGCGCAACTTGAGCCTTGCCGAGAAACACGAGCGCGAGATGGTTGTGCCCTGCGTGGCCTGTTACAGTCGTTTTCGGGCGGCGGAGGCGGGGGCGAAGGCGCACCCGGAGTATCTTCTTTTTCCTTATGAGGGGAAGGCGAGGGTCCGTTACGCCCTCGATTTTTTTTGCGACGCCTCTATGTTTGCGGAACTCGGGGCGAAGGTGGCAAGGCCGCTTTCGGGTCTGAAGGTTGCGTGCTACTACGGGTGCCTTGCGGTTCGTCCTCCGGAGCTGACCGGTGTGGAGCGCTATGAGAATCCCGAGCACATGGATCAGCTCATGGGGGCGCTGGGGGCCGAGGCCGTTTCCTGGTCTTACAAGACGGACTGCTGCGGGGCGTCGTTGGTAATGACGCGGACCGACATCGTGGTGAAGTTGAGCCAGATGATCCTCTCGATGGCCCTGGAGGCGGGCGCGGACTGCATCGTCACGGGCTGTACGATGTGTCACGCGAATCTCGATACGAGGCAGGCGGGTCTACCGGTCCGGGACGGGAGAAGCTCTATCCCCGTCTTTTATTTCACGGAACTCATGGGCCTGGCGATGGGGCATAGGGAGGCGAGGAAGTGGCTTTCCCGCCACGTCGTCGATCCAATCAAACTCCTTGAAAATAAAGGATTGTTATAAAGATCGGCGGTTCTATAAAACCGGCGGTTTGCGATGCAGACAAGCCCTGCCTTGCGGAAATCTTGACGAAAGGAAACGCATGGAACCTAACATAGGTGCGGTTCTGGTAGTTGGTGGCGGCATAGCCGGCATCCAGGCGTCTCTTGATTTGGCCAATTCCGGGATAAAGGTTTACCTGTTGGAGAGGGGTGCGGCGATCGGCGGGCGGATGGCGCAGTTGGACAAGACGTTTCCGACGAACGATTGCGCGATGTGCATCATTTCGCCGAAGTTGGTGGAGGCGGGCCGTCATCTGAACATCGAGATT
>JAHJXP010000124.1 GCA_018827585.1 Pseudomonadota bacterium | reverse complement strand
GGGACGTAGCTGATCCCCATCCGCACGATCTCGTCGGTGCTCTTCCGGTCGATCCTCTCCCCCATGAATTCGATGGTCCCCTTTTCCGGCTGCTCCTCCTTGAGGTCGTAAAGAAGGCGCATGATGGTCTTGAGGGTGGTCGATTTTCCCGCTCCGTTGGAACCAAGAAGAGCCACGATATCTCCCTGTTTGACCTCGAAGGAGATGCCGTGCAAGGCGCGGATCAGATCATACCAGGTTTCGATGTTGTTCACCTTCAGCATCAGTGCTCCTCCCCCAGATACGCCTTTATCACCTCCGGGTGGCTCTGGACCTCTTCCGGCAGCCCCTCTACGATCTTCTCCCCCTGATTCATGGCGAATATGCGATCGGATATGCCCATGATCATATTCATGTCGTGCTCGATCAACAGGATGGTGACATCGCATTCCGCCTGTATGTCCTTGATCCAGATGTTCAGGTCCTGCTTCTCTTCGGTGTTCATGCCGGCGGACGGCTCATCTAACAGGAGAATCTGGGGTTCCAGGGCCAGGGCGCGTCCCATCTCCACCAGTTTTCGCTTGCCGTAGGGCAGGCTGGCCACATAATTGTTTCGCACCGATTGCAGATCGAGAAAATCAATGATCCCCTCCACGATTTCCCTGTTCTTTATCTCCTCCCGGGCGGCCCTGGCGCCCCTTCCCCAGAGGAAAGCCCCTGTGAATACGCCTGTTTTCATATGAATATGCCTGCCTAACAGGAGGTTGTCCATGACGGTGGCATTGGAAAACAACTCGATGTTCTGAAAGGTGCGGGCCACACCCCGGCGGGCGACCCGATCCGGCGTCAGGCCCACCAGATTCTCCCCGGCAAAGACGATCCGGCCCTGGTCAGGCTTATAGATGCCGCTGATCATGTTGAATATGGTCGTCTTCCCCGAGCCGTTCGGCCCGATGATGGAAAAGATCGAATTCTTCTCCACGCTGAAACTGACGTTGCTGACGGCCTTCAGTCCGCCGAAACTGATGCTCAGGTCTTCCACTTTGAAATAGTCCATTGCCGGGGGTTCCCTTTCTTACTTTGCGAGCCCGGGACAGGCAACGCCAGGTCCCCGATTTTCGGGAACAGCGTCTCGTTATTACTCCGGCATGTAAACGTTGTCATGCCGGACCCCGGATCGAGTCAGGGGCAGCTTTGATCCGGCATCCAGTCCTTTTCTGGATTCCCGCTCCCCGCCTTCGCGAAGACAAGCTTCGCGGGAATGACAGTATTGGCATTAATGGTTGCCGGAGTAATAACAGTATCGACATAATGACCGCCGGGGGCGGCCAATCAGGCCGCCGCGAGCTTTCGGCCGTCCCCGGCGACTTCGTATGCTATTTTTTCCAGGTGGCCAAATCGTTGGTTGTCCAATCCTGAAGCAGGATGTAACTGGCGCCTGGACCACATTTATGGATCATGACCGAATCGGTCCCCTGGTGCTGCTTTTCCGTCCAGTTGACCTTGGGACCAAGCGTCTGATGGTCCTTGGTGGAGTTGAGCGCCTTCAGGAGGGCCTCGGTGCTCAGGTTTCGCCCCACCTTCTTGAGGGCCTCGACGATTGGGTCGGCGAAGACGATGCCGGCGTAATAGAAGACGCCCCACCGCTCTTCCGGCGCCAGCCTCTTGGCCGCTTCGCGATACTTGATCATCAGGGGACTCTTGGAGTCCGGGGTCTCTGCCAAAGCAGCCGTGATCACCCCTTCCCACAGCCCGCCGGTGATCTTGAACATCAGGGGATAATCGGAAAGGGTGTTCGACGAAACCCATTGCGGTTTGAAACCCACGTTAGCGGCGGTCTTCATGGTGATCACGGCCGCGGTCGGGCTGAGATACATCAAAACCACTTCCGCCCCGGCGGTCTTGAGCCTCAGGATCTGAGAGGCCATATCCTTTTCCGTGGGCTCCACCGGGATCTCCGCCACCAGGCCCACTTTGTAAGTGGCGAGGCGTTCCTTCACCCCTTCCAGGCCGTCCTTTCCGTAGGCGTCGTTCTGGTAGAGGATACCGATCTTCTTCATCTTGAGTTTTTCCACGATGTACTTGGCCAGGATGCTGCCCTCGTCCTTGTAGAGGGGATAAGAGGCAAAAAGATAAGGATTCAGAGGAAAGGCGAAGTCTTTATCGGCGGCGGCCGGACCAATCCAAGGGATTTTATTTGCCGCCAGATAATCCCTCACCGCCATGCCGGTAGCGCTGCCGACGCCTCCGACAAAGGCGAAGATGCCCTGCCGCTCCACCAGTTCCTTCACCACGGCCGCGGTCTGGGCGGGGTTGTACATGTCATCCCGGATGAAGTATTTTATCTTCCGGCCGTGGATGCCCCCCTCTTCATTGACGATGTCGAACAGCAGCTTGCTGCCCCGGGCCACCGATCCCCAGGGCGCGGCAGGCCCCGTCTGGGGACCCCACTGTCCGATGCGGATCTCGTTGTCGTCAAACCCCGGGGGCGGGGCCGCCTGGCTGACATCGGCAGCTGACAAGGCCGCCAGCATCGCAACAAATGAAACGAAAATTTTAAACTTCATGGCTTCCTCCTTTATGATCTGCTATTGGTTTACAGAAAAGCAACCGTGCCGAAAGCGCTCGCCGCCTGTCAACACTCTGGCGAGACTATTAAAATCCGACTTTTTCGTTATTCCGGCGAATCCAGGATCATTGCCAGGCTCAGGCACCTGAGCCCAGGATATCTTACTCCCTTTAAACCTTCTTTACAAAGTGTTTGGTAAAAAGTCCGCTCGGGCGCAGGCAGAGAACGAGAATGATCACAATAAAGGCCACAATCGGCTTCCAATGGGGCCAGTAGTAACCGAAGAAGTTCTCGATCAATCCCATGAGACCTCCGCCGATGATGACCCCGGGGATGCTCATGAGCCCCCCCAGAACGGCGGCGGCAAAGGCGCGAAGGAAAGGTTCCATCATAAAGGCCGGGTCCAGGGTGGCCCGGGACGCAAAAAACATCCCCGCTACGGCGCCGATGAGCGAACTGAATCCCCAGGCGATGGAAAAAACCCGTTCAGTGCGGATGCCCATGATCTTGGCGGCATGCTTGTTTTGCTGGGTGGCCCGCATGGCCACCCCCAACCTGGTGTATTTGAAGAAAACATAGAGGAGCAGCATGATGGAGGTGGTCACGATAAACACGGCTATGGCCCAGTTGTTGATGACCATCCCCTTTACCGGTTCATAGGTCACGGAAGGATTGAGAGGCAGGGCGAAGAATTTCTGCTCCGCCCCCCATTTCCAGCCGGCGAGGCCCATAAGCAGCATCTCCGCCCCCAGGGTAATGACGATCAGCCCCAGGATGCTGGGATGTTTGGCAGGGCGGAGGAACAGATATTCGATCAGTACCCCCAACAGTATGGAAAAGATCATGGTAATGACGAAGGCCAGCCAGAAGGGCAATTGGTAAACGGATAAAATATGGAAAGCCACGAATGAGGATAACATGGCCATCTCGCCCTGGGCAAAATTGACCACTTCGGAAGTCTTGTAGATGATGACGACCGCCGTCGCAAACAGACCGTAACAGGCGCCGATCGCCAGTCCTTCGACCAAAAGCTGTCCAAACGGCATCTTCCCTCACCTTTCTTTATGCTTTACTGCATATTTGACGGCTTCGTAAAAAAACAGGATGCTGCGCTAAAGCTTCATCCCTCCCCTCAGAAGGGCCACGTCATCCAGTATTTCTTCATGCGTATCCAGACGCCGAACATCCCGAGCGGCTCAAAGATGATAATCCCGATCATGATCAGTCCGATAGCCATGCTGCTGAAATTCTCCAGCCCGACCGTGGTAAACCACTGCTTTGAGATGGCCAGCATCAGGTCGCCGAAATAGGGGACTTCGGCAATGTTTTTAAGAAGGTCGTACTGGAGATAGGTGATCAGGACGGCGCCCATAACCCCCCCGGATACGGTGCCCAGCCCTCCGACCACCACCATCACGAGAAAGATGATAGACAGGATCATATTGAAGGTAAAGGGATCAAAGAATCCCAGGACGAAACCGAAGAGCCCCCCGGCGATCCCCGCATAAAAGGCGCTGACGGCGAAGGCCAGGGTCTTGTAAATGGTCAGATTCACCCCGATGACCTCCGCGGCAATATCGCTGTCTCTGATGGCCACAAAGGACCGGCCGACCCTGGTCTTGAGGATGTTTCTTGCACCAACGACCATAAGGATGGTGATGATCAATATCAGATAGTACTTCTGGAAATCGGTCTTTAAAATCCAACTGACGCCCAATTGCCTGATCCCCAGATCCAGCGGCGGCACCTTGACGCCCATTCGCCCGCCGAACACGTCCATGCCGCCGATGATATGCATGATGGTCATCCCGAAGCCAAGGGAAGCGATTGCCAGGTAAGGACCTTCGAGTCGCAACGCAGGCAGCCCGAGAATGAAGCCAAAAAAAGCCGCAATGAATGCGGCGAGGATAATGGCCGGGACGAAAG
>JAHJXP010000123.1 GCA_018827585.1 Pseudomonadota bacterium | reverse complement strand
TGACGAGGACGCCGCTCTCCTGCCGAAGGACATCCTGGTCATGGCGCCGGACATCGAGGCGTACGCCCCTTTTATCGAAGCGGTATTCGGTTCGGCAACCAGGGCGGATTCCACATACGGACGCAGAAGCGAAATACCGTACAGCATTGCCGATCGCAGCATCTCCCGGGGAAGCTCGGTCATCCTCACATTCCTGGCCATTTTGGACCTTCACGCGAGCCGCTTCCGGGCGACCCGGATACTCTCCATCCTCGACGCCGCCCCGGTCCAGAAGAGTTTCGGTCTTGACGGAACGGATGTAGAAAAGATCCGGCGCTGGATCTCGAAGGCGGGGATCAGATGGGGCATCGACGGCCAAGACCGGGCGCGGTCGGGTCTTCCCGCCTTTCAGGAAAACACCTGGCGGGCGGGACTGGATCGTCTCCTCCTCGGGTTCGCCCTGCCGGGAAGGGGAGAGAACCTCTTTCGGGGGGTGGCCCCCTACGACGATCTTGAGGGGATGGAGGCCCTGATTCTGGGCCGGTTTCTCGATTTTGCCGAGACCCTTTTTTCCCAGGTGTCCGGCCTTGACGAGCCGCGGACGCTCGACCGCTGGTCCGCTTTCTTCCAGGGGCTGCTTGACAGACTGTTCGCCCCGGCGGAAGCGGATGAGGAGACTGACCTTCGCCTGATCAGGCGCTGCCTGGAAAAACTCGGGGAGTGCGGGGGAAAGGCGTATCATCGCGAAGCGGTCGAATTCATGGTGATCAAATCGTATCTAACGGATGCCCTGGAAAAGACCGGCGTTCCTTTCGGATATCTGACCGGGGCTGTGACCTTCTGCGCGATGGTCCCCATGCGGAGCATCCCTTTCCCGGTCGTCTGCCTGCTCGGGATGAACAATGCCGCCTATCCGCGCCAGGAAAGCAAGGTCGGTTTCGATCTGATGGCCGCCAAACCCAGGCCGGGCGACCGCTCGCGGAGGGAGGACGATCGCTACCTCTTTCTCGAGGCGCTCCTGTCGGCCAGGAAGAGATTCTATATCAGCTATGTCGGGCAGAGCGGCGACGACAACACTGCCGTGCCGCCTTCCGTTCTTGTTTCCGAACTCCTGGATTATCTGGAGCAGGGCTTCGCAGCCGAGGAGGGAGACCTCCGGGACCATCTCCTCACCGTCCATCGGCTTCAGGCGTTCCATCCCGCCTATTTCTCCGGCGACCCCAAGCTTTTCAGCTACTCGGAGGAGAACTGCCGGGCCGCCCGCCGCCTCATGGCCCCGTCGGGGGCAACGCCGGTTTTCGCCTCCGGCGTCCTCCCTGATCCGGAACCCCGGTGGCGGGAGATCGCGATCTCCGACCTTGCGGTTTTCTTCAGGAACCCTGCGAAATTCCTCCTGCAGAGGAGGATCGGGCTTTCCTTCGCCGAAGGGGCCGAGATTACGTCGGACACGGAGCCGTTCAGGATCGAGGGCCTGGATCGCTACCGGCTCGGACAGGAGCTGGTCGAACAGGCCCTGGCCGGGCGGGACCCGCTGGATCTCCTGCCGGTGATGATGGCTGCAGGTCAGCTTCCCCACGGGACGGCAGGCGTTTTCCAGTACGAGGAGCTTTGCCGCGGCGTGAAAGCCTTTGCGGAGGTCGTGCGCCTCCATCTGAGAAGGCGCGAGACGCCTCCCCCGGAGATCGACGCAGCAATCGGCGGCTTCCATCTTTTCGGACGGATGGAACGGCTCTACGAGGACGGCCTCGTTCACTACCGGTATGCGACCCTGCGGGCCTGGGATCATCTGCGTCTCTGGCTTGGCAGTCTCCTGTGGCGCCTCGCGGAACCCGATCATCGGCCCCACGAGGCCCATCTGATCGGACGCAAAGAGGCCTGGAGCTATGCCGAACCGGATGAACCGCTGCCGGCCCTGCGCGGCCTTCTTCTCCTCTACGAAAAGGGCATGAAGTCGCCCCTGCCGTTTTTCCCGGATGCCTCGCTCTCCTACGCCGAGGCCGTCCTGGGAGGGAAGAACGAAACGGAGGCGCTCCGGAAGGCGGAAGGCATCTGGATGGGCAATGAACGGATTCCGGGAGAGGGGAACGACCCCTATCTCCACCTCTGTTTCGGCGCCGAACCGCCTCTCGGGACGGATTTCCGGGAAACGGCCATGGAGGTCTTTGGCCCCTTGCTTCGCTGTCGGCAGAGGATGCGGAAATGAAAGAGCGATTGAAACCGGGGCAAAGACCCTCCCCTGCGCCTTTCGATCTGGCCGATGGCGCCCTCGCCGGCACGAACCTCATCGAAGCCGGGGCCGGAACGGGAAAGACCTATACCATCGCCGGACTCTATTGCCGTCTTCTCTGCGAAAAGGGGCTCGCGGTCAGGGA
>JAHJXP010000122.1 GCA_018827585.1 Pseudomonadota bacterium | reverse complement strand
CGCCCTGGTCCTCAAGGCGTACAGTTACAAAAGCGTCGAATCGATCCTCAAAGCCAGCCTCGACAAACAGGTCCTGCCGGAATCCCCCTCCCCGGAAAAACCGATCGTTCATTACAACATCCGGGGCCGGGAATATTACCAGCAGAAGGAGGGCGGCCATGCTTAATCAACAGACTCTCGACAAGCTCTACACCCTAAAGCTGACCGGTATGGCGGAGGCATTCACCGACCAGATCAATCAGCCGGATCTGGAGAGGCTCTCCTTCGCGGAACGTTTCGGCCTCATCGTGGACCGTCAATGGACCTGGAAAGAAAACAACCGGATGGAGCGATACCTGAAAAACGCCCGGTTGAAGCTCAACGCCTGCGTGGAGGATATCGACTACAAAGCCCCCCGGGGGATCGATCAGTCTGTCATGATGAGTCTCATCTCCTGCGATTGGGTCAAACGTCACCACAACATTATTATCACCGGCCCCACCGGCGTGGGAAAAACCTTCCTCGCCTGCGCCCTGACCAACAAGGCCTGTCGGGAAGGATACCGTGCTCTCTACATCCGTTCTCCCAAGTTCTCCTACCAGATGGCCCTCGCCAAGGGAGACGGAAGTTATGGGAAGATCATCGGCAAACTCTCCAATGCCCATGTCCTGGTGATTGACGATCCGGGCTTGCCCCCATGACCGATCCCGAACGAAGAGACCTTCTGGAGGTCATCGAGGAGAGGCACGGTCATGCCTCCACCATCGTCACCAGTCAGCTCCCCGTGGAGCACTGGCACGAGCAAATCGGCGATCCCACCATAGCCGACGCCATCCTCGACCGGCTGATCCACAACGCCCATAAAATCACCCTGAAAGGAGGATCGCTGAGAAAAAAATATGCCGGCTTGACCTGACGGATCAGTTATGAGAAAGAGCTAAAAAACCAGCGTCGCTACGCTCCGACCAGGGGTGGCGGAATGAATCGGATTACCCTGGCGCTTTGAATCGGAACAGAGTGGCGGCTTCCTTCGGAATCAGGTGGCGGAATCAGCGGAATACGCATTAATAACAAGTACCGAAGATAATTTATGCATTCATCCCTGTTTTACTGAAGTCTTTTCGGCAAGAAAAAATAATGGGGTAAAAGCTGTTTATCCTTACGGAACGGATATTGATACACAAGAATATCGAAAGGTTCGTTAAAAGAAATAAATGTTTAGTCTGATTTTATTCTTTTGCGATGGCCACTTCAATAACAAAGGTTTAAATTCCCCGTAGCTCACGACGCTGAAGCATATAAACAGCTAATAGGCGCCCCGCTACTTGCGGCGCGGTTTCATTGTAAGGTAGAGCGATAATGAAAATAGCTTGCTTAATAAGTGTCGCAGATTATCAAAACGGAAACAATCTGCCGGCATGTAAAAATGATCTTTCTCTCATAAGAACTGTCCTTGATGCAACGGGTGAATATGAGCACATTCTTGCCATTGAGGTAAATCAGGAAAGCTCGAAAGTCAAACAACAAATTATTACTTTTCTGAAGCAGTTCATAGATAAGATTGTGGATCAGGTTTTCTTTTACTATACAGGACATGGTGATTTTGACGGAAAGGAATTCTACTATCTACTTAGAGATTATGACCGCAATCGGCAAAAGCAAACTACTATCGAGAATGCGGAGTTAGATAATTGGCTTAGGATGCTTAAGCCGAAGCTAACAGTTAAGATAGTCGACGCCTGCCATGCGGGGATTCAATACATTAAGGATCCAGACGTATTTGAACAATTCCTTTGTTCCTCGCCTAAGGAGTTCAGTAATTGCTACTTTTTGTTCTCTTCGCAGAAAGAGCAATCCTCTTATCAGGACAAGGCGCTGAGTGAATTTACAAAAGCCATTGCCGAGGCTATTGCTTCTTTTAGCGGAACAGAGATGCGTTTTAAAGATATGATCGACTACGTTTCCGATGCATTCGTAACAAATGCCAATCAAACGCCTTTTTTTATTATCCAAGCGTCAAATACTGAAATATTCACAACTATAGACGATCGATTGCGGGATAGAATACGGGATGAAATTGATAAACATCTCTCAATTATTGTGAGAGCCACTACGACAACCACAATCCAAGGGCTTCCACAACGATTCACTTTGGTTGATCTTGTTAAATCTGACGCCCAAAATTATTGCACGAAGGACGTGATGATTGAGTGCTTAAATAAAATTAGG
>JAHJXP010000121.1 GCA_018827585.1 Pseudomonadota bacterium | reverse complement strand
CGCTCATATTGATATTTTATTGCTAAATTTATGGGGAATACCCTGATTGAAAACCCATAGGTGTATTGAAACCCCATAATATAATGTGCGCCTTCCTTGCGCAGCGGCTCAGTCCTTCATGCTTCAATCCAAAATTGTCTTCAATGCTTTGAATATATTTATATTCTTCCTTTTAACAACTTCGGATTGAAGCTTATTCGAAATCACCAACCTTTTATGACTCTGTCAGATTTCTGATTACTGACAATCCGTAGAATCAGTTATTTTCCGACTTCCCGCCTTTTCCCCTGCTCCTTTTTTCCTTCCTGTCCTTGTCTTTGTGCTTGCCCTTCCGCTGTTTCTCAGATCGGACATCGCGGTCAATGTCGACGAAGCTTCTCCCCTCGGAACGGTATTTCATGACCTGTTCCGGGGTATATTTATGATGTTCGGATATGAATTTTAGATTCACCTGATTGACGATGTCCTCATCCTTGAATTTCATTTTCTTCCACTCTTTTTTCGGATGTTTTTTGTAATAGCCGTAGGCGTTCCCGTAGGGAGGACCCTCTTTCGCCGATTTCACCGGAACATAATAAATATCGGGGCTTAAACCAAATTTTAGGGTGATATCCATCCAGTTCATCCCTCTGAGACGCAGATCGACAACGGCCTCCGGTGACACGCGCGCCCTCTGTGCGAGAAAATAGACGACGGGGAGCTCTTCCTGATGAATCCCCCGGTCCCTGACGATCAAGACCTCTCTTTCGGGGACCCGGTAATAGTTGCCCACGGAAAGATTGAAACCGGTAATACCTTCGCTGCCGCCGGACAGGCCGACTCCCCATTGTGTTTCTGCCGCAACAGAGAATGTGGCGGTAATGAAACACAAAAAACAGCCGATGCTTATTAAAAGTATACGCATCATAACGACTCCTTTCTGTGTAAAGATTCTACCAAAATGTTTAATTGTTGTGTCTTTTCCCCTGGCCCTTGCCTTTGCCCCTTCCCGGGTCAACGGCGGCCGCCGTGCTCCATCCGGGAAAGGATAACGGTCGCCTATTTCACGATCAGATCATTCTTTACGGATTTGACCCCTTTGACGCTCCTTACGATTTCACCCGCTTTATCGACGGCCTTTTGAGAATTAACGAAGCCGCTCAGTTGAACGGTGCCCTTGTAAGTTTCGACACTGATCTGAAATGCCTTGAGAAAATCATCTGCTGCAAGCAGAGATTTTACCTTGGTCGTGATGACCGAATCGTCAACGTATTCACCTGTACTTTCACGTGTAGGTGTCGATGCACAGGCTGCAAAGGTGGAGATCAGCATAAGAAGCACTAAATAGTAGACAACGATATTTCTCTTTTTCATAGAGGTTACTCCTCTCTGTAAGGATGTTTGTTTTCTCCGCTACCGCCTGGTTTCCCGGCGGTGCTAAAATGCTTCAAGCATTACCGTTTGAAGAACTAAACCGCTGCGCGGTAGATCTGGAGCCCTGTATTAGTGGTAAATAATGATTGACAATCCCGCTCATATTGATATTTTATCGCTAAATTTATGGGGAATACCCTGATTGAAACCCCATAGGTGTATTGAAACTCCATAATATAATGCATGCCTTCCTTGCGCAACGGCTCAGTCCTTCATGCGTCAATCCAAAATTGTCTGCTATGCCTTGAATATATTTATATTCTTCCTTTTAACAACTTCGGATTGACGCTTATTCGTACTCTCGCATGGTTCTCGAAATCAGTCAATCATTTAGTTCAGGAAGGGTGTGTGTAATCTGAATAAACGGGGGAAAAGCCGGCAACCCATTGCGTCCTTCAACCCGAAATCAATGAACTCGCCCGACGAGTGTCGCCGAAGATTCGTATTTCACGTCTGGTATATTGCATCTGTAATGCTCCTTATCGAGGGAAAAACGTTTTAGACAAGTACTCTGGGCGCTGGTTTTGGGTTTTGAAGTTGGATAGAACCAAAATTTATTTCGTAGCGGAGACAAAATCTTCCCTGGAAAACGATGACCTTCGAAGAAAGGAAGAACTAAGGCTCAAGTGCGGTCAGGCCCACTTCCGGGAATTTGCCGATGTAAAATACCGGACGGTTCGCACGTTCAAAGACTTGATTGATCCGGTCTGACCCCGCGTGATTCATTTTTTTGCTTGCCATTTTCCACCACATTGTGGATAATGGTGCCATGAAAGTGGTGGAAAATGATAGACTGATCTCCGATATGCTCCGGGAGGAACTGGTGCGCTGTCGAAACATGTCCGCTTCTCTCGAACAGGTTCTCTCCAACCTTCCGAAGGGTTCTCTTCATTTCCGCAGCAAGGACTATCATGGGAAGGGTTATTCGTATCATTATCTGAAATTCAGGGAACGGGGAAGAAGCGTCAGCCGCCATATCCCATCAGGGCAGGTGGAAGAAGTGCAGAAACAGTTGCAGGCCCGGAAAAGCTATGAACAGGAATTGAAAACCTATCAGGCGAGGATCCGATATCTGGAAAAAATCCTGCCGCACCAAGGATGATGGCCGGAGAACAAGAAAGCAGATGGGGGTCTCCTGCGAGGCGATCCATTTTCCACCACAAAACTTCTTATTATAGTAAAGATGTGGTGGAAAATGGAAACATGCCTTTACTTGTTTCCTTACATATTCCACGAAGATCCGGGGATGCCGTCTAACTGTCCGGGCTGGAGCGGCCTTTGTGAAAACCTCCGTTTCGGCCCGTCATCTCCCCTTGAAGACAGGTTTTCTCTTCTCCATAAACGCATGCAGCGCCTCTTGGAAATCCTCGCTGGCCATTAGTTGCCTGGTAAACTCAATTTCGGCGAGATATTTCTCCTTCAACCGGACCTCTTCGTTGATGTTCATCGCCTTCTTGAATCCCCTCAGCGCGAGCGGCGGGCGCTGTACAAATTGTTCGGCGATCTGCATTGCCGCATCGAAGAGCTGATCGCGGGGGACCACCCTCAAGATGACGCCGAGATTCTTCATCTCCCCTGCGGCGATCGGCTCGCCGGAGTAGGCCATGTACCTTACCAGGGGCTGCGGCAGTATCCGCGAAAGAAAACAGGCAGCCCCCACGATGCCGACCTTGATTTCCGGGAGGCCGAACGCCGCGTCCTCGAAAGCGATGAGGATCAATTGGCCTATCGATCGAACAGCTTCAGATAGTTGCCGTAGCCCTCTGTTTCCATGTCCGCTTTGGGGATGAATCTCATTGCGGCCGAATTCATGCAGTACCGGAGGCCTGTGGGTTTCGGACCGTCCGGGAAGACATGCCCGAGATGGGAGTCCGCACGCCTGCTCCTCACCTCGACGCGCCGCGTGAAAAGGCTTCGATCCTCCCTCTCCACGATATTGCCGGGTTCAAGGGGCCGGATAAAACTGGGCCAGCCGGTGCCGGAATCGTATTTATCCAGGGAGCTGAACAGCGGTTCCCCGGAGACGACATCCACATAGATCCCCTCTTTCTTGTTGTCCCAATATTCATTCCGAAAGGCCGGCTCCGTTCCCTCCTGCTGCGTCACCTGGTACTGCATCGCTGTCAGTCTTTTTAGCAAGGTCGCATCGTCCCGTTTGACGGGGGGCTTCTCCGACCTCGGCGGGAGATCGCATTGACCCGGCGCCCACACCTTCTCAAGGAACTGGTCACGCCCCGATCCCTGCCTATAGGACCCGTACCGGAGCGGGTTTTTCCTGTAGTAATCCTGGTGATACTCTTCCGCCTCGTAAAACTTGGTAAACTTGATGATCTCCGTGGTGATCGGTTTGGCGAAACGTCCGGAATTCTCCAACCCTTTCTTTGAATTTTCGGCAATTCGCCTCTGCTCCTCGTCATGATAGAAAATCGCGCTCCGGTAAGAGGCGCCTCTGTCGACAAACTGCCCTCCTCCATCGGTCGGATCGATATGCCTCCACAGGACATCGAGCAGCTGCGCATAGGTTGCCTTTGAAGGATCGTAAAGGATCTGGATGGCCTCGATATGTCCTTTTTTTGCATACGATTCATAGGTCGGGTTTTCACCGGCGCCTCCGCTATAACCGGACACGACCTTCAACACACCCGGCACCTTTTCAAAGTCCGACTCCACGCACCAGAAGCAGCCGCCCGCAAACGTCGCCGTTGCGCTTGTCATCTTCGTTTCCGCCATGTTTTTCTTCACCTCCCGCTGATCGCCGTAGCCCGTATCGCACCCCAGGATAAAAAGCACCATCATGCTCATTATCAGATATTTTTTCATAGCTGCATCCACCTTTCATTCCTTTTGGTGTAACTTAACGACGATCCGGGGATTGTCAAACAGGCGCCTGCCCGAAGTGAAGGCGATGCGTGTATTTACGGGTATTTAGAGGATAGGCGGCCGGCGGCCGGCGATCTGGGTTTCTTGCTCGAAGGCATACGCGAGTTGCAGGACGCCGAAGTCATCGCGATACCGGCCGACGATCTGCAGCCCTACGGGCAGGCCGGGTTTGTCTTCGGTGAAGCCTGCCGGCACCGAGATCGCCGGGTGGCTGGTGACGGTGATGGTGTAGCAGGTTTTCATCCAGTCGATGTAGCTGCCGAGCTTCACGCCGTTGATGGTGTCGACGTAGGCCTGCGTCACCGGGAAGGGGGCCACCTGGTTCACCGGCAGGAGCAGGTAGTCGTAGCGCTCCATGAAGGAGCGCATCCGTTGATAGATCGAAGATCTCAGCGCCATTGCGCGGGCGATCCGCGGTCCGTCGAGTTTCAGTCCCTCCTCAATGTTCCAGATCACCGTTTCCTTGATCTGATTGCGGTGCTCCCGGAGCAACTCGGCATACTTCTGGACGAACCCCACCGCGCGCAACACATGAAACGCCTCGTCCGCGCCGGACAGGTCCGGTTCGGCCTCCTCGACGATGCAGCCCAGCGACACGAACACCTTGCGCTGCGCCTCGAGGACCTTGGTCACACACCTCTCTACGGGAAGACCCCCGAGATTCTTAGACCAGGCGATGCGTACTTTCTTAAAATCCCTTGCCAGGGAGCGGGCAAAGCGCTTACCAGGCTCGGTGATGCTGATCGGCGACCGAAGATCAGGGCCCGCCATTGCGGAAAAAAAGAATGCCGCGTCCCCGACCGACCGTGCAATCGGGCCGATCACCGAGAGGCTCGCCCAGGCGTCGACGGCCGGGTAATACGGCACGCGGCCCGGCGTTGGTCGAAACCCCACCACATTGCAGAAGTTTCCCGGGTTGCGCAGGCTGCCTCCGAGGTCCGAGCCGTCGGCGAAAGGAAGCATACCGCAGGCGACTGCGACCGCCGCGCCGCCCGAAGAGCCCCCGCAGGTTTTCTCAAGATCGTAGGGGTTGAGGGTCGCACCGAATACCTTGTTGAAGGTTTGGCTGCCCGCGGCGAACTCGGGGGTGTTGGTTTTCCCGAGGGTGATCGCGCCGGCGGCCGCGAGCCGCTCGACCAGCACGTGGTCGTCGTCGGGCACGTGGTCGGCGTAGATCGGCGAGCCGAAGGTGGTACGTATACCCTTTGTCTGGATCATGTCCTTGTAGGCGATCGGCAGGCCCGCCAGTGGTCCGGATACGGGTCCATCCGCGCCGGCGCCCTTCGTGCGGGCGAGGCGCGCATCGAACCTCTTCGCCGTTTCGAGCGCCTGCTCGGGCAGGAAGGTGACGATGGCGTTCACCTTTGGGTTCAGGCGCTCGATCTGCGCGATGTGGGCACCCATCACCTCGGCGGCAGAGAGCTTGCGGGTGCGGATCAGGCGCGCAAGCTTGCGCGCTGGCAGGAAGACGATATCGTTCATTGCAGCCTCCAACTCACGACCCCGAAATTTTTCCCGCTTCGATCGCCTTGATCCGATCGAACAGCCTCTGATTGATAAGAACTTTCTTTTGCGTAAGTTGAGGATACGGAAAGGAGTTTTGTGTGTCAAGGGGAATTTGCCACAGAATTAAAGAGGATCTTCCGCCGCTTCCCGCCCCCCAGTTCCGGCCGCCCGGAGAGATTTTTCTTGACACCGCCGGCGGCGGGATAGTATCCCGTCGACGGTACACGGACGACGGTATCGGGGGACTCTGCAGTTCGTTACGAAGAGAATATTCTTAAAAAGATGGCCAAATAACACCCCTTGACTGCCGACCTGCTGGTGCGCAAGATCTACAAACTTCTCGAAAAAAACATCATCAGCATGACCCTTCCCCCGGAGAGCAAGCTCGTGGAGGAAAACATCGCCCGTGCACTCAAAGCATCTTCATCAATGAACTACGGGAGGGTATCAGTATGAAACTGGTCATGTACCAATACGCGGAACGGGGTTATCGCCTCGGGGCGATGACTGCCGACGAGCTGCCCGATCCGGGCAACCTGGAGGTGAAGCTCTGGGTAAACGATCGCGAACTCCAGAGATCCAACACCCGGGAGCTGGTCTACGATGTCCCGACGCTGGTGGCCTTCCTTTCGGAGATTTTCTCGCTGGAACCGGGGGACATCGTGGCGACGGGCACCCCCGGGGGGCTGGCGAAGTTCCGCACGCCGCCGACCTTCATGGAGGTCGGCGACGTCTGCACCGTCGAGATAGAGAAGCTCGGCCGACTCTCGAACCGGATCGCAGCCGAGGAGGTGACCTCGTTTTGACAAGAGTGAAATCTGATGGTCTCGCAAGAAGTCCCAATCTCCCTCCCCCTTGACGGGGGAGGGTTGGGGTGGGGGTGATAATCGGCCGTATCTCTGCCTGTTTTCTCCCCTCCCCTTGCCCCCTCCTGCCTCCCCCAGCAAGTGGGGGAGGGGAAGAGGAAGAAAGTTATTATTATAGCCCTCCCGCCGGGGGAGGGAAGAATTTATTTTTTTTGAGTTCGTCAAATCTGACGACCTCGTAAAAAGTCAAAATCGGCGTAACATTTTAAAATAATTTAACATTTGTGCATATTTCTCTTGACAAGGTTTCATAACATTGGGATGAATAATGTTAAATATTAATGATATAGGTGCTGACCCCCTGATTCATGCCCACGATCACAAAACGCCCTACCTGATTGATCCCTGGGACTACCTGGAACCCAAACGACGCAAACTTCTGGACGACTCCTGG
>JAHJXP010000120.1 GCA_018827585.1 Pseudomonadota bacterium | reverse complement strand
TGGGAATCCGGGTTTATGGCAGTCCCTGGGAGATTATTTTCAGGCTTTGGGATGGAGGAGTGATTCTTCTAGGCTGCGTCTTGGCGATGTTCTGAGGCGTTACACCCGCGAGGCCCGGACGTTTCTTTTTGGCCGTCCTTCCCAGGAGCGGCGTGAGTGATGTCATTTTGATTTCTGTGTGATCTGCGGTCTGCGGTTGGTGGCTTATGGCGGCGGCCCATACCGTCGCGCTGGGATAGCGCCTGTGTCGAGAGAAAACTCTTTTTTGTCCCGCATTCCTTCCTTGCCGGGGGGCTATTGGCCCCCGTTTCCCCCCAAATCCTTCGTTCATTCGGCGCTGAAAGCTCACCCTTTCCCCTGACCGGAGGCTTGCGGTCATTTTGTGGCGGGGTTTTGTGATTTTTCGTACAGAGCTTTGCTAACGGTCGTTTTTTCAGTGAGATATACGGGGTGCGTCTACAGCGGTAATCCAAGGGGGTTGCCAAAAAAACATCAAGGAGGACGCATCTATGGAAAGGGACATTCGGGAAAGAATCGCTCTGGCGCGCTATCAGCTCATCAGCCCCGTGCTTGCCGAGCCGGGAAGGGCGCAGAACGAGTACTTTCGAAAACAGTCACAGGGGGTACATGACTTTCCCCGGTATGGGGAGAAAAGGATCAGCGTTTCCACTCTGAAGTCCTGGCTTCGGGCCTATCGCAAAGAGGGGTTCGCGGCCCTTAAGCCCCGGGAAAGATCGGACTGTGGCAGACCCCGGCGACTGGACACAGAAATGGTCCAGGCCGTCGGGATCAAGTGTAAGGCCTATCCCCACTGGACGGGACAGCTCCTTTACGAGGACCTGAAGAAACAGGGTTTGCTGGGAGATCCTCCCGTCCACTACAATACCTTTCTCAGGCTGGTCAAAGAGAAGGGATGGCTTCCTGTCGGGAAAAGAAGTGATGCGCGCAAGGCCTTCGAACTCGATAACGTAAACGAGCTTTGGGTGTGCGACTTTATGCACGGCCCCAAGGTAAGTTCCAGCGGCCGTCTTGCCAAGGCCATCCTTTGCGCCATCATTGACGACCATTCCCGTATGGTGGTCGGCCATGCCTTCAACGCGTCGGAAACGATCGGCGCCCTCACGGTGGTGCTCAAAGAGGCGTTTCTCGCCTACGGCATCTGCAAACGTCTTTATGTCGACAACGGTCCCGGTTTTTCTTCCGATCTGCTTGCCCGCAGCTGTGCCATGGCCGGGATATCGCTTATCCATTCCAAACCCTACGACAGTCCCTCACGCGGAAAAGTGGAAAGATTTTTCCGCACGGTCCGGGAACGCTTTCTGGCCGGGATACCGGAAGGAATCCCCCTGGATGAACTCAACAACGCCTTCAGAGGGTGGCTTCAGGAGGATTATCATCATAAGCTCCACGGCGGCATCGGCGAACGCCCCATAGACCGCTACAACGCCTCCATCGTGCGGGTGTCCATCCGCCGCCTGTCCAAAAGCGAACTGGATGAGATCTTCCTCGTCCGATACGAGCGGGTCGTCAACAACGACGCCACAATCAGCTTCAAGGGCGACCTTTATGAAGTCCCCACTGCCTATATCCGGCAACGTATCGAGATCCGCCACCCCGTCGATGATCCCAGGGAACTTTATCTTTACGACAACGGCATACGGGTGGGAAGAATAAAACTCCTGAACAAAAAAGAAAACGCCCACACTTTCCGACCCCAAACCGTCGGCAATGCGCTGTCCTTTCACAAGGGGGAGGTGCTGCCATGACGGATCTCCTCGCCTGGTTCGGCCTTAAACGCTTCCCCTTCGATAAGAACATCAAAACCGCCGATGTCCTCGATACCGAAGCGGTAAAGGAGTGCGCCGCACGCCTCGATTATATCAAGCGCCGAGGGGGCATCATGCTCCTCACCGGCGATCCCGGTGTGGGAAAAACCCTCGTCCTGAGACAGTATGTAGAAACCCTGAACGAAAACCTCTTCAAGGTCTTCTACACCCCACTGTCCACCTTGAGCCGCGCCGACCTGTTAAGTCAC
>JAHJXP010000278.1 GCA_018827585.1 Pseudomonadota bacterium | reverse complement strand
GTTGCCCCTCCCGAGCATGATGATGACGCCCCAGGCTATCAGCTTCCCGGGGCCGCCCTCCGCTGGGTGGCCGGCGATGGGACCAAGCCCTTCCACGATGCGATCCGCATGCCCAGCGCTTCGGAGGCGGGCGGGCGGACAAACCGGTTCTTTCTCGAATTCTACCGGGACATCGCCTATGAGGGCAAGGGGCTTGAAGCCCATGAACACACGGCGCAGGTCGATAACGAAACCCGGCAACAGCGCGAGGCCGCCTTCAAGGAGGGGAAACTCCCCATCCTGTATTGCTCGCCGACCATGGAACTGGGCGTGGACATCGCCACGCTCAACGCCGTTAACATGCGCAATGTGCCACCCACACCGGCCAACTATGCCCAGCGGAGCGGTCGGGCCGGGCGCAGCGGTCAGCCCGCGCTGGTTTTCACCTATTGCACGACCGGCAGTCCCCACGATCAGTACTTCTTCAAGCGTCCGGAGCTGATGGTTGCCGGCGCCGTTGTCCCCCCGCGGCTTGAACTGGCAAACGAAGACCTCGTCAGAGCCCATGTTCATGCGGTGTGGCTTGCGGAGACCGGGCAATCCCTCGGCAAGTCGCTGAAGGACATTCTGAATCTTACCGGCGAATCCCCATCCCTTGATCTGCAACCCCATGTCCATGATTCTCTTGAAGACGAAAAGGCAAAGGCAAGGGCGCTGACGCGGGCAAGAGATATTCTGAGCACAATCAGCGATGATCTCAAGGAGGCGGACTGGTACAGTGAAGGATGGCTGGGCGAGGTTTTCAAGAAGATCCATCTGAATTTTGAACAAGCCTGTGAGCGGTGGCGGGGTCTTTACCGAGCCGCATTGAAGCAGAGGGAAATCCAGAACCGGATTATCGGCGACGCGTCGCGGAGCCCGTCCGACAAGCTGGAAGCCAAACGCCTGCGGCGAGAAGCGGAAGCGCAACTGGACCTGCTGATCGAATCGGACAAGATCATGCAGTCCGACTTCTACAGCTACCGTTATTTCGCCAGTGAAGGCTTCCTTCCCGGTTATAATTTCCCCAGGCTGCCCCTTTCCGCCTATATCCCGGGCCGGCGAGAACGACAGGACCATTTCCTCTCCCGTCCGAGATTCCTGGCCATCTCAGAATTCGGTCCCCGGAACATCATCTATCACGAAGGCTCCCGCTATGTGATCAATCGGGTCATCATGCCCGTGGGCGATGACGATGTCAAAACCGCCTCGGCCAAACTCTGCCCGCAGTGCGGATACCTCCATGATATATGGGGAGACACGGCCGGCGCCGACCTCTGCGAATACTGCAACACCCTTCTGGAGAAGCCGCTGGAGCAGCTTTTCCGGATTCAGAATGTCTCAACAAAAAGAAAAGACCGCATCAACTGCGATGAAGAGGAAAGACAGCGGCAGGGTTATGAGATCAAAACGGGGGTCCGCTTTGCAGACCATGAAGGTAGACCTTCGTACCGACGATCTACAGTAGAACACCCCGGAAAAGGAAGCCTTGCCAAACTGATTTACGGTAGCGCGGCCACCATCTGGCGCATCAATATGGGGTGGAAGCGCAGCGATCAGCAGACAGGATTTGTCCTCGACACGGAAAGAGGCTACTGGGGGAGCAACAACGCCGCGATCGAGCAGGACGAAGACGATCCGATGACGGCCAAGTCCGTCCGGGTCATTCCCTTTGTCGAGGATCGGCGTAATTGCCTCCTGTTCGAGCCGGCTGGTAAGCCGGAACTGAATCAGATGGCTTCCCTCCAGTCAGCGCTCAAGAACGCGATTCAGACCCGCTACCAACTGGAAGACAATGAGCTGGCCGTCGATCCCCTGCCCGGAAAAGATGAGCGGCGGGTTTTGCTCTTTTATGAAGCGGCCGAGGGCGGCGCCGGCGTGCTCAGACACCTGGTCGATGAACCGGACGCCTTCGCCGAAGTGGCCAGAACGGCCCTCGAACTCTGTCACTTCGATCCGGATACGGGAGAGGATCGCAGAAGGGCCGACAGGGCCAAAGAGGATTGCGAAGCCGCCTGCTACGACTGCTTGCTCAGTTACAGCAACCAGACGGACCACCGGCACATCGACCGCAAGTCCATTCGGGATCTGCTCTTGGGATTTCTCCGGGCCAAAGTTTCTGCATCCCCGACCGGCATCCCCAGAGCGGAGCACCTGCAGCGGCTGATGAACCAGGCCGGTTCGGAGCTGGAGAGAAAGTGGCTCCGTTTTCTTGACGCCCTTCACCTGAATCTTCCGGAAAGGGCTCAGGTTTACATGCAAAAGTTTGAAACCCGGCCCGATTTCGTGTACGATGACTCCAAAACCGTGATTTACGTAGACGGGCCGATCCACGATTATCCAGAGCGGGCGGAAAGGGACGCTCGGCAGCGGGAAAACCTGGAAGACTTCGGTTATACGGTGATCGTTTTCCGCCATCAGGATGACTGGTGCGATACCATCGCCCGTTTCCCCGGCGTCTTCGGCAATATGAAAGAGGTGTGATATAAAGTGTATAATAGATAAAACGATTTGAGAGGTAATATACTAATGAATACAGCAAAAGAAGAAGTCCGCAAGATACTTGACCAGATTCCCGACGATGTATCGTACGAGGATATCCAGTACCACATCTATGTCCGTGAAAAAATCGAACGAGGTCTGAAAGATATTGAGGAAGGCCACGTGTTTAGTCAGGAAGAGGTTGAACAAAGGATGTCCAGATGGCTCGGAAAGTAACATGGACCGAATCAGCCTGGATAGATCTCGAAGAAGTTGCCGACTACATTGCTAAGGATTCTCCCCACTATGCAGGCGCCTTTATCCGCGAAGTCCGAGATGCGGCAAGATCATTGGCTTATCTGGCGGAACGAGGTCGAACAGTTCCCGAATTTAATGATCCGCTTATCCGTGAACTTATTGTGAAGAGTTATCGCCTTATTTATAAGGTAACTGAGCGAACTACATATATTCTTGGATTTATTCATGGTGCGCGTGATTTATCCGCTCTCTGGGAGCGTGAAAGACGATAGGGGAAAATCCGGGGAGATTATAACAATTTCTTCTCATTCTCACTTCCTGGGTTTAAGAGAAATTGCCAATTACGACATTGATGAGGAATTGTTGAACACGTCGCCTCGTTGAAAATCGAAGAGGGTCGGACCTTATTATCGGTCATGAAATATCACCACGATCCGTAACACAAGGATATTAAATGACATTCTCCGTCGGTTCCTTGGTCAGGGCGCGCAGCAGAGAATGGGTGGTTCTCCCCGATTCGCAGGACGATTTTCTGATGCTGCGGCCTTTGGGGGGGACGGAGGATGAAATCGCCGGGATCTCCACCTCCCTGGAGCCGGTCGAACCGGCCCGTTTCGACCTTCCCGACCCGAATGAGATCGGCGATTACCGCTCCTGCCGCCTCCTGCGGGATGCCATACGCCTGGGCTTCCGCTCCAGTGCGGGACCGTTCCGTTCCTTTGCCAAAATCGGCGTCGAGCCCAGGCCCTATCAGTTGGTTCCCCTCCTGATGGCTTTAAAGCTGGACCCGGTGCGTCTTCTGATCGCCGATGACGTCGGCGTGGGGAAGACTGTCGAGGCGGGGCTGATCGCGCGGGAACTCCTCGACCGGGGCGAGGCGACGCGCCTGGCCGTCCTGTGCCCGCCCCACCTGGCCGAGCAGTGGCAGACGGAGCTGGACGCCAAGTTTCACATCTCCGCGGAGCTGGTCCTGCCGGGAACCGCCGGCCGTCTGGAAAGGCATCTCCGCATCGGCGAGTCCCTGTTCGACCATTACCCGTACGTCGTCGTCTCCATGGACTACATCAAGGCCGACCGCCGCCGCGACGAGTTCATCCGGACCTGCCCGGAGCTGGTCATCGTCGATGAGGCCCACGGCTGTGCCTACGCGGAGGTTCAGCGGGGAGGGCGTCATCAGCGAAACCGCCTGATCAGCAGTATCGCCCAGGATCCGAACCGCCACCTTATCCTCGTGACGGCGACGCCCCACAGCGGCAAGGAAGAAGCGTTCCGGTCGCTGTTGTCTTTTATCGATCCTGCCTTCGCCGATCTGCCGTCCGAACTTGCCGGACCGCAAAACGAACCCTACCGCCGGAAACTCGCCGCCCACTTTGTCCAGCGCCGCCGGGCCGACATCCGCCATTACATGAAGACCGACACCCCATTCCCGAGTCGCGAAGACCGAGAGGAAAACTACACCTTGGGCGAGGGCTCCGATTACCGGCGCCTCTTCGACCGGGTCCTCGACTACGCACGCGAGACAGTTCAAGACCAGGCCGGCGGTCATTACCGGCAGAGGGTCCGCTGGTGGTCCGCCCTGGCCCTTTTACGCTCCCTTGCCAGCAGTCCTGCAGCCGCCGCGGCCACCCTGAGGAACCGCGCCGCATCCGCCGACGCCGCGACGCCCGAGGAAGCCGACGAGATCGGCCGCCGCACTGTCCTGGATATCGACCTGGAGGATGCCGGAGAAGGGGCGGACCTCATCCCCGGGAGCGACCCCGGAGATGCCGAGGAAACAGTGGACGCGGATCAGGCCCTGCGCAGGCGTCTTCTCGCGATGGCTCGGGAGTCGGACAGGCTCGCCGGTGAAAAGGACAGCAAGCTCAAGAAGGCCATTACCTTGCTGAAAGAATTGCTGAAGGACGGCTACAACCCCATCGTCTTTTGCCGGTTCATCCCCACCGCGGAGTACGTCGCCGAGCAGCTCCGCAAGGCGCTGCCCGCGGACGTGGCCGTCGCGGCGGTCACGGGAACCCTTCCACACGCCGAGCGGGAGGAGAGGATCATCCAACTGGCTGAAAACCCCAAGCGTGTCCTCGTCTGCACCGATTGCCTGAGCGAAGGGATCAACCTCCAGGAGCGCTTCGACGCCGTCATGCACTACGATCTCGCCTGGAACCCCACCCGCCACGAGCAGCGGGAGGGCCGCGTGGACCGCTTCGGCCAGCCGCGCGACAGGATCCGGGTCCTCACCTACTACGGGACGGACAACCAGATCGACGGCATCGTCCTGGACGTCCTGATCCGGAAGCACAAGACGATCCGGACAACCCTGGGCATCTCCGTTCCCGTCCCCGTGGAAACCGCCCAGGTGATCGAGGCGATCTTCGAGGGCCTCCTCCTCCGGGAAAGGGCCACAGGCAGCGCCCAAGCCTATCTGCCCGGATTCGATGAGATGTTCAAACCGCAACGCAAGGAACTTTTCAGCAAGTGGGATGATGCCACGGCACGCGAAAAGCGATCCCGGACCGTCTTTGCCCAGGAGACCATCAAGGTGGACGAGGTCGCGGCGGAACTGCAGGCGGTGCAGGCGTCGATCGGTCTGGGCGCCGATGTCCGGCGTTTCGTCCTGGATGCGTTTACCGCCCACGGCGCGGTGATTACGGACCGGAAGGACTCGTATCGATTTGACCTGACGGAATCCCCCGCGCCGCTGAAAGAGGCCCTTCTCTACGGCAAGCCTTTCCAAGGGCGTTTCGACATGCCCGTTCCGGAAGGGGTTTCCTATCTGAACCGCACCCATCCCACAGTAGAAGCCCTGGCGGCCTATGTGATGAACGCATCCCTGGACCCCCTCTTGAAGGGCATCGCCCGGCGTTGCGGCGTCATCTACACCCATAGGGTCGAGCGCCGGACGACCCTGCTCCTCGTCCGGTTCCGCTACTACATCATCACGACCCGAAACGGCGTCGACAACCCCCTCCTGGCGGAAGACTGCCGGCTGCTGGGATTTTCCGGAACACCGGAGAAGGCCGAATGGCTGGACGACGACGCAGCCGAAAAACTGATCCTGGCGGAACCGGCGATGAACATCAGCCCGGATCGCGCCGCCCAGTTCGTGACAAGGATCGTCGAGGGATTCGATCACCTAAATCCGTATCTGGAAAAGGAAGCTTACCGGCGGGGCGAAGAGCTGCTGAACGCCCACCGGCGCGTGCGAAGCGCCGCCCGGATGAGCGGCGTGAAATACTGCGTCGAACCGCACCTGCCCCCGGATGTGTTGGGGATTTACGTTTACTTGCCCGTGACGCAGCCATGAGAGGAAAAACCGGCGACATATTCACGACGATACGAACCGAAGGCGCCCTGCTCCCGGCGGAGATCCTCCGGCGCATCGTCGAAGGGGACCGTAAACTGGAGGGACTGGACCCGGAATCCTATCATCTGGAGAAATCGGAGAAGATCAACGAGGCCGTCAACCGGGCCTGGTTCCGCTGCCTCGGCGCGTGGCGCACCTTTCGGGCCACCGCGGAAAAGCTGACCGATTCGGACACCGGGACCACATTGACCCGCGAGCGCTGGCTCCTGATCCTGTTCCAGGAACTGGGCTATGGTCGGCTGCTGGCCGCGAAAGCCCAGGAGATCGGGGGCAACACCTACCCGGTCAGCCATATCTGGCATCACACCCCCATCCATCTGGTCAGCTTCCGCCAGGACTTGGATCGCCGGACGCCGGGCGTGGCCGGGGCCGCGCGTCTCAGCCCCCACAGCCTCGTTCAGGAGTTTCTCAACCGCTCCGAGAATCACCTCTGGGGCGTCGTTTCCAATGGCCTCCGTCTCCGGATCTTGCGTGACAACATCAGTCTGACCCGCCAGGCCTACGTCGACTTCGATCTGGAAGCCTTGATGGAGGGCGAGATCTACCCCGATTTCGTCCTTTTGTATCTCCTGTTCCACCAGTCCCGCCTGGAGGCGGATAAACCCGAAGAGTGCAGGCTGGAGAAATGGAGCCGGGAGGCCCAGGAACGCGGCACCCGCGCCCTGGACCGGCTCCGGGACGGCGTGGAACAGGCTATCACCGCCCTGGGGCAGGGATTCCTCGCCCACCCTGAAAACACGGCCCTCCGCAGGACCTTGCAGACCGGGACCATCAGCCCCCTCGGCTACTATCAGCAGCTCCTGCGCCTGATCTACCGTTTCATCTTTCTCTTCGTCGCCGAAGATCGAGGGCTCATCCCGCTTTCGGATATCTCAGCCGATGTCAGAAAGCGCTATGCATTTTATGCCATCGCCCGTCTCCGCCGTCTGGCGGGCCGGCGCCGGGGAACCCGCCACGGCGACCTCTATGCAGGACTTCGTGTCACCTTCGCCTGCTTGGAAAAAGGGGAGCCAAGCCTCGGCATTCCCGCCCTGAACGGCTTTCTCTTCTCCCCGGAGACCCTCCCCGATCTCAAAGGCTGCAAACTGGCCAACGACGCGCTCCTGTCCGCCATTCGCGGCCTCTGCTATACCGAGGAGAACCGCATCCTCCGCCCCGTCGATTACCGCAACCTCGGTACGGAAGAGCTGGGAAGCGTCTATGAAAGCCTCCTGGAGCTCCACCCGGAACTGAACGCGGAGGCCTTTACCTTCGCCCTCAAGACCTATGCCGGCTCGGAACGCAAGACGACGGGCTCCTATTACACCCATCCGTCGCTCATCCGCTGTCTTCTCGATTCTGCTCTGGAACCGCTGCTCGGCGAGGCCATGAAAAAACGCGATCCAGAAAAAGCTCTGCTCGCACTGAAGGTTGCGGATCTTGCCTGCGGCTCCGGCCATTTCCTAATCGCCGCGGCCCACCGGATCGCCAGGAATCTGGCCGTCGTCCGGACCGGAGAAGGGGAACCGCCGCTGGAGGCCCTTCGGGAAGCCCTCCGGGACGTGGTCGCCAACTGCATCTACGGCGTGGACATCAATCCTCTGGCCGTGGAGCTCTGCAAGGTGGCCCTCTGGCTGGAGTCCCTCGATCCGCGCAAGCCCCTGGGCTTTCTGGACCATCGGATCAAGTGCGGCAACTCCATCATCGGGGCGACTCCGAACCTGCTGAAGAACGGCATCCCCGACGACGCCTTCAAGCCCGTCGAG
>JAHJXP010000119.1 GCA_018827585.1 Pseudomonadota bacterium | reverse complement strand
TTCTGAGCCCGTGGCGCCAGCTCAGAGATATTTTAAAATCGGCGACTGAAAATATGCTCTACACCGTCAGAATCGCCGCGTGACTTTTTACGAGAGCGTCAACCTTGATGACTTGGTAAAAAAGTAAATTTTCCCCTCCCCCGGCGGGAGGGGATTAAGGGGAGGGGGAATTACTCACTGAAATACAACCCCTTTTCACCCACACCCTAACCCTCCCCCATCAAGGGGGAGGAGATTTTTGACTTTTTTACGAAGCCGTCAACCATGACTCAGGTCAGATGGAGCAGGGTCACTTCCGGCGGGGCGTTCAGGCGCACCGGTGTGAACGTTGTGCCGATCCCCCGGCTGACGTACAGCCGCGAGGCCCCGATCCGAAACAGTCCCTCGGGATAGGGTGTGCGGAGGTGTGCCAGACCTACGCCCGCTCCGGGCCGGCCCAGTTTTGATCTGCCCTCCATGATAATGGCCCGACAGCGTCAGCGAGATGCCCTGAAGGGCCGCTTTGGGAAAGATCTCCGGTCGGTGCCACAGGAGGATCGTAGGAACGGTCCGATCGAGTCCATGCAGGGCGGCATCGAGATCGGCTGTGCCGTTGCGCAGGTCATCGATGCCGGCAACGGCAAAGGCGCCGTGGTCGGTCCGAATCAGCCGATGCTCGTTTTGCAGAAGCGGCACGCCGAACCTCAGAAAGATCGCCTGCAATTCGCCCAGCCCCGCATACCAGTGTTCATGATTCCCCAGTATGGCCAAGGTTCCGTAGCGGGCGCGGACGCGGGCCATCTCCTCCAGGCACCCCGGAAGAAACGAAAGCGAGTTCGAGATGTAGTCCCCGGTGAGGACGAACAGGTCCGGTTGGAGCGCGATGATCTCATCGATGTAGCGCCGCATCTGTTCGCGATTCATGTAAATGCCGGCATGGATGTCGGTCAGTTGAACGACCCGCAGCGGGCAGTCGAAGGGTAGATCGATGTTATGGACAGCGCCGTCCCTGCCGGCGTAGGCCGCGCCGTATCCGCAGAGCAGCAGAGGAACGGCAAACAGGCCCCCCGTTCCCGCCTGAAGAAAGAGCCTGCGAGAGCCGCTGAAGGAAGCGGACACCGGTCGTCCGGCCAGCCTTCGGCAGAGGCGAACGAAGGGTCTCGCCATCCGGCCGGCGATCTGTCCCGCCAAAAGAAGGAGTGCGGAGAAGATCGACCCCAGAGCCCATACGGCCAAGGGGTAGAAGATGCCCGCCTGCGCCGCCGCTGGCGGGTACACCCAGGGGATGGGGCGGTAGAGGATCAGGAGATTCAGGACGAACAGCAGGAGGATAAACGCCCCCACGGCGGCAACGGTGCGGGTCTTGAAGCGTTCGGAGCGCCGCGAAGACCGAATGGCGTGCCGGGCGCGCAGGAAGAGATAGACCTGGGCGAGCACCGCCAGGGTCAGGATCGTCCAACGAAAGGTGGCAAAAGGGAGTCCAGGGATCATAGTGCCGTTTCATCCAGGCAAGGGGCGATCCCGCTTCGGAGCGTCCGCCTCGGGTCACATGGGTTCTCTCTCATTTTGCCGCCGCCCGACGTGTTCCCTGAACAAAGATGATGAGCGCCATAAGCAGGGCCAGGAACATGGCCGCGCCGCCGATCCATTTGATGGGATAGAGGACCGGCGAGGGCACGCGGACGGAAAACCATCTGCCCCAGAACGAAACCAAGTCGCGGATGGGGTAGAGGACGACGCCCACGACCGCAAGCCACGAAGCCCAGGCGCGCAGTTTCAGGCCGGATGCAGGAAGGCGGCGTGATGAACGGTTAGTCGTTATCCCCATATCCAAAGAGCTCTCAATTACTATGATGTGCTAATATATCACGAAAACTGTCTTGTCAATCCAGCCCCGCATCCTGCTATCACTCGCACGCCGTGTCTAATAATACTGTCGTATGTATGCATAGGCTCTGTCAAAGAGTTCCTGGTCGGTGTGCAGCTTGTACTTGAGCAGCGCCTTGCGGAGTTCTTTCTGGACCAGGCGTTCGCCCTGGCTCGTGTGCTGCCAATCGGGGAAACGGACCTTCTTCACGATTTCGTCGATGTCGGTAACGATCCGCTCGACGATGATGTGGGTATTCTGGCTCTTGGCCTCGGTGAAGAGCTCGGTAAGCGCCTCCTTGGCCCGGTCGCGTTCCTCTTCAGGATCGGTTTCCTTCTCCGCTTCGAGGACTTCCTTTGCGATTTCGAGGATCTGCTTGAGGAACTCCAGGCTGGTCAGGAAGCCCTGCTCATGGCGTTCCTTGACCTTCTCCAGCCGCTCGCCCAGCGCCACGAACTTGGCATGGCCCAGGTGCCTGCGCAGGCGGGCGACCAGCATGATCTCAATCTCGCGGCCTTTCTTGGCAGGGTCGGCGTCAGCCAGAATTTCTTCCAGCACTTGTGCATCGAGGACAAGCGTTTCGATATCGTCCCGCACCGACTCGACATGGACATTCTGATTGATGAGGTCCACCGTCTTGGCGCCCAGGGCATGCCAAAGCAACTTGCCGTTCCCGCTGGGCGGCTTGACGGACTCGTAGACCTGCGTCAGCCAGCGGTAGTCCTTTTCGTACGGGCCGAGGCACGGGTCGGGGGACAGGGCTTCCCAAATCGTGCCCAGGACAATGTATTCGGCGGCGAATCTGTCCCGCGTCTCGTTATTCGGCAGGCTCTGCTGGGCCGCGCTCAGCCCTTCGTAGCCGCCTACCGTGCGGTCCACGCCGGCGAAGAAGGCCAGGCACTTCTGCATCTGCACTGGCAGAACCTTGCGCAGCTCGTCAATGTTGGAGACGACCCGTTGCACGGCCTTTTCATCGAAGTCCAGCGCACGGGCCACGTCGTCAAAGATGCCGATGTAATCCACAATCAGGCCGTGGGTCTTCTCCTGGCCGAAGGTGCGGTTGGTCCGGCAGATGGCCTGCAGGAGGTTGTGATCCTTCATCGGTTTGTCGAGGTACATCACCTGGAGGATGGGCGCGTCGAAGCCGGTGAGCAGCTTGCTGGTGACAATCACGAACTGGAGCGGGTCGGCAGGGTCGCGGAAACGGTCGAGCAGCTTCTCCTCGGCATCCTTATCGCGGACATGTCGTTTCCACTCGGAGGGATCGCCCGGCGCGGCAGTCATGACAACGGCACTGGCCTCCGGGTCGATCAGCTCGTCCATTGCCTTTTTATAGAGCACGCAACACTCGCGGTCGAAAACGACCACCTGCGCCTTGAAGCCGTTGGGCTCCACCTTCTGCTGGAAGTGCATGACGATGTGCCCCACCACAACCCGGATGCGCTCGGGATTCTTCACCAGCACGGCCATCTTGGCGGCGCGCTTGGCCAGATCGTCGCGGTCCTGCTCGCTCAGGTTGCCGGTGATCGACCTGTAGGCTTCGTCAATGGCGGCCTTGTCGATCTTCAGCCGCACCTCCGGCGCCTCGAAATGCAGCGGCAGCGTGGCCTTGTCGCGGATGGACTCCTGGAACGAGTAACGGCTCATGTAGCCCTGCTCGTCCTCATCGGCGCCAAAGGCCCAGAAGGTGTTGCGGTCGGCGCGATTGATCGGCGTGCCGGTGAGGCCGAAGAGGAAGGCATTCGGCAGCGCCTCCCGCATCTTGCGGCCCAGGTCGCCTTCCTGGGTGCGATGGGCCTCGTCCACCATCACGATGATGTTCGGGCGTTCGTTGAGCTTGCCGCCCGCCTCAGCGAACTTGTGGATGGTGGTGATCAGTACCTTGCGCACGTCCTGAGAAAGGAGCGTCTGCAGTTCCTGCCGGGTGGCGCAGCCGACCATGTTCGGCACGTCGGCGGCGTTAAAGGTGGCGGTGATCTGGGTGTCGAGGTCGATCCGGTCCACCACAATCATCACCGTGGGGTTGCCGAGTTTGGGGTGCAGCCGGAGCTTCTGGGCGGCGAAGACCATGAGCAGCGACTTGCCGCTGCCCTGGAAATGCCAGATGAGGCCCTTCTTCGGGTAGCCCTTGACCACGCGGGCGACGATCTGGTTGGTGGTCTCGTACTGCTGATAGCGACAGATGATCTTGATGCGGCGGTGCTTCTTGTCGGTGGCAAAGAGGGTAAAGTTCAGCGCAATGTCCAGCACTACCTCGGGCCGCAGCATGCTTTGCACCGCGGC
>JAHJXP010000118.1 GCA_018827585.1 Pseudomonadota bacterium | reverse complement strand
GTCGGGGAGGGTCAGGTCGGCCACATCGTCCCGCTGGAGGGCAAGGGCCATCTTCTGGATCTCGAAGGCGTCGTAGCCGTAGGCGTACAGGCTGCCGACAAAGCTCCCCGCGCTCGTCCCGACGATCAGGTGAATCGGGACCTTCTGCGCTTCGAGGGCCTTCAGGACACCGACATGGGAGAACCCCCGGGAGGCGCCGGCCCCAAGGACGAGGGCCACCTTCGCCGGCACAGGCAGGGGCAAGGGCGGGGCAATCTCCTTGGGCATACAGGCAGCAAGGAGAAGCAAACCCAGGCATAAAGTGAACCAACGGAGCATTTTCACTCGAAAATGCCTCACTTTATCGCCCACCCTTTCTCACCCATCACCACCCCGACCCTCCCCTTTCATTGTTCTTCCCCGTCTTCCGGCAAGCCGATCTCCGGGCCAAGCTTCAGCTCCGTCTCCTCCGGCAGATCCTCAGGCGCCGCACCGTTTTCCCGCTCATCCTCCCGCTCGGCGCGGGCGACGCCGACGAGCTTCTCGCTTTCGTCGATGTCGATCAGGCGGACGCCCTGGGTGCTCCGGTGTATGACGCGCACCTCCTCCGCGCGCATGCGGATGATCCGGCCCGCGTCGCTGATCAGCACGATGTCCTCGCTGCCGGAGATCTGGAGGATCTCGGAGACGTCGCCCACCTTCGGGACGGTCCGGAGGTTGATCGTCCCCTTCCCGCCGCGGGTCTGGAGGCGGTATTCCGTGATCTCGGTCCGCTTCCCGTACCCCTTTTCGGAGACGGTGAGGGTGGTGTTTCCCTCGGTCGGGATTTCCGTCCCGATGACCCGGTCATCGGCAGCCATCCTGATCCCGCGGACGCCGCGGGCGGTCCGGCCCATGTCGCGGACATCGTCCTCCTTGAAGCGGATCGATTTGCCCTTCCGGGTTCCGAGGAAGATGTCCTGGTTCCCGAGGGTGAGCTGAACGTCGATCAACTCGTCTCCCTCGTCGATGGAGATCGCGATGATCCCGCCCGCACGCGGGTTGGAGAAGGCCGAGAGCTCCGTCTTCTTGATCGTCCCCCGGCGGGTCACCATGACCACCGACTTTTCGCCGGTGAACTCCCGGACGGGGAGGACGGCAGCGACCTGCTCGCCTTCCGTCAGGTTGATCAGGTTGACGATCGCCTTCCCCTTGGCGGCCCGTCCCGCCTGCGGGATCTGGTAGACCTTCAGCCAGTAGACGCGGCCCCGGCTCGTAAAAATCAGGACGTAGTGGTGGGTGGAGGCGATGAAGATCCGCTCCACGAAATCCTCCTCCTTCGTCCCCATCCCGATCTTGCCCTTGCCGCCCCGGCGCTGGCTCTTGTAGAGGCTCACGGCGTTGCGCTTGATGTAGCCGGTGTGGGAGACGGTGACAACCATGTCCTCCTCGACGATCAAATCCTCGATATCTATATCTTCGGAACTGAAAACGATTTCCGTCCTCCGTTCGTCCCCGTAGCGCGCCCGGATCTCCTCAAGCTCCGCGACGATCACCTCGAGGACCTTCTGAGGATCGTCCAGGATCCCCTGCAGGGTGCGGATCAGGGCGGAGATCTCGGCGTATTCCGCGTCGATCTTGTCCCGCTCCAGCCCCGTCAGGCGCTGGAGGCGCATCTCCAGGATCGCCCTGGCCTGGGCATCGCTGAGACCGAACCGGGAGCAGAGGGCGGAGGCCGCCTCCGGGGGGCTCGCGGAGGCCTTGATCACGGCGATCACCTCGTCGATGCGGTCGAGGGCGATGATCAGACCCTCCAGGATGTGGGCCCGCTCGCGGGCCTTCATCAGTTCGAAGGTCGTCCGGCGGACGACTACCTGCTTGCGGAAACCGACAAAGCTCTGGAGGACCTCCTTGAGGTTGAAGACCCGGGGCTGGCCGTTGTCGATGGCCAGCATGATGATCCCGAAGGTCGACTCCATCTGGGTGTGCTTGTAGAGCTGGTTCAAAACCACCGCGGAGACCTCGTCCCGCTTCAGGTCGAGGACGACGCGGATCCCCTCCCGGTCCGATTCGTCCCGAAGATCCGCGATCCCGCCGATCTTCTTCTCCTTTACGAGCTCCGCGATCTTCTCGAGGAGATTCGCCTTGTTCACCTGGTAGGGGAGCTCGGTCACGACGATGCTCTCCCGGTCGTTGCGGGGGTTCTTTTCAATCAGGGCTCTCGCCCGCACTCGGATGATCCCCCGTCCGGTCCGGTAGGCGGAGAGGATGCCCTCCCGGCCGTTGATGAAACCGGCCGTCGGAAAATCCGGCCCCTGGATGTAGTGGATCAGCCCGTCGACGCTGATCTCGGGGTCCCTGATCAGGGCGATCGTCCCGTCGATGACCTCGCGCAGATTGTGGGGGGGGATGTTGGTGGCCACGCCGACGGCGATCCCCGCGGTGCCGTTGAGCAGCAGCAGCGGCATCTTTGCCGGCAGGACGGTCGGCTCCTCCAGGGATTCGTCGTAGTTGGGTACGAAATCGACCGTGTTCTTCTCCAGGTCCCCCAACAGCTCCTCGGAGATCCTGGCCATCCGGACCTCCGTGTACCGCATGGCCGCCGGCGGATCGCCGTCGATGGAGCCGAAATTCCCCTGACCGTCGACGAGCAGGTAGCGCATCGAGAACTCCTGCGCCATCCGCACCATGGTGTCATAGGCCGCCGTGTCCCCGTGGGGATGATACTTACCGATGATGTCCCCGACGATCCTCGCCGATTTCTTGTAGGGCTTGTTCCAGCGGTTCCCCATCTCGCTCATGGCAAACAGGACCCGGCGATGGACCGGCTTCAAGCCGTCCCGGACATCGGGGATGGCCCGGCCGATAATGACGCTCATCGCGTAGTCCATGTAGGACTTCTTCATCTCGTCTTCGATATTGATCGGGATATTCTTTTCGTGAAGCTGCTCCATGAAATTCAAGTTCTCCTTTGGCTATACATCCAGGTTCGAGGCGTACAGGGCGTTTCTGTAGATGAAGTCGCGCCGGGGCTCCACCTGGTCCCCCATGAGGGTGGTAAAGATCTCGTCGGCCGCCACCGCGTCCTCGATGCGCACCTGCAGCAGCGTCCGCTTTTCGGGATCCATCGTCGTCTGCCAGAGCTGTCCCGGGTTCATCTCGCCAAGGCCCTTGTAGCGCTGGACGGTTATCCCCTTCTTGCCGGCGCTGATCACGTAGTCGATGAGGGCCGACAGGCTCTCGACGGTGTCGAACTCCTTCCCGGAAGCGCCGCCTTCCGCTTCCACGGCGCCCACCCGGTAGGGCGGCTCTCCGAGGAGCGCCACCTGGTTCAGGAGGGCCCTGATCTCCGCAAACTTCGGCAGCTTCAATACCTCCCGGTCGATACAGGTGGTCTGGATCTGGCTGTTTCTCCGGATGCGGAAGACCATCTTCCAGCGCCCGTGCTCCTGGTCCATCTCCGTGCGGACGCCTTCCAGAATATCGCCCAGGGCCATCGCGGTCCTTTTGGCCACCTTGGCCAGGGCCTCCTCGGTCCGGAAATCCTCTTCCGAGAGGGAGGGATCGCCCGCCAGGATCCGGATGACGTTCCGGTTCTTCTCCTCCCTTTCGAACTTGTCGAGGATCTTTTCCAGCCGCATCACCTTGCGGATGATTCCGAGGAGGCGGCTGCCGGTGATCGTCTGGGAGCTGCCGTTGGCCGTCGTGAGACGGACGCGGCTCACGCCGCTGTCAAGGACGTGGTTCTTCATCGTCTCCTCGTTGTGGATGTATATCTCCTGCTTGCGATCGCTTATCTTGAACAGCGGCGGCTGGGCGATGTAGAGATGGCCCCGCTCGATGAGTTCCTTCATCTGCCGAAAGAAGAAGGTCAGCAGGAGCGTCCGGATATGCAGGCCGTCCACGTCGGCGTCGGTCATGATGATCACCTTGTGGTACCTGAGCCGGCTGATGTCCTGGTCGTCCTTGCCGATCCCCGTGCCGAGGGCGGTGATGATCACCCTGAGCTCCTCGTTCTGGAGCATCTTGTCGAAGCGGGCCTTCTCGACATTGAGGACCTTGCCGCGCAGCGGCAGGATCGCCTGGTTCTTCCGGTCCCGCCCCTGTTTGGCGGACCCGCCGGCCGAATCCCCCTCGACCAGATAGATCTCGCTGCGGGCCGGATCCCGCTCCTGGCAGTCGGCCAGCTTTCCCGGCAGCGAGCCGACCTCGAGCGCCGTCTTGCGCCGGGTCAGCTCGCGGGCGCGCCTCGCCGCCTCACGCGCCCGGGCCGCGTCGAGACACTTGCCGAGGAGCTGCTTGGCGACGGAGGGATTCTCCTCCAGATAGCTGCTGATCTTGTCGTAGACGATCCCCTCCACGAGGCCCTTGACCTCGCTGTTTCCCAGCTTGGTCTTCGTCTGCCCCTCGAACTGAGGGTTCCGGATCTTGACGCTGATCACACAGGCCAGGCCTTCGCGCAGATCCTCGCCCTTTAGCGATTCCTTCCCGTTCTTGAGAATGTTGTTGCTGACGGCGTAATTGTTGAACACCCTTGTCAGGGCCGAACGGAAGCCGATCAGGTGCGTTCCCCCCTCCGTGGTGTTGATGCTGTTGGCAAAAGAGAAGATGTTTTCCGTGTAGGTGTCGTTGTACTGAAGCGCCACTTCCACCAGACAGTCCTCCCGGCTGCCGGTGATGAAGATGGGGTTCTTGTGGAGGACCTTCTTGTTCCGGTTGATGTATTCGACAAAGGAAACGATCCCTCCCTTGTAGAAATATTCGCTATTGCGGTCGCTGCGTTCGTCGATCAGGGCGATGTTGACCCCGGGGTTCAGAAAAGCCAGCTCCCGGAAACGGTTGGAGAGCGTCTCGTAGCTGAATTCCAGGTCCTCGAAAATCGTCTCATCAGGCTTGAAGGTGATCTTGGTCCCACGGCCCTGCGTCTTGCCGACCATCTCCAGGGGGGCCGTCGGCACCCCGCGGACATAGGCCTGTGCGTAAACGCCTCCGTTGCGCCTTACCTCTAACTCCAGATAGGAAGTGAGGGCATTTACGACCGAGACGCCGACGCCGTGGAGGCCGCCGGATATTTTATAGGTTTCGTTGGAAAACTTTGCGCCGGCGTGGAGCTTCGTGAGGGCCACCTCGGCCGCCGAAACCCCTTCTGTTTTGTGCATATCTACCGGTATCCCGCGACCGTTGTCGTCAACCACGATGCTGTTGTCCACCCTGATCTTGACGGCAATGTTGTCGCAGAAACCGGCGGATGCCTCGTCGATGCTGTTGTCCACCACCTCATACACAAGATGGTGGAGACCTTCTTTCCCGGTGTTTCCAATGTACATGGCCGGGCGCTTCCGGACCGCCTCCAGCCCCTCGAGCACCTTGATGCTGTCGGCGCCGTAGCTCTCTTTCGCTTCATTGTCTTCTTTCTCTTCTTTAATGATTTCCATCTATCCTCTCTTATAGATCAGTGCTAAGTGCTAAGTGCTAAGTCGGAACTTGTCAATGAAAATGAGACACTTCCTGCAACAATTTAGTGTAGCGCCGGATCGCTATTTGGTAGCGCCGGTTTGTTGATCCAGACGGCTGGGGGAAGGGCCGCAGGTTGCGGCATTTTTCCTTTGAACCGTTTTG
>JAHJXP010000117.1 GCA_018827585.1 Pseudomonadota bacterium | reverse complement strand
GACATGCGGTCCGTGATCTCGGCGATCTCCAGGACGGGAGAGACGCCGGCGCCGATCCTCAGAAGCTCGCCCTCCGCTTCCAGCCGGGCGATGAATTCACCGAGATTATTATAGCTCATCACACTCCCCGCCGGGCAGCCCTCCCCACCGGGGGATGTCCGGCTGCTCGATGCCGAGATGATCCAGAACCCTGCCGGCGATGAACGTCGTCAGGTCCCCTATCGTCTGCGGATGGTGGTAGAATCCCGGCGAGGCCGGCATGATCGTGGCCCCGGCCTCCTGGGCCTTGAGCATGTTCGTCAGATGGATGCGGCTCAGAGGGGTTTCCCGGATCACAAGGATAAGCGGGCGCTTCTCCTTGAGGGTCACATCCGCCGCCCTCTCCAGGAGGTTGGAGGTGTAACCGCCGGCAACGGCAGCGAGGGTCTTCATGGAACAGGGGATGATCGCCATGGCCCGGACGGGAAACGAACCGCTCGCCACCGGGGCAAACATGTCATTCGGGTCGTGCACGACCATCTCCGCCCTGACTCCTTTTGCGGAACGCATCCGGTCGAACAGCCCCTGCACCTCCCCGGGAGAAATCTTCAGTTCATGGGCCAGGACCTTCGCCCCCATCTCGGAGACGATCAAGTGGACCTGCAGGGGGAGGCTCAGAAGGTTTTCCAGCAGCCTCAACGCATACCCGGCCCCGGAGGCCCCCGTTATCCCGACGATGATCCCCTTGTTCACAGGATGCCCCTGAGCGCGCTTCCCGAGAAGACGGCGACCAGCACGAGGATGGAGATCATGCTGTTGACATGGAAGAAGGCCATGTCGATCCTAGAGAGGTCATGGGGATTCACCAGCCTGTGTTCCACGAAAAAGAGGACCGTGATGATGCCGACAAAGAGGAGATAGACGGGGCTCAACGGGAAGAGCCAATAGAGGCCCAGCAGGGACAGGGCGCTGACCCCGTGCAGGATGGTCGAGACCTTCATCGCTTTTTCCACTCCGAACCTGGCTGGAATGGAATGGAGTCCCATGGTCCTGTCGAATTCGACGTCCTGGCAGGCATAGAGGACGTCGAAGCCGGCGATGTACGCCATCAGGGCAAGGCTCAAAACTGCTATCATTCCGGAGAGGGTGCCGGTTGCGGCGATCCAGACGCCCATCGGCGCCAGCCCGATTGTGAAGCCGAGAAAGAGGTGGGCAAGCCAGGTCACCCGCTTCATGTAGGAGTAGGCAAAAAGGCACGCCAGAACGGGGAAGGAGAGCCAGAAGCACAGGGAGGAAAGCATGGCGGAAGCCGCTATGAAAACCAGGCTCGCGATGGCGGTGAAAAAGCCGGCCTCCCCTTTGGATATGACGCCCCGGGGAATCTCCCTGACGGCCGTCCGCGGATTCCGGGCGTCAATCGCCGCATCGGCGATGCGGTTGAACCCCATGGCCGCCGACCGGGCCCCCACCATCGCGACGATGATCCAGAACACCGTCGCAAAGTCCAGCGGCTTTGCCCTCTGGACCAGGACCATTGCCGAGAGGGCAAACGGCAACGCAAAGATCGTGTGCGAAAACTTGATCATGCGGGAATAGACAACGGCCTTGGACAAGATTTTCATGGGCAATGTGCCATTTTCACTTAATAAGTCGGGTATTCATACCGGCAAACAGGGGGGGTTGTCAAGATCAAAATGGATCAAGTCAGCAGCACGCAAACTGTCCGGGTTTATTTCTCCACCAGCAGCGCCGCGATGATCCCAGCCCGGTTGTTCACACCGAGCTTCCTCATCAGGAGCTTCATGTACCCCTTGATCGTGTTCTCGCTCAGGCGGAGGCGATGGGCGATCTCCTTGTTGCTGCCCCCCGCCAGAAGCAGCCGGACGATCTCCTGCTCCCGGACGCTCAGCTTGTATTTTCGGAAGATCATCGAGAGGTTCGCACTCTCCGCCGACGCCCGCTCCATGACGAAAAGATACTGCTTCTCCCCCTGTGACGCCGGACTGCCCGAAAGCGCGGTGCCTTCACCACGTATTTCCTCTTTTCGCTCTCCAGCACGGCGATGTGCCTCATCCCCGTTCCGCCGTTCACGCTGCCGGAAGACGGCGCCTGACCGGGTGACTCTCGAGCGTTTCCGACCACTTCAGGCAGAGGGACGATACGTAGGGCGGAATATCGGTCTGGTTGCCCTGGGATTGGGCGTACCTGGCAAGGATGGAGCAGGCATCTTCGTTGTAGTAGAGCTGCTCCGGATGCGGCGGGGTCGCCGGTCTGTAGAAGATAAAGGCGCTTTGCGAAGGCGGCGTCGGTCTTTTTCGGCGTTGAGTCCCATAGCGGCGAAGATTTGTGACGGCATCATTCATTCATTTATAAGGAGGATTCAAAATGGCTACCATCAGCGGAACCAGCACCACTAAGGGAATCACTGTTTCGTTCGTATAGAAAATGGAAACACGCCACAAGTCGGGGATGACTTCTTCACTGCCACCAAAACCGGCCTCACCGAAGACTCGCTCGGTATCATCACGCTTGATGTGATGGGCAATGATCTTGGGGGCAACGCCAAGTCTCTCTGGTCGCTCGACGACGACGACAGTGCCCCTGCCAGTACGAAACGGTCAGCCAGACCGTCACCCTCTCCGTGACCCCAGTCAACGATGGTCCGGTCGCGAATGCCGACACGCTTTGGGTGTCGAACAGCACGACCGTCACATTGCCGGTAAGCGTGTTGCTGGGGAACGACACGGACATTGACGGTGTCGCGATCAGCATTACTGGCTTCAGCGCGGCGGCTGGGCAGTTCACAACCAATCCTTCGGTCAACGGCGACGGCACGTTCTCGTTCAGAACTACCTCGGATGGCGGCAGTACTGCGTCTCCAACCGTACGCACCTTCACCTACACAATTACCGATGGGGCGGGTGGCTTACACACGGGAACCGTGACGGTGAACGTGGTTAGCACTCTTGATGGAACTGGATCAGCAAACAGAGACACCATTAATCTCAGTCGTGTAGGTCCCTATCAAGGCGCCTATATTGACGGGAAGGGCGCAGATGACACCCTAACAAGTGGCACCGGCGGAGTTGTCTTGATCGGCGGTAGTGGCAGCGATGTTCTGAATGGTGGCTCGGGCAATGACATCCTGAGAGGCGGCGCCGGCAACAACGATAGCATGAACGGCAGTGCGGGAATCGACCTTCTTGATCTTTCCGATGCGACGGAAGTGATCACCTTTACGCTTGTTCAGAGCGCCACAGACACGAGCTACAGCTTGAATTCAGCTGGACTGGGTAACAACAATACTTACAAGAATATGGAAGGCGTGATCGGCACCAACTTCAACGACACGCTCAACGGCTCTTCGGGGAATGACGTGCTCATGGGCGGCGGCGGCAACGACATTCTTGTGGGTGGAGACGGAAACGACATCCTGATCGGCGGCGCTGGGGCTGACACCCTGACCGGCGGAGCAGGCAGCGACACACTCAGGTTCCTGAAGGGCGACGCGGCCAGCGTGGACACGATAACGGATTACAGTGCTACCCAGAACGACAAGCTCGACCTCTCTGACCTGCTCGACATCGGTGGAGGGAATGTCAACGACATCGTCAATGTAAGGCAGAGTGGAAACAATATCATCGTCTCTGTGGATACGAACGGGACCGTGGGGGGCGTCAGCTTCAGCGATATCTGCATCCTTGAAAACTATGGCTTTTCTTTTACAGCAGATTAATCATAACTCTTTGTAATGATTAGATGGCTCTTTGAAAAATCCAAAAAATCTCAAAAATGTGGTGCCACAGGATAGATTGATTTTGCTTGACATCTTGAAGTTATTATCCTAAATATGGGGTGACTAATTCAAGGAGGACCCCATGTTTGCGAGAGTGAAAAAATCCGGTCTGTATGAGTACCTCCAGATCGTCCAAAACCGGCGGGAAGGCACCAAGACCATCCAGCGGGTCGTCGCCACCATCGGCAGGATGGATCAGATCCAAGAGAAGGGAGAGATCGAGAACCTGGTGCGCTCCCTTTCCCGATTTTCGGAGAAGGTTCTTCTGGTCCTGTCCGGGAAGAGCGACGTCCGGGCAGATGCGAAGAAGATTGGTCCGGCCCTGATCTGCGAGAGGCTTTGGAAAGAGCTGGAGATCGGCAAGATCATCCGCCGTCTTCTGGCGGAGAGGAAGTTCGAGTTCGATGTCGAAAGGGCGGTATTTCTGACGGTTTTGCATCGACTCTTCGTATCCGGTTCGGATCGCTCCTGTGACCGCTGGCATCGGGATTACGTGATCGGCGACGTCGACGCCCTGTCCCTGCATCATCTCTACCGGGCGATGGCCTTCCTGGGAGAGGAACTCGAAGACCAGAAGGACTGCACCCCCTTCGCCCCGCGCTGCACGAAGGATGTCATCGAAGAGGATCTGTTCCTGGCGCGCCGTGATCTTTTCAGCGGTTTGGATTGCGTCTTTTTCGACACGACCTCCATCTACTTCGAGGGAGAAGGAGGCGAGACCATCGGTGAGCTGGGCCACACCAAGGATCACCGTCCCGACCTCAATCAGATGGTGGTGGGGGTCATCCTGGACGATCACGGTCAGCCGGTCTGCTGCGAGATGTGGCCGGGGAACACGACAGATGTGACGACGCTCGTCCCGGTGATCAAGAGACTGCGGAGCCGGTTTGCCATCGGACGGATCTGCGTCGTTTCGGATCGAGGGATGATCAGCGCCAAAACGATGACCTACCTGGAGGAGGAGAAGATCGAGTACATCTTGGGCGCCCGGATGAGGAGGAGCAAAGAGGTGAAGGCGGAGGTTCTCTCGCGGGCCGGCCGTTACCGGGAGGTTCATCCCGAGGGCTTATCCGCCAAAGATCCTTCTCCCCTGAAGGTCAAGGAGGTGATGGTGGATGGCCGCCGCTACATCGTCTGCCTCAATGAGAAACAGGCCCGGAAGGATGCGGCGGATCGGCAGGCGATTATTGCCTCCCTGGAGGAGAAGCTCAAGACCAATCCGAAGTCTCTGGTGGGAAACAAGGGCTACCGGAAGTACCTGAAGCTGGATCGGGAGACTGTTTCCGTCAATCTGGCGAAGATCGAAGAAGAGGCGCGGTACGACGGGAAGTGGGTTCTCAAGACGAACACCACGCTGACGGCGGAGCAGGCGGCCCTCAAGTACAAGGAGCTCTGGCATGTCGAGCAGGTCTTCCGGGACATGAAGTCGGTTCTGGACACCCGGCCCATCTTCCATCAGCTGGATGAAACCATCCGGGGTCACGTCTTTTGCAGCTTCCTGGCCCTGGTCCTCCGGAAGGAACTGGATCGAAGGCTGGAGAAGGCCGGTCACAGCTTCGAATGGGCCGACATCAAGCAGGATCTCAAGGCCCTGCAGGAGATCACGATTGAAGACCGGGGCAAGACGCTCGCCATAAGGAGTGAGTGCCTCGGGACCTGCGGTAAAGTTTTCCAGGCGGTTGGTGTGGCAGTCCCGTCGACGATCCGGGAGGTGGCATGACTCCTAAAACACGTTGTCAAAGAGCAATCTGTGGTGCCAAGAACTTTTTCAAGGCACCCATCTATTTAAAATAGTGGAACTATTTTTTGGCAACTGTTAAAGATCAGTCATACATTTCGGCATTCATTTGCAACCCACCTGCTGGAAGGCGGTTACGACATTCGGACGGTGCAGGAACTCTTGGGGCATAAAGACGTGAAGACGACGATGATTTACACCCATGTTCTCAACCGCGGGCCGACCGGTGTGCGCAGTCCGGTAGATACGCTTTGACAGAATCAGGAGGATTTTATGCCGATCCATATAAGACGCCACGATAAAACCGTTGTAAATACGCAAATAGTCGATATAAGGATATTTATGATCGAAACTCTGCCTTTTCCATCGGCGTCTTATACGGCAAATATTGCGGTGTTTGTGGTTTTATACCGATCCAGATAAACACTGTTATGTAAGGATGAGACAATCCATGAAAAAAACAAATGGGTCAGACATGAAAATGAGTACAAACGAAGATTTCTTCGGAATTCTTGATCGGTATATTGGACATGTTCAGATACTCTACAAGAGATACGCGGAGAAGCAACCGATAATGGAACTGTCCTTGCCCTCATGCAAGATATACGCATATCCGTATGCGGACTATTTGAAAACCTTGAGTAAGAAATCCCAGGAAATCCTGAAAGAAGAATACTACACAGCGATCAATCACAACAAAATGGTCGTCTTTGTGCGGGACAACAACGAACGGGTATTGAAATCCTGCTCGGTACCAATTGAAGAAATAGAGTTCGCTGAGTACGAAATGCTGGAATGAACAGGCCCACATAACCAGCAAATGAACCCGACCGGGGATTCCATTAGAGCAAACAGCCACATCCAATGGCCCGGCGGGTTATTATTTTCGTTAGACAGATGGCTGACATACCCTATTGATTTGTATCACAGCTAGAAGGACCCATGGCCAAAGACATCGAAAAGAAGGCTGTTATAAAGATACTTCAGGATTTCGGATTCAGTTCTTCTGAGATTCCTGAAGAACCTCAAAAGGGACGAAGAGCAGACATACGAGCCACCAAAGACACCCAATCGTTTCTTATCGAGGTCAAGACTAAAGAGGATCACCCGGAATTCACAACAGCCTTGAAGAAAACCAAAGATTTGGAGATTGTTCCGTATGAGAAGCAGTTACGCAGATCGAATACCTTTGGAAAGATAATCCGAGAGGGTGTCAGACAACTTGAAGAAACACCTGATGACGCCCAGAGTTTCAAATGCATTTGGTTCAGGGCGATAGAAACCTTGTTCACTGACGCGTTTGATTTCATGAAGGCCACTCTCTATGGTACAAGGCACCTGCTTGTCCGCGATCAATCGGGGGGTTTCTCGCATGCAACATGTTTCTACTTCGATCCTAACGAATTCTTTAAATACCCATCTCTCGATGCGGTTGTTCTTGATAATGGAAGAGGGGCGGAACTGAGTGTGAACAGCTTTTCAAGACGGTTCGCCGAATTTCGTGGCAGCGTCCTATACCAACTCTTTGAGTCGAGTCGGGCTCTCACCGACCCTTTAAAGTTAGAGGATCAAAAGGAGATCTTTGTGGCAGACACGGATGTGTCCCGAAATGATAAGGATGCAGTGATTAAATTCATTCAAGAAAAATACGGTATTTCCGTAAACCCTTTTGAAATGAAATCGATGGGTGCAGCAATCCTATACACACCGAAATGAACCGCTTGATTTATGAGGTCTAACATCGGGCTGAACAAGGATGCGCGGGAAGACCGCCGCGCACCTGTTAGCCCGGCCGATGGCGCGGACGCTACGCGCCGCGCCATCGCGCTGCGGATTACCATCCGCTTTCTGTCCCGGCGCTTCGCGCCGGTCCATCAAGCGAATGCAGCGGTCAGCCGTTCCCGCGAGCAAGCTCGCGTGTACGTCAGCCGCTG
>JAHJXP010000116.1 GCA_018827585.1 Pseudomonadota bacterium | reverse complement strand
CTTAAGCACTTGGGCTCGCTCCACAACATAAGCATTTTCGAGGCTGAACACCTTCACGCTTTCGCATTACGGCCTGCGGTCACCCTGTTTACGCTTCACTCATACGGTTACCCGCATAAATGCAAAACTCGGTTCTGACGGTCGGCTAACTTTGTCAGGCTGGCTTCTCAACCAACTGGATTCGCCAGGCTTTGCCTGGCGCACTAAGGCATTGCCTTTTCACGGTGGGAGTATATGAAGAACGGTTTTGTGTGTCACCTAATACTGGCCATTTAATTTAACAAATACATTGACATATTATTGTATTGTATGTTACAATAGCCTCCAAAATAACCATTAAAGGAGGCACCCAACAGGTGAAGACATTTTCTACAGAATACACGGCGAAGAATCTGACCAAGCATGCCGGCCTTGTCAATCTGGGGAAATTTGCTGAGAAGATTGGCCTGCCGGGAATCCTGGAGAGAAGACTGACTATTGAGCGAGGGGCGACCGCCGACTATGAGATGTCCGAGGTCGTTATGATGGTCATGATGGGCGTGCTGGCGGGGGCCAAGCATATGAGCCATCTGGTGATCTTGAAGGCGGATCATGCCATCCGGAAGTTGTTTGGCTGGGAGCTTTTTCCCGATGCGAGCACCTTTGGCAAGTTGTTTAAGCGATTCAATATGGGTCATTGCCATGAGCTGAGTGAAGCCGAGGCGGAGGCTCGGAAGCGTGTCTGGTCGAAGAAGTGGTTTCCCCGGATCACCCTGGATATGGATTCGACGGTGATCGGGGTTACCGGTTCCCAGGAGGGAGCGGAGAAGGGGTATAATCCCAAGAAGAAAGGCCAGAAGAGTTATCATCCTCTGTTGTGCTTCATTGCGGAGACGCGCGAGTGTCTGCATAATTGGTTCCGCACCGGCTCTGCGTATACGTCCAACGGAGCGGTGGAATTTTTGAAGGAATGTTATGAACGGATTCCCCAGCGGGTGGCCCAGTTGTTTGTCCGGGCGGACAGCGGTTTCTTCGATGGAGATCTGCTGGATTTTCTGGAAAGCCGTCAGAGTGAGTATCTCATCAAGGTAAAGATGAGAAACCTGGTGGATCTGCTCATGAGTCAGACATCCTGGCAGCGGGAAAAAGGGAAAACAGGGATCGAAACCGTTGTGTTTATGCACCAGTGCCATGGATGGAAGAAGGCGCGTCGCTTCGTGGCGATAAGAAAGCTGGTGGCTGTCCAGACGGAAGGGGTGTTCTTTCCCATGCCGCAATATGAGTTCTTTTGCTATGTGACGAATCTTCCCCATGCTCCCTGGCATATTCATAAGCTGTATGGTCAGAGAGCCACCAGTGAAAACTGGATCTCCTGGTGCAAGAATCAGATGGCTTCCGGCACCATCCGCACCGGCGTCTTCTGGGCCAATTCCGCCATATTCCAGAGCTGCATCCTGGCGTACAACCTGATGGTCTGGATGATGTGGCTGACCTCCGAGAAAAGTTTTCATGAAGAACCTGAAACGATTCGATCCTGGTTTATCCATGTCCCGGCAACCGTGGTTACCACTGCCCGGAAAATGACCATGAAATTATCGGAGCACTATGCATTCAAACAGCAATGGGAGGAAATAGAAAAATCCTTATCTGTCCTGAGTTTTGCTTGACCAGATTCGGGGGTGACATTCTTAACATAAACAATATTAAGGGTTTAGTGTATCTGTTTTGTGGTAATATGTCGTTATCACTAATATCAGGGAGGCCCGCCTGAAGGTTTTGGGGGCGTATGACAACATTTTCCCCATGACTAAGGCCCCTCTCCTGTAATTTTTGCTCTGAGATCACCCCCCGGAGCAGAGGATGGACTATATTTTTCGATTCCATAAAACGTCGGCCAGTTTTAGGTATCATAATTATCAAGGAAATAACATCAATAACTATCGATTGAAATCATGCATTTTCAGCGAGGTTGACGTTTTGTGGATAGCAGGAAGCTATCAGCCGGATAAACCAAATTTTTCACGTCAATGTTCATGAAGGCACTGTGGCCCGGTCCAGCAATTCCCGAAAGTCATAGTTGACACTCGTCACGCCGAAGTCCGGTTCGCGTTGGAAGGGCTGTCTCATGTAGTGGACACGGTGAGAGTCGCCGTCGAGGAATTCCACGATGGCAAGGATGAAGTCATCGGGCTTGTTGAGCGAGTAGAGGATTTCGTTGCGGGTTACCGTGATCGTCGGCGCACCTGTAACACGACCCTTCACCTCAATGAAGCGCAGCTTGCCGGTGCCCGGCACACTGCTTTCTACGTCGTAGCCGAGCTTCGAAAATTCGCGATCGGTTGGTTCGAAGCCGAGGCTGCGCTCGACCTCCATGACGATGGCGCGAGCCCGCGCTGCACTGGCCTGTGTATCAGCAGGCGCTGCAGAGACTGCCGCCGTCTGGCCTGTCATGGCCATGAGCAAGCCTTTTGGCAATACCAGCATGCCGCCCAGCACCACCGGCGGCAGTGGTGAAATTTGAGCTTCAAGCTTCAGATCTTCGAGCCGCTTCTGCAATCGCCCCTGAAGCAGATCGGCCCGTTTGCGGGCCTCACCCGAATTGAGCCGGGCGCCTGTCCTGCCGGCCTGCTCCTGGAGTTTGAGCTGCTCGGCGCGATGATCCCAATAGGTGATCTCTTTGGTAAGCCGCTCTTTCACCGCCGCCTCTGTCTTGGCAATCAGTGCGAGTTTTGGACCACGCACCTCCGCCAGGTGTTCCGGTACGACGTTTACTATCGCGTGGCCCTGTGCCTTTTTCTCCAGCTCGCGGGTAATCCAGGCGCACTCGGGCCGGTCAAGGAGTGCTTCAACACTCGGCTCACCTTTGGCCAATGGCCGATAATCGAGATAGGGTGCATAATTCACGTGGCGCGTTGCGCCGTCGGCGTCGAGCTCGATGTAGAGCATCCGCCTGGAGACAATGCGGCGCTCTCCCGAGCGCGTAAGGCTTGCGTCCTGGATCGCATGCTCCAGATAGAACATCACGCGCGACTGGGTACCTGAGTCGCGTTCGTCAACCAGCACGGCGCCGCGTTTCAAGAGATCGCGGTGACGCTCAAGGGTAAGGTCGATGACCGAGTCGAGCAGCGGATGACCTGGACAGACGAAGGCGGCCAGTGGCTGACCTTGCAGCGTCACCAGCGGCTTCTCGAAGGCAATGCGTTCATAACGCGGCAGCACCGGTTCGCCGATGCCGATCAGGCGGTCGCGGTTGCGCACCGGGGCCGGGACATGGGTGATCTCGTAGCGGCGCGGCTCGCGCTGTCTGGCCGATCCTCCCATGTAGCGGAAGGCTTCGAGGAAAAAAGACTCGATATAGTGCGGCTGAAGGCGGCGGGCCTCTGCCCGCTCCATATCCTCCCGAATTCGTTGGACGCGGCTCAAGTCCATGGCATCGTGGGCAAGGGCGTGATCTTCGAGCAGGTCTTGGAGCTGGTCGCGATCGAGCGCGTGCTCCACCACCGTCGTGAGGCGGGCGCGTACTTCAGGCTGATCGCCGTAACGGATGGCTTCAATCAGCAGATCCCGCAACAGTTTACCCTCGAACTGGAGCTTGCCGAGCACGTCGAATACCTGGCCGCCGAGGGATTGACGGGCCTGTTCCAGTTTGTCCAGGAGCTTGCGATAAACGTCGCCCTCACGGGTTTCTTCGGCCACCAGGTTCCAGAGATGGCATACTTCGGTCTGGCCGATTCGGTGGATACGGCCAAAACGCTGCTCGATGCGATTGGGGTTCCACGGCAGGTCATAGTTCACCATCAAGTGTGCGCGCTGGAGGTTGATGCCTTCGCCTGCGGCGTCCGTAGCCAGCAGCACCTGCACTTCGGGGTCGTGCTTGAACGACTCTTGCGCCTTCATGCGCTCCTCGCGGCCCATGCCGCCGTGGATGATGACCACGGCCTCATTACGGCCGAGCAGTGTGGTGATGCGGGTCTCAAGATAATTCAGGGTGTCGCGGTGCTCGGTGAAGAGAACGAGCTTCTGGTGCTGGGAGGGTGTGGGCCGCGGAATCGCTCCGGCGCCGTAAGGAATAACCGGTGAGGGCGTACTCGATAATTGAGGGAATGCCGGACAAGAAAAATAAAGGGGGTTATGGATAATGACCGGTGCGACCGTGGGTAAATGACAACGCTCACGACATCGTGGACGAATAAATGTGCCATGACATCGTAGACTTGATGAAATTCAGGCATATTGGTTCCAGTAAGGTTGTGTAATTAAATTGTGCGCAAGTTATAAGCATATATGCTGTTTCGTCCATTAGCAGACATGATTTCTATTACGCTGAGAGTCATGTTTTTATAGGTTCGTCCACGATGTCGTGAGCATTATTTCTGTCCACGATGTCTTGAACGTTGTCAGGTAAAGCCTATACGGGTAAGGATTCGAGCGATGCTTCTGAGGGAAGGCAATGGACGGACCGCCATGGATTCCATTTCCTGGAGTATGGCATTGGCCCCGTGCATGCGGCCCCGGTTATAGAGGTTGAGCCTCATCATTGCGACGATTTCCTCGATTTCAATCTTGCTGAAAGATGTGCTGTCCATAGCTGTTGTCGTTGACTTTCCCGATACCGGGGGCGAGGATATTGTTATCTTCGCCCCCGGTATGTTCGTTTCTTATCCTTCCAGTTTTTCGACCTTGAGGGCCATGTCCGCGGTGACGGTGCGTTTGTGATCGAACATGATGTAAGTGAGGTTCTGGTAGCCCCCACGGATTAAAAAGTATGCCTCGATCATCATAACGATGACGGGCTATGCCCCTTTGTTGCGGCGAGGTTTTGAAGGCGCTGGGGAAAACAGTTCAAAGTAAAGTGATTCGTCGAGTCGAGGCAGATTTCTTTCGGTGGCGGCGGCAAGCATTTCCGCGGCCATGTGGTTGAGGACACGCAGGTTGTTTAAGGAGTGCGCGGCCAGGGTTTGGATCAGTTCCGGTGTCATCAGTTGCTGATATCCTGCCTGTTCGAGGGTGAACTTGAGGTATTCCTGGAGCTGTTCTGGGGTAAGGGGTGTCAATTGGAGTCGGGCGCGGATGCGGCTGCCCAGGGGTAACAGATCTGGTGTTCGGAACCTGTCTGGCAGGCGTCCGTCTCCGCACAGGATGGTAAAGAGGAGGCTTTCTGAGTCGAAGCAGGCGCTTTGGAGCAATCGCAGTTCGGTCAGGCAAGGCGATGAGACTTCCTGCGCCTCGTCGATGAGCAGCACGGGGCGCACCAGTGTGGATTGACAGTGTGCTTTCCATCGTGCGCGCAGGGCTTTGAAGCTGCCATAGCGGTTCAAGGGGGTCAAGGCAACCCCGAACAGTTCGCCCAATTCCCGGTAGAAGTCGGCCGGTTTGCTCTGCGGCCGTTCCATAATCCCTACGACAATATCCGGTATTCGACTGAGTTGTTGAGCAATCCATTGCAAGGTTTTGCTTTTTCCTTGTCCGGGGTCTCCGGTGATCAAGGCAAAGCCGCCTTGTGGCGCCAGTGCCTGGACGCGCTGGGAGAATCTTTCCGCCTCGGGCGTCACCCACAGGGACTCGACAGGCAGGTTGGGTAAAAAGGGATTGTATTTGAGGCCGTAGATGGCGCGGATATTGACGTCAGTCATGATTGCATTCCTCCTTGGGCAGATAAGCCGGCGGCAGTCCGGTGGCGGCATAGTCGGCCAACCATTTTTGCAATAGGGCCGGCTGATCGTTTTTAAGGTTGGCGGCGGTAATGGTTTCCGGCGTCTCTATGGTTCGGCGCAACCCGGAGGCGTTTTTAGCTTTGTCTTGAGGCAGCAGGCGCGCTAACGGTCCGCCGGTTTTGGGATCAACCAGGGTCATCTGGCTTTTGTCCCACTCTGGCGAGCGCAGCGTAACCGTGTGCAGGTGACCGAATCGCGGTGGCAGTTCGTAACGTACGCCCTCGACCACGACGGTAGCGTCACCGCGGCGGGGGGTGCGGATGAGCTGGCGGGTAAAGGCCAGGCGCATGGCATCGGCGTCCGGCGCCCGACGTCCGACATCCGGGCCGTCGAGCATCCGCTGCAAGGGTGTGGCGCCGATTTCACGATGTTGATTTCGGTGGTAGTCCTGCTCGACCCAGGCCTGGGCGGCGTGATTGATAAAAGACAGCTTGAGATTTTCAATTCCGCGCAGCATCGCGATCAGGCGGCCTTCTAATTGCGCCCAGAATACCTCCTGCTTACCGTTTTGATAGGGCGAATAGGGCAAGGTGGTTTCGTGGACAACGCCAAGGCGCAGCAGCCCCTGGCGGGTTTCCTCGGCTAACATGGCCGCTCCGTTGTCTGTCATCAAGGCCCGCGGCAATCCTCGTTTCATGATGGCCTGGGTAAGCCCGTGAACCAGACACTCGGCAGTCTCGTTAAGATAGAACTGTAAGTGGCAGCACAGTCTTGAGCGATCATCAAGGATGGCCAGCGCGATCGGATGATGCCAGTTCCCGGATTCATCCAGCAGTCTGATCTTGGCCTTGTGGAAGTCCAGGTGCCAGAGAGCGTGGACGTGGGATGCCTCGTAGCTTCTTACCTCGCGCTGCTCCCGTCGCCTCTGCGCCCGGCTCTGGCCCTCGGTAGGTTGCGAGGGGCCCAAACGTCGCGTCCAGCCATTTTCTCTCATGCAGCGCAGCACAGTCTTGTAGCTGGGCAGCGGGGTCAACTGTGTTTGATGCTCAGCCATGGCGACCAAGTTGTCGTAGTGCAATTGAACCGTCCAGCGCGGATAGTCATGATACTGGGACGCGATGGCATCTTTGAGTGGTTCGCCTATCGCCCAGCGCCGACCGGCATCGGCCCGAAGTTTTTGCCCCAGCGCGGTGATGGGATCCGGCGCATCCTTGGCTTGATAGTACCAACGTTCGATGGTCGAAAAACCCGGGCTGAGCTGCTTGTCAGGGGCAAGGGGGTGCTGGTAGTTTTTTTCGGCCAGCGCCTGTAGCTCCTGCTGCAGTTGGCCGCTTGCCGGTGGACTGGACAAAAGACCGCCAATCACGGCAAAACGGAACTGTGCCCAGTGTTGCCACCGGGGCATCTTTGGATCACTCATCGGATCTGATCTCCTTTGGATTCGCTTCTTCGTCCTCCACCATGGAGGATCACGGCGTCGAACCCGTTGATAGCCCCTATAACTGATCCATTCCTTTTAAACAGCCGCACATCTTTTGCGTGAGAGCTTAGCGGATAACGGCTCCCTCAAAAATCGAGACCTTACAGACCGACGAGCGATTGCAAGCAAGCCGCCAAACCCAGTTCAGGATCTCCACGGGCTTTCACAAAACGTTCGATCAGCCCCCCGGGCAACTCATCCTCGGCCACCGGCGGCATCAGTCTGCCCGACAGTCGCCGCCAAGCCTGACTGCATGGAAATATCTGCCGGAAGTAGCTCAGCCAACGGGTCAATGTCGGGCGCGTCACACCAAAAAGCGCCTTGAGCTTCTCAACCGTATAGCCATGATCCCGGCCCTGGCGCAGCGCCGTGATCACCAGCAGCACCGATGCCCAATAAACACGGCGCCCCCAGAACAATACCGATGGCGGCAGAACACGTCGCCGGCAACCCTGCTTTCCGCAGCACAAACTCAAACGAATCGCATAAGCCTCGTCAAGATCAGGGGGACCTCCCCGAGGCTTACGCAGATATGCAGCGTAATGAAGAGGCCCCCCACAGTAGGGCAGCGACTGAACCGAATACTTTCGGCAAGATCAACGTCGATTTTGTGCAAGAGGATGAAAAGTGATTTGCGTTGGAGAATTTTTGGTGATATCATAACCCCTGCCTTCAGTTGTAGGCAGGAGCCCCTTCATCGAATCGGCCAAGATAAGCGAGGGGGCTCCTTCCCCTTTCCCCCGTTCTTCTTGGCTAAATCAGATTATTTGTCCATCATTATTTTGGGCCGCGTTGACTGTCAGAATGCGACCTGAGTAGTTACCGTAAAACATCAATTCTTTATTCGTTAGAGGACCTTTCACATGCACCTGACATTCATCGGCAGCGGAGATGCATTCGGCAGTGGTGGCCGCCTGAATACCTGCTTCTACGTCACCGGCGAGAGAGTCAATTTCTTGATCGACTGTGGCGCGTCATCGTTGATTGGCCTGAAGGCACAGCGTGTTGCCCTGAATGACATTCAGGCCATCTTTGTCACGCACTTTCATGCAGATCACTTCGGCGGCATTCCGTTCTTCATGCTCAATGCGCAGTTCTTCTCAAAGCGAACTGAGCCGCTTGTCATCGTCGGCCCTCCAGGCTTGCTGAACTGGTACGAACGCGTGATGGAGACCTCGTTTCCTGGGTCATCGCGTACGAAGCCGAAGTTTGAGCTGTCGCTCGTCGAGCTTCAGGCATCACAGACAAGAACGGTTGCCGGTGTTGCAGTCAAACCGTTCCAGGCGCACCACGGAAATCCAGGCGGCCCATTCTTCGCCTACCGACTGGAAGCGGAAAGTCGAGCGGTTGCGTATACCGGCGACACTGAGTGGACTGACGACCTAATTCAAGCAGCAGCGAATGCCGATCTCTTCGTCGCCGAAGCCTACTTCTTCGACAAAAGGGTCAGGCTCCATCTCGACTTGGAAACCCTTGTCGAAAAACTACCTCTCATTCAACCCAAACGACACATACTCACACATATGAGCGATGACATGCTCGAACGCCTTGAATCTCTACAGCACGAGACAGCCTATGACGGCAAGGTCGTTGAGTTCTGAGCCCTCTAACCCTTCGTTCCAGCGGACTGATCGGGCCACCGCGTAGCGATCTGAATATTGCCCAACAATTTCAGCTGTTGAATGTTAACCGATGATCATTCTTATCATTCTCGAGAACTGGTCTATAAAATCAACTGCAACCGGTTAATACGTTGAGGTTAATTTTTATTCTTGACTGATCTTTGACAGTTGCCAAAAAATAGTTCCACTATTTTAAATAGATGGGTGCCTTGAAAAAGTTCTTGGCACCACAGATTGCTCTTTGACAACATGTTTTAGGAGTCATGCCACCTCCCGGATCGTCGGCGGGATGGCCACCCCGACCGCCTGGAAGACCTTGCCGCAGGTCCCGAGGCATTCACTCCTTATGGCGAGCGTTTTGCCTCTGTCTTCAATCGTGATCTCCTGCAGGGCCTTGAGATCCTGTTTGATGTCGGCCCATTCGAAACAGTGACCGGCCTTCTCCAGTCTGCGATCCAACTCCTTCCGGATGACCAGGGCGAGAAAACTGCAGAAGACGTGACCCCGGATGGTTTCATCCAGCCGATGGAAGATGGGTCGGGTGTCCAGAACCGACTTCATGTCCCGAAAGACCTGCTCGATCTGCCAGAGTTCCTTGTACTTCAGGGCCGCCTGCTCCGCCGTCAGCGTGGTGTTCGTCTTGAGCACCCACTTCCCGTCGTACCGCGCCTCTTCTTCGATCTTCACCTGATTGACGGAAACGGTATCCCGATCCAGCTTCAGGTACTTCCGGTAACCCTTGTTTCCCACGAGAGACTTCGGATTGGTCTTGAGTTTCTCCTCCAGGGAGGCAATAATCGCCCGCCGGTCCGCAGCATCCTTCCGGGCCTGTTTCTCATTGAGGCAGACGATGTAACGGTTCCCGTCCACGATCACCTCCTTGACCTTCAGGGGAGAAGGATCTTTGGCGGAGACGCCTTCCGGATGAACCTCCCGGTAACGGCCGGCACGGGAGAGGACCTCCTCCTTCACCTCTTTGCTCCTCCTCATCCGGGCACCCAGGATGTAGGGGATCTTCTCCTCTTCCAGGTAGGCCATCGTTTTGGCGCTGATCATCCCTCGATCCGAAACGACGCAGATCCGTCCGATGGCAAACCGGCTCCGCAGTCTCTTGATTACCGGGACGAGCGTCGTCACATCTGTCGTGTTCCCCGGCCACATCTCACAGCAGACTGGCTGACCGTGATCGTCCAGGATGACCCCCACCACCATCTGATTGAGGTCGGGACGGTGATCCTTGGTGTGGCCCAGCTCACCGATGGTCTCGCCTCCT
>JAHJXP010000115.1 GCA_018827585.1 Pseudomonadota bacterium | reverse complement strand
CTTGAAATCAGATGATAAACTTTCAGATGGCGTTTCCACCAGCCGAAGAAAATTTCGATATTCCATCTGAGCTTATAGGCAAAGGCAATCTGTTCGGCGGTGAGGTCATGGCGATCGGTGGCGACCCAGTAATCAACACCGGCCACCCGATAGCCGACCAGGCGGAGTTCCCTTTCCGTACGATTGATGCCCTGTGTCCCCAGAAGAACGACAGCGTCATAAAAGACGATGCTGTCGGCTTGGATGTCATTCATTCTGATGACGGTCTTTTCCGTGGAGGCTTTGATCCGGCAGATAAAATGCTTGCCGTCTGCTTGCCAGGTGTCAAAGAGCTTATGGCTCTGGTAGCCTCAATCCATGACGCCCGTTTCCCCCGGCGCCAGAATCCTCTCGACGAAAGGCCGTTCCGCCTCCTTGCCGTCGCTGAGGAAGATTTTCTTGGGAATGCCGCGATTGAGATCGAACCCGATATGAACCTTGGCCTTTTTCGAGCCCTTGCGGTAGTCGGCCCAGTACATGGATAAAACAGCATCAATCAAGGAGCCGTCGATCAAAACCAGATTTCCCAACTCGGCATGTCCCTTGGGTAAATGTTTAGCAGCCCTTAGATAGAGCTTCCCGAACATTTCCATCATCTGCTCCAGCCCCCGGGAGCCGATATCCTCGAAGAAGCTGCTCTTTTCAATACCGTCCTCGGGAGCAATGTACTGCCGGGCAAAATACTCTTCCTTGAGAACCTGCAGAAGGTGACGTCCGGACCGGTGTTCTTCCAGATGGAAATACACCAGGATGTTCAACTGATCCTCAAAAGACATTTTCAGGGGCCGGTTGCATCCCGAGAGCAAGGGGGTGATGTTGGGCAATATGTTGTTTACAGGGGCCATAAGGTTCACATGGGTCTTGTCTTTTTTCTTGGGTTTTCCGGGCATCCACGTGTAGGGCATGAGCAAATCCTCCGTAATATTAGTTAGTTACGGAAAACCGACCCACTAAATACCTGATTTGTCAAGTAAAATCTTCACATGGATGCAAATTATTTTTCACCAAAACCAAACAACTACAATGACCAAAATTCTTAACCGTTTATGCAAGTTCCTAACCGGACATTACTGATCCAGACTACATTTTTGTCTATTCTTGTTATAGTGATAGCCTGAGGTGTTTCCATCCTCGTTTTTTCTTCTGCAACAAAAATTTTCCCCGTTACAACTCCACCCTTGGTTGTAGATACCATGTCAGCGGAAAAATCCCGCGCGATGGCAATTCCTCCAAAAAGAAAAATCGAAATTACCACCACCAATACCATTGATATTGTCCTGTTTTGTTTTCTACATTCCATATCTCTTGTTCTCCTTTCATTTCGTTATAATTCAACGAAAAGCTCAGCTGCCGCACGTCAGCGCGGTCGGCTGGAGCACCGGGTTATGTGCCAAAACTTGCGTACTACTTCCTTTCTTCCATTCGCATTTCTAAAACGATATGTCCCCAACCACCACAACGAACCCCTACGTCGAAGCAACCTACACGATTAAGCCTCATTTCATTGGGATCCACTCCGGCATAAAACAATTCGTTTGAAACATATATTGGGCCAGAAAGAGCGCTAATAGCATGAACGCAAATACGCTTGGGGTTCAGGTTGGTAAGCAAATTCCCGGCACCATCGAAATAAAACTTGTCACCTACTTTGTGCTGACTGTTGCAGCCATTTGAAGCGACGACTTCTGCAATAATCGTTTTCTTCATCAGAGCTGGAGCCTTTGACACGATGTCAACATTCTTGGGGTTATTTCGAAAAATCTCCAGCTCCTCATCGGTATACCCCAGATGGTGCTGCATAAATTTCCAGACTTCCTCATTCACTTTCATCTGTTTTCTCCTTTGACACATAACGGCGAGTTGAGCGGTTCGCAATCGGGCTGGCGAGTTTACTCGCCAAGGCCGAGGGCGGACGGCTCGAACGATTTTGTTCGGCCGCGCGAATCAGCGCGCGGTCGGACAAATCGGGCGAGGCGCTCCGCGCAACTCGCCGTTCGGTCGCGCGCAGCGCGACCGAACTATTAATATATTGGATCGGTTTATTCCTTCCTTTTGGGTTTAAACATACAACACTTTAACCAAAGAAACAAATAATTACTGGGGGATTATCTCCTTGACTTCCGTAAATGGGCCGTAATATCATTTCAGAAAGAATCTATATATTATAGGCAGGAACTTACATGAGGGGAAAAATGTTGCCTTCACAAACCCTTCCCGATTTTCAGCAATATCTGCTTTCACGAAACCTCGATGGAAAAAGAAAATGCAAGCATTTATCCTCAACGAAATCCTGGTCATCCTGCTGCTGTCCGTTGTCGTGCTCTACCTCTGCCAGCGGCTGCGCCTGCCGATCATCGTCGGCTTCCTGCTGACCGGCGTCATCGCGGGCCCGCACGGATTCAGGCTGGTCCGGGAATTGGAGACGGTCCAGACACTGGCGGAAGCGGGAGTCGTCCTGCTGTTGTTCACCATCGGCCTGGAATTCTCCTTCCGGCGCCTGCTCCAGATCCGGAAAACAGTCCTGCTGGGCGGTTCGCTGCAGATCGCAATGACGGCGCTGGCCGGATTTGCCGCGGCGAAGCTCTGCGGCTTCCGGTTCAACGAGGCTCTCTTCGCGGGTTTTCTCCTGTCGCTCAGCAGCACGGCCATCGTCATGAAGATCCTTCAGGAACGGGCCGAAATGGAAACGCCCCACGGAAACGCGGCGCTCGGCATACTGATTTTCCAGGATATCGCCGTCGTGCCGATGATGCTGCTGGTCCCGCTCATCGCGGGCGCCGCGCAGGGCGCAGGGGGTTCCCCCGCCCTGCTTGCCGCAAAGATCGTCGGAATCGTCGTCCTCGTCCCGGTCCTCTCCAAATGGCTCGTCCCAAAAATCTTTTACGGGATCGCCAAGACCCGCAGCCGGGAGCTGTTTCTGATCACGACGATCGCCCTGTGCATGGCCATCGCCTGGCTGACCCACGAAGCCGGCCTCTCCCTGGCCATCGGCTCCTTCCTGGCTGGCCTGATCATCTCCGAGTCCGAATACAGCCACCAGGCCCTCGGAGACATCCTGCCGTTTCGGGACGTATTCACGAGCTTCTTTTTTGTCTCCATCGGCATGCTGCTCGATGTCGGCTTTTTTCTGCAGCACCCCCTGCTCCTGATCCTGGCGGCCCTGTGCGTCCTGGCCCTGAAGACCGCCGTTGCGGGCGCCGCCTCGTTTCTCTCCGGACTCCCCCTCCGGCCGGCTCTCATCGCCGGAATCGCGCTCAGCCAGGTCGGCGAGTTCTCATTCATCCTGTCGCAGGCGGGTGTTCCCTACGGTCTGGTTTCCGGGGAGTTATACCAGGCATTCCTGGCGGTCTCGATCCTCACGATGATGGCGACCCCCTCCCTGATCGCCGCGGCGCCCGCCGTCGCGGAGGCCCTGGGCAGGCTGCCTCTGCCGGAAAGACTGAGACAGGGGATGGCCCCTGAGCGCGAGGGAAAAACCGCTCCCCGGGAGAACCACCTGATCATTGTCGGCTTCGGCTTGAACGGAAGGAACCTGGCGCGCGCGGCGCGCGCGGCAGGCATCTCCTATGCGATCATCGAGATGAACCCTGCGGCGGTCCGCAGCGAAAGGGTGAAAGGAGAGCCGATCTTCTTCGGAGACGCCACCCAGGAGGCGATTCTCCTGCATGCGGACATCCGGCAGGCCAGGACCCTGGCCGTCGTGATCAACGATCCGGCGGCTACGCGCCGGATTACGGAGCTCGCCCGGAGGCTCAACCCCCGGGTCTACATCCTTGTCCGGACGCGTTTCGTCTCCGAAATAAACGCCCTGATCGATCTGGGGGCCAACGACGTCATTCCGGAAGAATTCGAGACCTCGGTGGAAATCTTCAGCCGCATCCTGGCAAGATATTTCATCCCGAAGGAGGAGATTGAAAGAATGATCTCGGAAATCCGCTCGGAGAGATATGAGATGTTCCGGAGCCTTCCCCGCGGCGTCGCGCCGTCTTGCACGCTGCAAAGCTGCCTGCCGGATCTGGAGATCGCCTCCTTCCGCCTCGAAAGCGACGCCGCCGTCATCGGGAAAACACTTCAGGAAACGGAGATGCGAAAGCGGCACGGCGTCACGCTCCTGGCAATCAACCGCGATTCCCGGATCATCTCCAATCCGGCCGCAAACCTGAGATTCGCCGCGGGCGACATCCTGTTCGTGGTGGGGGATGCGAAGAACATTCAGCAGGTCAGGCTGATCTTTACATTCGGGGATGGATAGGGAAGGCGTCTTGCGCCGGCGGGCAGGTCCGGAGGTTTCAGCCGTCACGAATCCCATTGACTTGTAAAGCGGAAAAATGATAGTTGACGGTGTCGCAAAAAGTCTTAAAAAGTCGTGAAAATGGGAGTGAGTATGTTTATCGAACAGCGGCAGGTCGGCCAGATGGCGGTTTTCGCCTACCTGGTGGGCGACGAGAACAGCGGCGAGGCGCTCATCATCGATCCGGCGGCGGAGACGGAAGCGATCATCGCCGCGGCGGAGAAAAAAAAGGTCAAAATTAAATATATAGTCAACACCCACGGACATGTGGACCACATCGGCGGCAACGTCGACATGAAAAAGGCGACGGGCGCCGCAATCGTCATCCACGAGGAAGACGCCGGGATGCTCGTGGACACTCCGGCGACGATGCTCAGGATGTTCGGAGCGAAGCAATCACCTCCGGCCGACAGGACGGTCCGAGACGGCGACCTCATCGAGGTGGGCGAAATCAGGCTTCGGATCATCCATACCCCCGGTCATTCCCCGGGCAGCATCGTCCTTCACGTGGACGGCTACGCCTTTACCGGCGACACCCTTTTCGTTGAGGCCGTGGGCAGGACCGATTTCCCAGGCGGCTCCTGGGAGGTCATGTCCGACTCCATCCAGCGGAAGCTCTGCACCCTGCCGGATGAAACGGTGGTCCTGCCGGGCCATAACTACGGCCCTACCCCCACCTCTACGATCGGCCACGAAAAAAGGTTCAACCCTTTTTTACGATAAATGAAGGGAGATAAGTTATGAATCAGTCGGGTCTTATGAAAACCAATTTCCCGAATTTGACGCTCGCCGGTACGGGCAAGGTCCGCGACATATACGCCCTCGATTCCCATCTGCTGATCGTCGCGACCGACCGGATTTCGGCCTTCGATGTCGTCATGCCGAACCCCGTCCCGGGAAAAGGCGAGGTGCTGACCCGCATGTCCGCCTTCTGGTTTGGAAAGATGAGCGACATCATTCCGAACCACCTCGTCTCGACCAATCCGGACGAATTCCCCGCCGCCTGCGCCCCCTACCGCGAGGTCCTCAAGGGCCGGAGCATGCTGGTGAAAAAGGCGAGGCCTCTGCCCGTGGAGTGCATCATCCGCGGCTACTTGAGCGGCTCCGGGTGGAAGGATTACAGCTCAGGAAAGCCGGTTTCCGGGATCGCCCTCCCTGACGGATTGAAGGAGTCGTCGCGGCTTCCGGAACCCCTTTTTACGCCGTCCACAAAGGCGCCGGACGGGGAGCACGACATGCCGATCAGCCGCGCGGAGATGGTGAACATCATCGGCGCCGAGCTGACCGACCAGATCGTGCGGACGAGCATCGCCGTCTATGAAAGGGCCGTCGCCATCGCCGCTGCGGCGGGAATCATTATCGCCGACACCAAGATGGAATTCGGTCTTCTGGACAGGGAGCTCATCCTCATCGATGAGCTGCTTACCCCGGATTCCTCACGGTTCTGGCCTAAGGACGATTACGAGGAAGGCAGGCCGCAGAAGAGTTTCGACAAGCAGTTCCTTCGGGATTACCTTCTGTCCATTCACTGGGATCAGAAGCCGCCGGCGCCGGAACTCCCCGCGGAGATTATAGAGAAAACAGCCGAAAAATACCATGAGGTCCTCAACCGCCTGGTCGGTTAGACGGTCCGATTGACAGGGGGAGGACGGATCATTATTTTACGGATGTTAACGAACGCGTAAGAAGTCTTAAAAGTCACGAAAATGGGACGGCTTCGTAAAAAGGCCGCAGGCAAGGCGCGCGAATCCTGAGGAGTGAGGCGTACATCGCCGTACGTCGCAACGACGAGGGATGAAGCGCAACGCAGCATCCGGACTTTTTACGAAGTCGTCAATGTTGCTTTAGGGCTGGCGGCAACCCCTGTCGTCCCGTCGTCGCTTCGGGAAGTGCGGT
>JAHJXP010000114.1 GCA_018827585.1 Pseudomonadota bacterium | reverse complement strand
CCCCGACGTGATCTTCACCTACCTCTCCGGGGAGATCATTTTTCCGGAGACGGTTCGGGCCCTCCGGGCTTTCGGCGTGCCGATGATCCACTTTTCTCTTAACGACAAAGAGCATTTCACGGGCAAGGTCCGGGGCGGCCTCGCCTTCGGCTCCCGGGACATATGCCGCTTTTTCGACCTGTGCTGGACGAGCACCGAGGATGCCCTCAAGAAGTACTGTGTCGAGGGGGCCATCCCCCTTTATCTTTCGGAAGGCGCCAATCCGGAGATCCACAGGCCTTTGGAAGAGGAAAGGACGATTGACGTCTCTTTCGTGGGGCAGTGCTACGGGAACCGCCCGGAGATCATCCGCCGTCTCGGGGAGGCCGGAGTCCGTGTCGAGGCCTTCGGGTACGGCTGGCCGGCCGGTCCCCTCTCAACGGAGGAGATGGTCCGCATGTATTCGAAAAGCCGGATCAACCTCGGTTTCGGGGGTGTGGACGGCCACGAGGACGCCTTCTGTCTCAAGGGCAGGGATTTCGAGATCCCGATGAGCGGGGGGCTCTATCTCACGGAATACCACCCCGAACTGGAGACGGTCTATGCCCTCGGAAAAGAGATCGTCGCCTACCGCGGATTCGACGACCTCCTGGCCAAAATCCGCCATCTGCTGGCCCATCAGGATGAGGCGGAAGCGATCCGCCGGGCCGGGTTCCGGAGGGCGAGGCGAGAGCATTCGTGGGAAATGCGGTTCAAGAGGGTCTTCCGCCTCATAAACATCATTGAGTGATATTTCTTGGGGATTATGATAAGCAATACGCTGCCGGTTTGATTGGTCTATTTCAGCGAGAGCTTTTCCATGGGTTCCGGGATCGAGTAGTGGTCGCTGGGACGGTATCACGACGTCTCTATGCTGACCACATTTTCTTGGGTTGCAGCGATATTGGCCAGGGGCGGAGGCAGGAGGACCACGATGGATGACAAGGCGCCGCTTTCCGTTGCCCTGATCGCGAAGAACGAAGAGGAGAATCTCCCGGACTGCCTGCGGAGCGTCGCCTTTGCCCGGCAGATCGTCATGGTGGATTCCGGCAGCGCCGACGGGACTCTCCGGATCGCCTCCGCTTTCGGCTGCGAAGTCTTCAGCGAGGCGTGGCAGGGTTTCGGGCCCCAGAAGCAGTTCGCCGTCGAAAAGTGCCGCGAGCCCTGGATCCTCGTCCTGGACGCCGATGAGCGGATCCCGCCGGAGACGGCCCGCGTCATTCGGGAGATCGTGGATTCCCCGGACGCCGCTGCCGGTTACAGCTTTCCGAGAAAGAATTTCTTCCAGGGCCGCTGGATCCGCCATGCGGGGTGGTGGCCGGACCGGGTGGTCCGTCTCTTCCGGAGAGGCCGGGGCCGAATCACGGCGGCGACCGTCCATGAAGCGGTCGTCGTCGACGGCCCCGTAGAAGCCCTGGATACGCCGCTCGAACATCGGACGGAGAGCGACCTGGGCCGGATCATCCGGAAGATCGACCGCTATTCCACGCTCGGCGCGCAAGAGGCCTTTGCGGCGGGCAGGAGATCCACGATCTGGTCGGCGCTCTTGCGTGCAAAATGGACGTTCTTCCAGGATTATCTGCTGAGGGGCGGATTTCTGGACGGCCCGCAGGGGTTGACGCTGGCCGCGACCGACGCGGTCAACAAATTCTTCAAGTACGCCAAGCTCGCCGAGATGAACCGGAGGGCGGGGGCGTTGGAGCGGCGCGGCCCGTCCACGGGTAGGGAGAGGGTCTGAGTCATGCTACCGATAGGATGCTGCAATTGAATGCACTGAACACGAGGGGAAAAATATTCAAGCTCCTGAATCTTAGCGTTCCCGTACTCATGGGAATATCCATATTCTTGAACCCTTTTCCTCACACAACATCCTTAAAGGAAGTCTGCTTTTATGGCTCGGTAATCATAACGCTCATCTTAGCCTGCTGCAGCAAGATTGATTTTTCGTTTAAGTCGCCACTTACATTACCTTTTGCTCTCTTTTCCATATGGGCATTCATATGCCTTTTCTTTGCCCTCGACAAGGGGGGGAGCATTCATGATTTTCGCGCGCATCTTCTCAAATACATAGTCTTTTATTACATTTTAATTAATTATTTCAATTCCTCCAACCGGCTGGTTTATCTTTCGTGGATAGTCATTTTATCTGCTGCCATATTTTCAGCGGGGGAGATCATTTATTTTTACGCTATGCTGGGCAATACATTATCGACAAAGCTTGTGACGGGAATTGCTGAAGTACCCGTTAACTTGATTGGTTTTTTTGCAGTGCCTGCCGCAATTTTTTCTCTTCACAATATCATTACGGACAATAATTTACGCATCAAAATCATCTCCATTCTATGTATATTGCCGATTTCCATTTTATGTTTTTTAACCCAAACACGCAGCACGGTATTGGCCCTGTTTCTGTCGGTCATCATCCTGTGTTTTAAAAATAAGAAAATCCTTGTTGTCTGCCTGGGAATCTTGTTCATTGCCACCGCTATGAGCCCCATCAAGGACCGCATCACCAATGGTGATTTAATTACCGCGTTACGACTGGACATACATTACACAACCTTGCAAGTCATAAAGGATTTCCCCATCATGGGCATCGGTTTTGGAATGGAGACTTATGGCAATGGAGAGTTTTTCGATCTTAAAAAATATAACAAAAAAGTCCCAGAAAAATACAGGGGATATATTCACACGGATCCTCATTCAATGCCATTCAGCATCGCCGTGCGAACCGGCCTGATCGGGCTTGCATTTTTCCTCAATATATTTTTTGCGACTTTTATGATGGGGTGGCGCTGTATCAGGCAGGGAAAAGATGATGATTGGGCAAGGAGTTTAATATCTGCGGTTGCGGCAGTTCTTGTGATCGGATTTTTCGAGCCGTCTTTCAGTCATGTCCCGGAAGTTGTTTTTTATACATTGTTGGCGATGATGACCATCGTATTTATAAGAGAATGAAATCATTGCCATACTGGTGTCTGAATGGACCTCTCGATCATCATCGTCAACTGGAACACCCGGGATCTTCTGCGCGATTGCCTGGAATCCATCGAGGCGACCGCCCGCGACTTGTACCATGAGATCATCGTCGTGGACAACGCCTCCACCGATGGCAGCGTCGAGATGCTGCGGGAGCGTTTCCCGCGGGTGAAAGTGATCGAGAATCCCGAGAACCGGGGTTTCGGCGCGGCGAACAACCAGGCCATGAGGATCATGGCGGGCCGTTACGCCCTCCTGCTCAATTCGGATACGCGGCTCACGGAAAACGCCGTTCAGAAACTCTTCTCTTTCCTGGAGTCCCGGCCCGATGCCGCCATGGCCTGCGGCCAGCTCCTCAACGCCGACGGCAGCCGGCAGGATTCCGTCGCCGCCTTTCCCAGCCTCCTGACGCTTCTGACCAACACCCCCCTGCTGGAAGTCCTCTTCCCGCGGCGCTTTCCCAGCAAGCGGCGCGATTATCCGGGGCCGATCGAGGTCGACTCGGCGATCGGCGCCTGCATGATGGTCCGCAAGAGCGCCATCGATGAGGTGGGGATGTTCGACGAACGCTACTTCTTCTTTTTCGAGGAGACGGACTG
>JAHJXP010000113.1 GCA_018827585.1 Pseudomonadota bacterium | reverse complement strand
GTGGGATTGGAGTTGTACCGAAGCCAGACGGCGGATCAGGTGATCGAGGTATACCGCCGGGCGGTTGGAGAATACGGGGTGCCGAAGGAGGTATTGACGGACCGGGGGCGGCAGTACACGAACTGGCGGGGAACGACTCGGTTTGAGCGGGAGTTGGGGAAGGACCGGGTGAGGCATATAAAATCGCAGGCCCACCATCCGATGACGTTGGGGAAGATCGAGCGGTTTTGGAAGACGGTGTATGAGGAGTTTTTGGTGCGGGCACAGTTTGGGAGTTTTGAGGAGGCGCAGGAGAGGATTCGGCATTGGGTGCGGTATTACAATCACAAGCGGCCGCATCAGGGGATCGGGGGATTGTACCCTGCGGATCGGTATTTTGAGATTCAGGGGGAGATGCGGAAGGTGATGGAGCAGGGGATCGTGGATCTGGTGATCCTGGTGGATGACGCGAGCCGGGACGAAACCTCGGCCATTGCGTCCCGCCTGCCCCGAACCCGGGTTTATGTCCATGAAAAGAACAAGGGTTACGGAGGCAACCAGAAGACCTGCTACCGGATGGCCCTGGAGGCCGGAGGGGAGATCGTCATCATGGTCCACCCCGACTACCAGTATACGCCCAAGCTTATCCCGGCGATGGCCGCAATGATCGGCAACGGCCTGTACCACTGCGTTTTGGGATCGCGGATCCTGGGCGGCTATGCCCTGAAGGGGGGAATGCCGCTCTGGAAGTACATCGCCAACCGCTTCCTCACCTTGGCGGAAAACATCCTGCTGGGGGCGAAACTGTCCGAGTATCACACCGGATACCGGGCCTTTTCCCGTGAGATCCTGGAAAGCCTCCCGCTGGAGAACAATTCCGACGATTACCTCTTCGACAACCAGATGCTCGCGCAGATCATCTGGCGGGGTTATACGATCGCCGAGGTGAGTTGCCCGACGAAATACTTCGCGGAGGCCTCTTCGATCAACCTCCGGCGGAGCATCCGCTACGGTTTGGGCTGCCTCTGGACGGCGTTCACCTTTCGCCTGGCGAGAATGAAGATCATCCGTTCAAGGTTGTTTCGGGTGAGCGAATGAACAGCAATCGTTTCGAAGATTTTTTTGCGGACGAGACCTACGTCCTGCTGAAGAACTTCCTCTACAATTATCTGCTGAGAAAAAGGGCGATCGGCAGATGCAGGCGGGGAATGGGGGAAGGTCTGGTCCTTGAGGTCGGCAGCGGCCTGTCGCCGATGGTGACCGATTCCGAACGCATCGTCTATTCCGAGTTGTCTTTCTCGGCCCTCCGGACATTGAAACAGCGACAGGGGAGGGGGTGTTTCGTCGCGGCCGACGCCGCGCGTCTCCCCTTCAAGCCCGGCGCATTTTCGCAGGTGATCTGTTCGGAGGTCATTGAGCACCTGCCGGACGATCGCCCGGCCCTGCGGGAGATGGCGGCGGTCCTGAAAACGGGCGGGAGCCTGCTTATTACCTTTCCCCACCGGAGGGATTATTTCGCCCGCGATGATTCTTTCGTGGGTCACTATCGCCGCTATGAGCTCCAGGAAGTAGCGGATCGCCTGAAAGAGGTCGGGCTTCATCCCGCGGAGATACAAAAGGTGCTCGGGCCCCTGGAAAAACTGACCATGCTGGCGGTCATCTCGGCTGTTTCTTTCCTGAAGCGGCTTCGCTCCGAGAAAAGGGCGGCGGGGGGAGGGACCAGCCTGCGGATCATCACGCCGCTTTTCAAGTGGCTCAACCGCGCGTACTGCTTGCCGGTCTGGCTGGACGCCCGGCTTTTCCCCCGTTTTCTGGCGACGGTTCTCCTTGTCCGGGCGGTGAAGGTGTGAGACCCTCGGAAAAAGTCGCAAGTGCGTTGAATCGGGGCGTGTTGCGGACACCTGAAATATTTTCCCCGGCAACCCCTCTTTCCTCAATTTCCCCACTATTTTTCCCCACTATTTTCCTTGACAGCAAATAAATAATGCTATAGAAAAACACCTGACCAGCAGTCATATCCTGACCATGGTTCATAAGCTGATCGTTGGTTGCTTGTCTATCGTTGACGAACGGAGGAGATAATTCCTTGCCGGGAACTTCATCCGGTTCGTCTCCAGCCTCACTGTCTTTTGCGGATCTGTTGCGGCGGTTCGTGGTCTTGGCGGAAACATTCTGGATCCTCCGTTGCGACAAGGCGCAAAAAAGAGTCGTTTTCACGGAAGGACTGCAACTTGGGACTGGGAGAGAGAAGAAAACGCGAGAGGGAAAATCGGAAGAACGC
>JAHJXP010000011.1 GCA_018827585.1 Pseudomonadota bacterium | reverse complement strand
CATGTGATTAATCTATTGTCAACAAGAAAATCTCACGGGTACAGCAGCACGCATACCGTCTCGGTCAAGAGGATAGAGTATAAGCCCTGGAGTAGGCGGGTAAGGTGGATTGAGTTTCTTTAGAAGATCCAGGAGATTCTACTTTCAGAGGGTTATCTGGAATGGGGAGATGCGGTTGGCTGAAGGAAGAGGCGGCGTTGAGCCTTGGGGCTTGCGATTGGACTACTCCTTGATAAAGGGATCGTTCCAAGGAGGGTGGTCTGGTGGGTTTATCGGAGAGGCACCTGACAGAAGCCTCGTTTCGCCACGCGCCGGTGGATTGGCGGAAGGTTCATCCTTATGTCCCTTTGATTATTGATGACATCCTTTGTGAACAAGATGAGCGGACCGCCAGTGCCGATAACAAGGGGTCAGCAATGAGGAAAAGAATCTACAACTCCCGGCGGATCGCTACCGCACATCCCCCATTGATGCCGGCCCCCCCCATGGATGTTCTCAAGAAGGTTCCCCACCGGCATTTCGTCTTCAGCATCCCGAAGGTCCTCCGCAGATACTTCCTCTACGACAGAAAGCTTCTTGCCGACTTGAGCCGCGCGGCCTGGGAATCCCTGAAGGTCTTTCTGCAGGAGGCGGTTCCCGAAAATTATCCCATCCCCGGCGCCGTCATCGCCGTCCAGACATTCGGTGATTTTCTGGGATACAATCCTCACACCCACATCCTCGTGACCGACGGATGTTTCTACGGCAAAAAAGGCATGTTCCGCGTCGCCCCGCCCCTGGAGCTGAAAAAGCTGGAGACCATCTTCCGGCACAAGGTGCTCAGGATGCTTCTGAACAGGGGAAAGATCACGAAGGAGATGATCGCCATGCTCTCAACATGGCGGCATTCCGGCTTCCACGTTTTCTGCGGTAACCGCATATCTCCAAAAGATGATACGGCCATGGAAAATCTGGCCCGCTACATCATCCGGGCTTCATTCTCCCAGGAAAGGATGCATTGCCTGGATCAGCAGGGGAAGGTCGTCTACATGTCCAAAGACGGCAGGACAAGTAAGAGCCTCCCCGCCCTGGAATGGCTGGCCGCCATGTGTTCGCACATCCCGAACCGGGGAGAGCAGATGGTGCGTTACTACGGACACTACAGCAACGTCTCCCGAGGGAAACGGCAGAAGGAAGGCAGCGATGACGTCATTCCCTGTATCCTCGAACCCCAGGGGGATGAAAAAATCTTCCGCCGGAATTGGGCGCGCCTGATCCAGAAGATCTACGAGGTCGATCCCCTGATCTGCCCGAAATGCAAGGGCGCCATGCGGATCATCAGCAGCATCGAAGACCCGTCAGTCATCCGGGCCATCCTCGCACACCTGGGATTATGGCTGGTCCGATCCAGGCCGCCGCCGAAAATCCCGGACCCGTCAATCCGAGAATACGCCGCTTGCGATCTCCATCACCAAACGCACGCTGATGACTTCTACGGCGATCCCGATTACTCCTGGGATCAATACCTCCAGTCATAACGCATCGTGAAAAAGACGCGTGCAGGAGAGGCCTGCCTGAATTGTGCTCAAAAATGCCTTCCTGACGGGTGTGCAGGCCAAAAGGTGAACCGATTTCTCAAAAGAGCGGCCGCTGATCCACCTCCCTTTCCCCAACCGCATCGCCGGCCCCTGCTTTTCAATGCAAAATATCCCTTAACACGCAAAAACAGCCCCCCTATAGTTCGACCCATCGAAAGCAATATCTTATCAAGGGAGCGTTACGAAAAGGCCATGGCCTCCTGCCCGGACGCCGATGACGTTCTGCTCTACAACGAAACGGGAGAGGTGACGGAATCCTGCATCGCCAATGTGGTGATCTTCCGCAACGGCCGACGGGTAACGCCGCCCATACGCTGCGGTCTTCTGAACGGCGCCTACCGCGCGGAGCTGTTGGAAAACGGGGAGATATCGGAAGAAACGGTGAGCCTTTCGGAACTGAAAAAAAATCTTTCTGATCAATTCCGTCCGCAAATGGCGGGAGGCTTGTCTGCCCGAGGAAGACCGGATCTAATGTGTAAGCAGCTGTAAGAGATTGCCATTGGGATGAAGCACCGGACCTGATCCGAACTCAGGCTTCGGCGCTCCTTCAGATCGGCCCCCGTCGAAAAGGAGGCCTTCTTCGGATCCCTACCTCCGGCGCCGGTAATGATGATGCGAGGGAGCCGCAGGGCGTTCAGCGCAACCGGTGGTTTTTCTTATTCCGCCAGCAGGCGGGCGACCAGCGCCGCCCGCGGCGCCATCGCCTTCAGTTCGAGATATTCGTGCACGGCATGCGCTCCGTCTCCCACTGCCCCGATACCGTCCAGGGTAGCCGCGCCGACGGACGAAGTGAAATTACCGTCACTGACACCGCCGACATGGGCCCCCGGAAGTTCTATTCCGAGGTCGGCCGCGATCTTTTGGGCCCTGCGGTACAACTGCAGATTTCCTTTCGTCGCTTCCAGGGGTGGACGGTTGATCTGGCCGGTCACTTTGAGGATCGCACCCGGTGTAACCGGAGTCAGACTCAGTATCTCCTGTTCGGTCCTCTGCAGTTCGTCATGACTGGCGGCTCTGAGGTCGATCCGGGCTTCGGCCTTGTCCGGCACCATGTTGAAGACAGTGCCGCCGGTGATGACCCCGACGTTGACGGTGGTACCGACCGAATAATTTGTCAGCGCTTGCAATTTCAGAATCTGGTAGGCGAGTTCGGTGACCGCGCTGATGCCTTTTTCGTGGTCGTTGCCGGCGTGGGCCGTCCGGCCGGTCACCATCAGATGATAGATGCCCCAGCCCTTTCGGGTCAGTTTTACGGCGCCGGCGGCCCCGTACGTCGGTTCCGGCACGAGTACGTAGCGGCTGCGCAACGCTTCCTGCTCGATAAGCGCCCGCGAGCTCATACTGCCGGATTCCTCATCAGTATTGCACAGGAACACTATTTTGTGGCCCGGCCGGATGTTGAGTTCGATGATCGCTTTCAGTGCAAAAAAGGCCTGGACTGTCCCGCCTTTCATGTCATAGACGCCTGGCCCGTAAGCCCTGCCGCCCTCGACGCAGAAAGGGCGCCTGGCCAGTTCCCCTATCGGCCAGACGGTATCCAGATGGCACAGGACCAGGACCTGCTCATTGTCGCTGCCCCAGGAGGCCCGCAGATGGTTGCCGGCGTTCGGCTGTAAAAATTCGACATTGGCGCCGATTTTGGCGAACCGACCCGCCATATACTGCGCCAACCGATACACCGCCTGTTTGTCGGCCGATGGGGTCTCCATCTCCACCATGTCGCGCAGCATCGCGATCATGGTGTCCTGCTGTTTCAATAAGTGATCGACATACAAGGGCATGCTTTCATTCTCCCCGCCTATTGCATATTAATTACTCATCATCACTTACCTGGGGGAGGATCTCCCGCTTCCGGCGCAGCCAGGGCACCAAAGGATAGGCCAGCAAGATGAACGAGATCAGCATTAGAACGCCGGAAATCGGGCGGGTGACGAAAATCAGGGGGCTCCCCGCCGAGAGCAGGAGGGAGCGGCGGAGGGCGGCCTCCAGCATGGGTCCCAGGACCAGTGCCAAAATCAGGGGAGTCGCCTCGTATTCGAATTTTTTGAAGAGATACCCCAGGAGCCCGAAACCGACCATGATCAGGACTTCAATGACGCTGTTGTTGAGACTGTACGCGCCGATCAGGCAGAAGAGCAGGATCAGCGGGAAAAGAATCGGGTACGGGACTTTGAGGATACGGACCCACAGCCCGATCAGCGGCAGGTTCAGGATCAGCAGCATGGCGTTACCGATATACATGGAGGTCACCGCCCCCCAGAAAAGGCCTGGTTGCTCCTGGATCAGCATCGGCCCCGGCTGCATGCCGTGGATCATCATCGCCCCCAGCAGGATGGCCATCACCGAGTTGGCCGGAATCCCCAGCGTGAGCAGCGGGATGAATGCGCCCCCCGTGGCGGCGTTGTTGGCGGCCTCCGGGCCGGCCACGCCCTGGATCATGCCGGTGCCGAACTTCTCCGGGGACCCGGAGACCTTCTTCTCCACGGCATAGGACACAAAGGAGGAGATGACGGCCCCCCCGCCCGGCAGGACCCCGAGAAAAAAGCCGATAAACGTCCCGCGGAAGATCGCCCAGATCGAATCCTTCCAGTCCTGCAAGGTGGGCAGCAGAGAAAGGATCTTGGTTTCAAAGACCGACCGCTTGATCGAATGCTCCACATTGAGCAGGACCTCGGCGATGCCGAAAAGGCCCATGACCGCGGGAACCATGCCGATGCCGTCGGAGAGCTCGACGATATCCATCGTAAAGCGCGCCGACGCGGTCATGGAGTCCAACCCGATGGAACCTAAAAATAGTCCGAAAGCGGCCATCAGCAGGGCCTTCCACATCGGGCCGCTGGCCAGGAACGTCAGGATCGTCAGGCCCATGATCATCAGGGAAAAATATTCCGGCGGCCCGAACTTCAAAGCCATCTCGGCGAGTGGCGGGGCGATCAGCATCAACCCGATGACCCCCATCGTACCGGCAATGAAGGAGGCGAAGGCAGAGATGCCGAGCGCCGGTCCGGCCCTTCCTTTGCGGGCCATCTGGTATCCGTCCAAACAGGTGACCACCGAAGCGGCTTCCCCGGGAATGTTTACCAGGATGGAGGTGGTCGAGCCTCCGTACATCGCCCCGTAGTAAATCCCGGCGAGCATGATAATCGCGGAGACAGGGGTCACGTGGAAGGTCGTGGGCAGCAGCAGGGAGATGGCCGCCGTCGGCCCCAGTCCCGGCAGCACCCCGACCAGGGTGCCGATCAAAACCCCGATAAAGCAGAAGAGGAGGTTGTCCCACTGCAGGGCGACCTGGAAGCCAAGAATGATGCTTTGAATATAATCCATGGCCGCTCCTTAAAAGCCCCAGGGACCCTGAGGAAGCTGCGCCTTCAGCCAGACATCGAAAATGGCGAATGCCCCGAGGGCCGTCCCGATGGCCCCGACAATCACCACGGACCAGCGCTGCGGCTCCACGGTCCGCAACAGAAAGCCGATGAAGAGGACCGTGCACAGGATGAAGCCCAGGGGTTTCATCAGCAGGGCATAGGCAAAAAGGGCCGCCATGACGAGAAGCGGTTTTTGCCAGAGGACTCCCTGCAAAATCGGCGTCCAGCCGGTCCCTTTGCGCCGCTTGAGGGTCGATTGGATCAGCCCGATCAACGCCAGCAAAACGATGGCGCAACCGGCCAGGAATGGTAAAAAGCCTGTACCGGGGGATTCGAGCGGCCCGAGGCCGTAGCGCAGGGAGCCAAGGGCGACCGCGATGCCGACGGCAATCCAGATCGCCCCGCTGACCTGGTCGTTGTTGAACTTGGCCATGGAATCCGGACCGTTACTCTTTCCGCAGACCCAGGTTTTGGATCAACGTTCCAACCTCTTGGTTCATCTGGACCAGGTGTTTCTCCAGGTCCTGGGGACCCCGGTAGAGGAGGGGTTGATCCATCTGATTGCCTGCTTTGATGAAATCCGGATCGTCCATTGCCTTTTTAAAGGCTCCGTGCAGCGTGTCAACGACCTGGGGGGGAAGCCCCTTGGGGCCGATGATGGAGATCAGGCTGGGGGCGGTGATCTTATAGCCCAGTTCAAGCAGGGTCGGCGCATTGGGAAAATCGATCATCCGCTTTTCACCATAGACCGCCAGCAGCCGCAGCCGCCCCGACTCCACATGTTTTTTCCACTCCGTTGTCTGGGAGATCGCCTCCACGTGGCCCCCCAACAGGGCCGTGGTCGCCGGGCCTCCGCCATCGAAGGGAACGTGGGTCCATTTGATCTTGTCCTCAATTGCCAATCGCTCCATGACCAGATGCTGCGGCGTCCCGGCCCCGGCTGTGGCGTAGCGGATCTTCCCCGGGTTGGCCTTGGCGTAGTCGATGAACTCCTTGAAGGTCTTCCAGGGAGAATCCGACTGCACGACCAGCCCGTACAGGTAAACGGCGTACTGCATGATCGGGGTGAAATCCTGGGCCGAATCGTAGGGGACCTTGCGCATGTGCTGGCTCAGGACCGCGCCGCTGGGCAGAATGCCGATCGTATACCCGTCAGGCTTCTCGGTCTTCAGAAGGGCGACGGCGACCGCCGAACCGCCCCCCGGCTTGTTCACCACGATAACCGGCTGCCCCAGGATCTTGGAGGCGGCGTTCACGAGCGGCCGGGCGCAGATATCCGTGGTCCCCCCCGCGGGATAGCCGATAACAAAATTGATGGACTTGGCGGGATACTTTTCCTGAGCCTGGGCAAAGCCTGGCAAAGCAAGCATGAAGACCAGGAGGAAGAAGCACACTCCACCGACCATCCCCATTTCCATCCTCAACCATTGGCGCGTTGCGATTTTCATCCTAAGACCTCCTTGATTCAATATTGAACAGATTAAAATATTCTATTTTCACCGCAAGATCATAACCCAGGATTGTTCTTGAGAAAATCGACGAGGATCTTTTTTACACGACCAACATGTTCCCTGGTAAGGCGTCCCACGAGCAAGGCATCTTTTTTACTCAAGGCATCAATAATCCTCTCGTGGTCCAAAAGATACGTTTCCCAATGTCCTGGTATGGTAATGCTCATCATCCTGTATCGGTAGACTTGCATCCGCAACTCCTCATAGATTTTGATGAGAATGCTGTTCCCACTAAAATGCGTCATGAAACGGTGAAACTCGATATTCAGGATGGTGTATTCTTGATATTTCTTATGAGATGCATACAGGGTCATTCTTTGGGCCATCTTTCTCAGCTCTTTGATATCCACACTGGTGACTTTTTCGGTCATAATTTCGCTTGCGTATCCTTCAAGAAGAGCTATAATATTGTAGGTTTCTTCGATCTTTTCTGGAGGAACTTTCGCTACGTAAGCACCTTTATTGTGAATAAGATTAATGTAGCTCTCCGATTGCAACTGCCTAAAAGCCTCTCGAATCGGAGTCCTACTAGCTGAGAGCTTCTTTGCCAATTCAGTCTCAGATAACTTTTCACCCGGGCTCAATTCGCCAGAGATGATCAAATTCTTCAGTCTGTCATAAGTGTCAATTCTAACGGAAGACATGTTTCACCTAAGCTATTGCGATCGGTCTTATAGGAGATCCTGCTCCACCTTTAAGTTTAAGAGGGAGTGCGATGAAGAGGAAAGTAAAGATCTTCTCTCGCGAAAGCTCCTCAAGGTTCAGCATTTCCATAATTTGGATTCCGTTTTCCACAAGCAATATGACATGACACGGGAGGCTATGAGGAGGCACTTTATCATACGCCGTTGTATCCGATCCGGTAAAAGAAATTTTGCGTTCTGCCAGGTACTGTGCCCCGCTCTCAATTATCCCCGGAGATCCCTTGTCTGCAGAAACGTATTTTTGGCGATCGTCCCAGTACTGTATCCACCCTGTCCTAACAAGTACCACGTCATCCTCTCTAATCTCCACACCCTCAGCATAAACAGCCTTCTGTATCTCTTCCTTACCTATGCCAAAATCGGGAGGCAAAACACCTAAACCCATAAGCTGAGGTATATCGATCAATATCCCTCGTTTGACCACAGGGCCGGTAGTTTCTATTCCCATCACCTTGAGCCCGTTTTGGTAATCCTGCAAGTCTGTAATATCAATATTGTTTGCGACTATGTTGTTACGGGCTACATGTGATATGGCATCGAGGTGGGTACCTGAATGACCACCAATTACAAAGAGATCATTACAAAAGCTTATCTTTTCTTCACCGACGGTAATATCGCCATGTTTTTTTAGAAGGGTATGAGCAAAGGGAGGTTGGTTAGGATGGTGCGGCATGCCCGTGAAATAGGGCATACCAAGGTCAAAAACCCGTCCTTCCTTTAGTAGTTCCTCAAGACAATGAGACAGCATAATTCCTCCCTGAAAGATTAACTGCATAGCAAGCTCTTGGCAATGACAAGTCTTTGAATTTCACTGGAACCTTCATATATCCTAAGAGATCTGATCTCCCGGTAAAGCCTCTCAATGGTTGATCCCACCAGGACGCCCACCCCGCCATGGATCTGCAAACTCTGATCGACTATCCGGAAAGCTGCCTCTGTAGCGTAAAATTTAGCCATAGCGGCCACGCGGGACACATTTTCCGCGTTATTATCCTTTATTATGGCTGCCCTGTACACTAGAGCCCTAGAGGCATCCAACTCTGTAGCCATCTCTGCAAGCTTGAACTGAATAGCCTGAAATTTACTTATGGGACGACCGAATTGAATCCTCTGTTTGGCGTAACATATGGCAATGTCAAGGGCTGTCTGGCCTATCCCAACAGCAGCAGCACCGACAGACATGCGAAACATATCAAGTGTATCCAGCGCAATCTTGAGACCTTCACCAATTTTCCCAAGCATGTTTTTCTTAGGAACAAAGCAATCCTCGAACTTAAATTCGACGATGTCGTGGGGGGCTATCATTTTCATCCTTTGATGTACGGTAAATCCTTTCATCCCCTTTTCGAGAATGAAAGCTGAAACGGTTTTTGGATTATTCTTCAAAGGTGTCTTTGCAAATACTATTGCAATATCTGCCGCATATCCGTTGGAAATAAACTTTTTCATGCCATTCAGTATAAATCCGTCCGAGGTCTCGCGGGCCTCTGTGCTCATTGAACTCACATCGCTTCCTGCCTCAGGTTCAGTAAGGGCATATGTTGTCAGTATCTCACCATTACTGATCTTTGTCAGATACTTCCGCTTTTGATCCTCATTGCCTGCGAGAAAGATGGGGTAACTTCCCAGACCCTGCATGGCTAGTGTCACATCGGCCGGGCAGTATACCCCGGCCAGTTGCTCCCTTGCCAGACAGATCAATAAAGATCGTACTCCTTCTCCGCCCATGTCTTTGGGAAGTAAAAGCTTGAAAATTCTCGCATCTGCCATTGCCTTAACGAGTTCCTTTGGAATATCATCAGTCTCGCCATACTTTTCTGCTATGGGAGTAACCTTCTCATGTGCAAATAGTCTGACATACTCTTTGAATTTCCTATCTTCAGGAGTTAGCATGATATCCATTATGAATAACCTCCTTACTCTCTTGGTAATTCCTTTTTCATGATCTTTCCGGTAGTATTTTTAGGAAGCTCCTTCATAAATTCGATTATTGGCATTTTATAAGGCGCTAGATTCTTTTTACAGTGTTCGAGCAGCCTTTCCTTCGTTATGGTAATACCTTCTTTCAGACACACAAAGGCCTTCGGGACCTCACCCTTAACCTGGTCTGAAATGCCGATGACAGCTACCTCACTTACTGCAGGGTGGGTGTGGAGAATCTCTTCTATTTCTTTAGGATAAATGTTGTAACCACCGGATATGATCAATTCCTTTTCTCGACCCACAATAAAGAAATATCCGTCCTCATCCCGGTATGCGTGATCTCCTGTGTATATCCATCCGTTGCGTATTTTTTCTTCCGTTTCTTTAGGAAGGTTAAAATAGCATTTGGTAGCATTTGGACCTTTGAAAATTAGATTTCCAACTTCTCCATCGGGCAACTCTTTTCCGTCTTTATCTACCACCTTAACAGTTACACCTGAGACGTTTATTCCCACTGATCCCGATTTGCGTATACCGTAAACCGGGTTTGCCGTAACGAGTCCCGTTGACTCTGTCAGGCCGTATACTTCAATTATTTCCGCTTTGAATGCCTCTTCCCATCTTTTCAAAACCTCTATGGGAAGAGAGGCACCGCCGGACAAGCCCATTCTCAAAGAGGAGAGGTCATGTGTATTCTCAGGTAGGGAATTCAGCAGGTAAATGAACATGGTAGGTACGCCAGGAAACCATGTAACGCTGTATTTCTCAATCATTTCGAAAATAATCTGTGGTTTGAAACGGTCAACAACTACTATGCTGCCACCTGAACTTAGGCTTCCCAAAAAAGGACTGGCAATAGCAAAAACATGCGACATGGGGAGTACCGCAATGGTAATATCTTCGTCCTTTAATCCGTAATTCTGGGCGATATTTGGCCCTCCGAAATATAAGCACCGGTGCGTTAAGACGACCCCTTTAGGATTGCCTATAGTACCTGAGGTATAGAACATCATGGCCGGATCTTCAGGGTTAAAGCTTCTCTCCTTGATGGGCAGAAGTGTGGTGCCCACTCTGTCGGTAATCTCTACTTCAACTGTATCCGTGCCTTTTCTGACGATAATATGGTTAAGGTTAGGCGTTTCATCTCTTATTTCCTCAATAAGGGAAGAGATTGCTTCATGAGCAATGATCGCCTTTGATTTTGAGTTGTTGAGCAGGTATTTTACTTCTCGTGCCGTGTAAATGTAATTTATGGGAACTACAATACCGCCAGCTTTAATTATCGCAATGTAACTCAGGAGGCATTGCGAACTGTTTGGGTGGAGAACTGCTACGTGATCACCACCGGTGATTCCCATCATCTCTAGTCCATAAGCCATTCGATCAGTGATATCATCAAATTCCTGATAGCTTATCGATCCTTCGTCACTAAAAATAAGTGTCTTGCTTCCGTATCTCCGAACCTGCCCTCTGAGGAATTGCACAAAGTCCATTTTAATTCCTCTATACCGCTTACATCTATAGTACTGTTCGGCCGCCGTCGAGGCAAATGGTCTGCCCCGTAATATAATCAGACGCGCTTGATGCAAGGAAAACCGAAGTTCCCATAATATCTTCAGGTTCTCCAACCCTACCGAGAGGGGTAAACTCCATGATAGTGCGGCGTGTTTCTTGGTCTTTAAGTCGGTCTGCTACAAGGGGAGTGGAAAAATAGCCAGGGGCAATTGCGTTAACATTTATGTGAAATTGTGCCCATTCCTCAGCGAATGCCTTAGTGAGCATCACAATACCTGCTTTTGTCATGGCATATACAGAATTCGGTATCCCTGATCTTACCAGGAATGCTGTGCTCGATGCGATGTTGATAATTTTACCACGCCCCCTCGGTATCATATTACGTGCGGCTGCCTGGGAGCAGAAGTATACGCCTTTTTCATTCACATTGACCACACGCGAAAATTCTTCAGGTGTAATATCCATGGCCTTTTTATGAACATTCACTCCTGCATTGTTTACCAGGATATCTAGTCCACCCAGACTTTTTTCGGCATAGTCCACCATGTCACGCACTGCTTCTGCATCTGCCACATCCACTGCTTTGAAAATTGAATTCCTGCCGAGATCTTTGATTTCTCTGCAAGTCTGCTCCGCGCTGTCTGGTATAATGTCTACGACCAGTATGTTGGCACCGGCATCAGCGAGCCCGAGTGCGATCCATTTCCCCAACCCTTGACCGGCACCGGTTACTATAGCAACCTTACCTTTAAGATCGTATTTAGGAAAGTTGTACAATTTATTTTACCTCCGCAATAACATATTGTATACACTTTTGAGTGCAAGAGTGAATAGCATAATGTATTTTATATTGTCAAGAAATATTTTTGTAAAACCATAAAAGCTTTCTTTACCGGAAGCAGGGCCAATATCCGTCATCTCTTGGACAACCCGAATTTTGAATGCATCCGTCACGACATCATCAACCCGATCTATCTGGAGGTCGATCAGATCTACAACCTGGCCTGCCCGGCATCTCCGGTCCATTACCAGGTCAACCCGATCAAGACGATCAAGACCAGCGTTATGGGCGCGATCAACACCCTGGGGCTCGCCAAGCGGGTGAAGGCCCGGATCCTCCAGGCCTCCACCTCCGAGGTGTACGGCGATCCGGAGATCCATCCCCAAACGGAGGATTACTGGGGGCGAGTCAATCCGATCGGGATCAGGAGCTGCTACGACGAGGGAAAGCGGGCCGCCGAATGCCTGATGATGGACTATCACCGCCAGAATGGCGTCGACGTGAAAATAGCCAGAATATTCAATACGTACGGGCCAAGGATGGCCGTCCGCGATGGACGCGTCGTCAGCAACTTCATCGTGCAGGCCCTCAAGGGGGAAGAGATCACGGTCTACGGCGACGGGTCCCAGACCCGCTCTTTCTGCTATGTGGAAGACCTGGTGGAAGGCCTGATCCGGATGATGAACTCCCCGAACGGCTTCACCGGTCCCGTCAATCTCGGAACCCCGCAAGAGTTCACGATTATGGAACTGGCAAAGACCCTCATCCGGATGACGGCCTCCTCCTCGCGGATCGTCTTCAAGCCTCTTCCCCAGGATGATCCCGTCCAGCGGCGTCCGGACATCGCTCTGGCCAGGGAAAGGCTCGGCTGGGAGCCCAGGGTTGCCCTCGCCGACGGCCTGGAAAAGACCATCGACTATTTCCGGAAGGTGGTATAGAGGACGCTATGACTTTCGAAAAGAAGATTCTCTGCATCGGGGCCGGTTATGTCGGGGGCCCCACCATGGCCATGATCGCCCGCAAATGCCCCCGCTGCCGGGTCACCGTGGTGGACATCGACCCCCAGCGGATCGCCGCCTGGAACTCGGATTGCCTCCCCATCTACGAACCGGGGCTGGATGAGATCGTCGCAGCGACGCGCGGCCGGAATCTCTTCTTCAGCACAGACATAGAAGGGGGGATCCGGGAGAACGACATCATTTTCGTCAGCGTCAACACGCCGACCAAGTCCTTCGGCCTCGGGGCGGGGATGGCGGCCGATCTCCAGTACTGGGAAAAGACCGCCCGGCAGATCCTCGCCGCTGCGGAAACGTCCAAGATCGTCATCGAAAAGAGCACCCTCCCTGTGAAGACCGCGCTCGCCATGGAGAGGATCCTCAATTGCCGCGCAAACGGCATCTTCTTCGACGTCCTTTCCAATCCCGAGTTTCTGGCGGAAGGGACGGCCGTCCGCGACCTGGAGGCGCCGGACCGGATACTTATCGGCTCGCGGGAAACGGAGCGCGGCCTGAAAGCAAGGGAGACGCTGGCGGAAATCTACGCCAACTGGGTCCCGCCGGAGCGGATCATCACCTCCAACATCTGGAGCAGCGAGCTCTCCAAGCTCGTTGCCAACGCCTTCCTCGCCCAGAGGATCTCCTCGATCAACGCCGTCTCCGCCCTCTGCGAAAAGACGGAGGCGGATGTCGCCGAGGTCGCCCGCGCCGTCGGCATGGACAGCCGGATCGGCCCCAAGTTTTTAAACGCCGGCGTCGGCTTCGGCGGTTCCTGTTTCAGAAAGGAT
>JAHJXP010000112.1 GCA_018827585.1 Pseudomonadota bacterium | reverse complement strand
CATCTCGCTCACCTCCGGGTAGGTGATGCCGAGGCGGACGCCGCGGTGGCCCATCATCGGATTGGACTCATGCAGCGCTTCGCCGCGCTTCTTGATCTCTTCCACCGCGATTCCCAGCGCCTCTGCCAGCTCGGCCTGCTTCTTGGCGCCCTGCGGGACGAACTCGTGCAGCGGCGGGTCGAGGAGGCGGATGGTCGCCGGCAGGCCTTCCATTGCCTTCAGCGTCCCTTTCAGGGCGGCCTTGACGAACGGGAACAGTTCGTTCAGGGCGGCCCTGCGCTCCTGGGCGGTGTTGCTGAGGATCATCTTGCGCAGATAGAACAGCGGCTCGTCGGAGCCTTCCCCATAGAACATATGCTCGGTGCGGAACAGGCCGATCCCCTCGGCGCCGAAGCTGAGGGCGTTCCTGGCATCCTCCGGGGTGTCGGCGTTGGCGCGCACGCCCATCGTGCGGAACGTGTCGGCCATGGCCATGAACTTCTGGAAGCGGGGGTTCTCGGTGGCGTCAATCATCGGCAGGGACCCGAGATAGACATGGCCCTTGGTGCCGTTGAGGGTGATCACATCGCCTTCTTTCAGGACCTGGTCGGAGCCGGCAATCCGGGCCGTCTTGGCTTTGGCGTCCACGTGCAGTCCGCCGGCGCCGACGATGCAGCATTTGCCCCAGCCGCGGGCGACGAGCGCCGCATGGGAGGTCATGCCGCCGCGGGCGGTGAGGATTCCGGCGGCCGCGCGCATGCCTTCCACGTCTTCGGGGTTCGTCTCTTCGCGCAGGAGGATGCAGGTCCTGCCGGCGCGCAGGGACGCCACGGCATCTTCGGCGGTGAAGACCAGCGCGCCGCAGGCGGCGCCGGGACCGGCGGGCAGGCCCTTGGCGATCGGCATTGCGTCCTTTTCGGTCTTGGGATCGATGATCGGGTGGAGGAGTTCATCCAGTTGCTGGGGCTGGACGCGCATCACGGCGGTCTTTTCGTCGATGAGCCCCTCCGACAGCATGTCCATCGCCATGTTCAGGGCGGCTGTGCCGGTGCGCTTGCCGACGCGGCACTGCAGCATCCAGAGTTTCCCTTCCTGGATGGTGAACTCGATGTCGAGCATGTCGGTAAAGTGCGTTTCGAGCTTGGTGCGGATGCCGTCGAGCTCGCGGTAGGTTTCGGGCACGGCGTGCTCCATGCTCACGAGGTGCCTGTTCTGCTCGTTCTTGGTGTCGTCGTTGATCGGGCTCGGGGTGCGGATGCCGGCCACGACATCTTCGCCCTGGGCGTTGACCAGCCACTCGCCGTAGAACTTGTTGTCGCCGGTGGCCGGGTCGCGGGTGAAGGCGACGCCGGTGGCGGAAGAGTCGCCCATGTTGCCGAACACCATCGTCTGGACGTTGACGGCGGTGCCCCAGTCATCCGGAATCCCTTCGATCCGGCGGTAGGAGACCGCCTTCTTGCCGTTCCAGCTCTTGAAAACGGCGGCGATCCCGCCCCAGAGCTGCGCCATCGGGTCATCCGGGAAAGGTTTGCATAGGTGCTTCTCAATAAGGGCCTTGAACTCTTCGGCCAATTGTTTGAGGTCGTCGGCGCCAAGATCCGTGTCGGTCTTGCAGCCCTTCGCACGCTTGAGGTCGTCCAGCTTTTCATCGAGGATCTTGCGGATGCCCTGTCTCAGAGCAGGTTCCAGGCCTTCGGCCTTTTCCATCACCACGTCGGCGTACATCATAATCAGGCGGCGGTAGGAGTCCCAGACGAAACGGGGGTTGTTGGTCTTGGCGATCATCCCGGGGATGGTGGTCGTGCAGAGGCCTACGTTGAGGACGGTGTCCATCATGCCGGGCATGGAGGAACGGGCGCCGGAACGGCAGGAGAGCAAAAGCGGATTGACTGCGTCGCCGTATTTCATCCCCATGATCGTCTCGGTCTTCTTCAAGGCGCCGAGGACCTGGTCGGTCAATTCGCCGGGGAGCTTGCAGCCGCCGGCGTAATAGGCGGTGCAGCACTCGGTGCTGATGGTGAAACCCGCCGGTACGGGGATGCCCAGGGAACACATTTCCGCCAGGTTGGCGCCCTTGCCGCCCAGAAGATTCTTGTCGGTCGCCGCGCCCTCGGCGGCGCCTCCTCCAAACGTATAGACGTACTTAGCCATGAGTCTTGCTCCTTACTGTCGTTTCCGACAATTATTTTAATTCAGAAAACTGATGAACCCGTAAAAAGTCCGAAATCTCCTCCCCCTCCCCT